>DVJD01000093.1 GCA_018710785.1 Candidatus Fimimorpha excrementavium
TTTGTCAGATACTCTGTTATAATTTCTCCATAATAATTGTTCATCTGCAATTTCGCATAGATAAAAGGTTTTAATAAATAACGGATTATGATACATATAACCGGACAAATAAAAATCCAGTTTTTATTAACTAAGGATGTTGCCACTCCTTCACTCCATTGTACCGGAATTTCTGTCGGCAGCTTAGAGTAAAACAAAGCCCCAATAATCAAACATAGTACGGTAATCGTTGTCCAGGTAATCATACTTCCCCAAATATACAAAAAGCTGACTGAATCCAGTTTGAAAACAGTTTGATTATCTTTCCAATAGTCATGCAAATCTGTTACATACTGTTCTATCTGTAATTTTTCATAACTAATACTTTCTTCATCCAACATTTTTTCGCACATGAATTTCGCCTTATTCAAATCAGTAATCTGACTTTTTAATACTTCATTTTGCTTCTCAAGCATTTCCCGCAATGTTACTTTTTCGGATATAATACTTCGTATATCCTCAATAGAAATTCCCAATGTACGTAGATATGCAATCTTCTTTATATTTTCCACATCATTTTCAGAATAATCTCTATAACCATTACTTTCATTTCTCGAAGGCTCAATAAGTTTTTCCTTTTCATAAAATCGGATATTAGAACGGGATAAACCTGTTCGTTTTTCTACGTCTTTTATAGTCATGTTATGCATCCCCTCTTTCAAGCAACTCTATTTTACTTAATAATAAGCTATAAACAAGGTTTACAGTCAAGCATTTATCAAAAATCTTTGCTCGGTTAGTTACAAATCAATTCTACAATCCTTTCAAAGCGTTCTTGTGCCAATTCTTCTATATCTGAAAGATAACTAATCAACCTGCCACTTGTAAGCAGAGTAATATAAACCGCTTTCTTATGTTCTTTCAAATAGTGTTTCCTTTGCCATAGCTGCCTTATTGATATAAAACGGTTACTACACCAATTTTTACACCATTTCCACATAAATCAAGACGCTCCCAGATAAAAACATCAATGCCGCAGAATCCTTGAAAATAAGGCTCTGCGTCATTTGATAACACAAGACAAAAACCAATCGCAACTAACAAGAGATGCGTGCTAATTCATTTCTAAAAATTTTATAAACTCCATAGATTGACATCATAACGAAACTATGTTAATATAAAAAAACCGAACGACGGTTTATTTTTGGGGGATAAAAAATGAAACAAGAAGAAAAATCATTGCTTTCCAAAGGCAAAATCATTGATGCTGCAATGAAGCTGTTTTTAGAGAAAGGGTATGAAACTACTACCATGCAGGACATTGTTGAAACCAGCGGAATGTCAAAAGGAGCGATTTACCATTATTTTCAAAGCAAGCAAGAGATTGTCGTTTATCTATCCAATTATGAAAAGGAGCGGTATACCAGCCGCATCAAAGAACTGACGGCACATACGGAAATGACGGCACAGCAAAAAATCAGCCAGATGATTGCTTACCTTTTTTCCAACGACACCCTCTCAATACTCACAAAAGAAAAGTGGGCTGAAAAAGTTCCTTTTGCGCTTCTGGACACTCTGCGAAATTCTCTGAATGTCCTTTCCGGCTATTTAGAAGAAATTTTGCGGCAAGGTACGGCAAATAAGGAATTTGACTGCAAATATCCCAAGGAACTTGCCGGTGTGCTGATTCTTCTGATTGATATTTGGCTCGATCCGTCTATCGTTGAAAGCGGCTATGAAGAAATGTGCGAAAAGGTTGACTTTATCGCCCTTCTTGCATCCCGATTTGATACGCCGATTTTCAGCGCGGAATTGACCGCACAGGTAAAGGAGGGTTTGCGGGTTTATTATGCGTGCATTTAAAAAAAGGAATATTCTGATGGTGAACCTGCCTTTCTCCGGCCATACAACTCCCACGTTGGGGCTGGCAAAGGTATTGGTGGATTTGGGACATCATGTGTGCTATATCAATGCGTCGGACTGGAAGGAAAAAATTGAGAAAACCGGCGCTGTATTCCTTCCATACGACAATTACCCGGAAACGCTTTCCCCTTCTCAAAAGGAGATAAAAAGCTGGTTTGCTGCCTATCAGACTGTCCAAAGGGTAGGCGCAGATTTTGACTGCTTGATTTATGAGATGCTGTTTCTTCCGGGAAAGGCTTTGGCCGATCAGTTGAACATACCGGCGTTTCGCCTGTTTTCGACCTTTACATTGAACGAAAAAGTGCTGCGCGATTTTGGAAGAACCGGCGGTTGGTATATGACCGCAATATTCCGTTACCCGCGGCTTTGCAGGCTGTTATCTAAAGTAATCCAAAAGAAATTTGGTTTGCGTTATGGGGATATTTCAAAGGAAATGGTACACAATGCGCCCAGTCTGAATTTCACGTATACGATCAGAGATTTTCAGATTTACCCCGACGAGTTTCCTGCCGCTCATTATAAATATGTTGGCCCGGCAATGGAGGATCGCGCGGAGCAAGACTTTGATTTTTCCCAAATGACAACCCCCATCATTTACATTTCCCTCGGAACCCTGCTGAATACTTCCGCAGCGTTCTTTCGAAAATGTATCGACGCTTTCCGTGACGAATCCGTTTCCGTGATCATTTCCCTTGGAAAAACGGTTAAGAAAGAACAACTTGGCGAGATACCGGCCAACATTTTTATCTATCCTTTTGTTCCGCAATTAAAAATACTGAAAAGGGCCTCTCTCTTTATCACCCACGGCGGGATGAACAGTGTAAATGAAGCCTTATATTATGGAACGCCCATGCTGGTTATCCCTGTCGGCAACGATCAGCCGCGAGTGGCGCAGCAGATTGAAGATCTGCATTTGGGGAGATATCTCAAAAAGAAACCGCTAACCCCGGACATACTAAAAGACAATGCGAAAAGGGTTTTACAGGATATGTCTTACAAAGAGCATATCATTCCCTTTCAGAAAAAATTTCAGGCAGCGCGTGGGAACGCTGCCATCGCAGAAATGATTTTAGACGCGCTCTCTCAAAAAGGAATCCCGCTTACATAATTGCTGAATACAGTAAAAATCGTTCTCGCAGAACTACCGATGTGCGTTCCCACTGCTCTGGAAGTCAGGGACTGTCGGAAGATGCAGGATTACCGCAAGATCTTTAATGTATCGGTATCGTCCATACCCAATATCTTGTCTAAAAAATCCTTTCCCGGCAGCCCCAATATCCGCTCTATTCCAGTTCTTTCCCCACCTCGCCCGCTTTTTTCCTTTCCTTCCTCCGCTTCCTGAATCTTCTTTTTCTCTTCATATGTCAATTCCGGGATGGCATCCTGTCCCAGAAATTCAATGGTGTACCAATAATCCAGCACCGTCTCCGCAATCGGTTTTAAGTGTTCCACATTGCCTTTATCCATCGTACATCCCCTCACTTCCACAAAACCGTACCAATCTTTACCCTATTATCCATACTGCCGCAAGCCGCCGTCGAAATGGCACTCGTCTGCCGCATTGCCCCTTTCCGTCCGCAGGACTTGAGGGCAGCTTTTCCTCCATAATACTCTATAATAATAGAGCGTATCCGAAAATTTATGCCAACGGCTTCCAAAACGCAAACGCCAGCAATTTTCAAACACCCTCTCGCCTAACAATACCATATTCTGTCACAAAATCATGCTCGGGTTTGTATACTTAAATTATACATGATGGCGGCTCCTATGTACATGAAAAAGCAGGAATAAATTAAATTCCATACGATCTTAAAAAATGGCGGACAAGCGAAAAGGCTGCATCGGTATCAAACAAAACGCAAAATCCGCCATCAGAATCGTTGCCGACCCATTCGTCGCAACATTCTGATGGCGGATTTTTCTCATCCACGCGTGTCACACTTGCCGCTTACTCCATATATCCGCCCTTCATCGGAGACACAGCCTTATCGGCAAACTGTTTCAGCACGCCGCTCTTATAGCGGTTTTCCTTCGGCTTCCAGGCCGCTTTTCTCTCTCTTAAGATCGCTTCCATCTCTTCTTCCGTCTTTCTTATGCCATTGACGCCCACGATGCGGATGATGCGGTCAGGGATGCTGATCTCGATCAGATCGTTTTCTTCCACCAGGGCGATGGGACCGCCCTCTGCGGCTTCCGGGGAGATATGGCCGATGGCCGGTCCTTTGGACGCGCCGGAAAAACGGCCGTCGGTCAGAAGGGCAATGCTGGCTCCCAGCGTCGCGTCAGATGCGATGGCTTCCGTCGTGTAAAACATTTCCGGCATCCCGCTTCCCTTCGGCCCCTCATAGCGGATGATAACGGCGTCCCCCGGCTGGATCTCATGGGTCAGGACAGCTTTGATGGCTTCCTCTTCACAGTCAAACGGTCTGGCGCGAAGAACAGCCTCAAACATCTCCTTCGGAACCACCGTGTGCTTTACGACGGCGCCGTCCGGCGCCAGGTTCCCCTTTAAGATGGCGATGCTGCCGTCCGTCCCAAACGGCTTGTCGAAGGGGCGGATCACGTCTTCCCTCTTTAACTTCCATTGATCCAGATAACCCTGGCATTTTTCATAGAATCCGCTCTTTTTCAGGTCTTCCAGGTTTTCTCCCAGAGTCTTTCCCGTCACCGTCATCACATCCAGGTGAAGCATGTCTTTGATCTCTTCCATAATCGTCGGAACGCCGCCTGCATAGTAGAAGAACTGGGCAGGCCACTGTCCCGCCGGACGGATGTTTAACAGGTAGTGGGCGCCTCTGTGGAGGCGGTCAAAGGTATCCCCGTCGATCTCGAATCCAAATTCCTTGGCAATGGCCGGAATATGGAGAAGGGAATTGGTGGAACCGGAGATGGCCGCATGTACCATGATGGCGTTTTCAAAAGACTTCATGGTCACGATCTTGTCCGGCGTCAGGTTGTGCTTTGCCAGCCATACCGCCTGTTCTCCCGCTTTTCTGGCAAACTCTCTTAAATCTTTGCTGGTGGCGGGCATCAATGCGCTTCCCGGCAGCATCAGTCCCAGCGCCTCCGCCATGACCTGCATGGTGGACGCCGTCCCCATAAACGAACAGGCGCCGCAGGACGGACAGGCATGGTGCTTATAAAATTCCATCTTCTCTTTTGTGATTTCCCCGCGCTCGCACATGGCATTGTACATCCCGATCTGTTCCAGCGTCAGCAGATCCGGACCGGCGTCCATCACGCCCCCGGTCACGACGATGGATGGAATATTAATCCTCCCGACGGCCATCAGGTGTGCCGGCATACTCTTATCGCAGCTCGCAATGAACACGCCTCCGTCAAAGGGCGTGGCATTGGCATGGATCTCGATCATATTGGCCATCATATCCCTGGACGGCAGGGAGTAATTGATCCCGTCATGCCCCTGGGCTTCCCCGTCACAGATATCCGTACAGAAATAGCGGGCGCCGAATCCCCCGGCCTCTGCCACGCCCTTTCTGGCCTCCTCCACCAGCTCCAGCAGGTGGCCGCTCCCCGGATGGCTGTCCCCAAAGGAACTCTCAATGATAATCTGTGGTTTCGCCAGATCTTCCAGCTTCCACCCCGTCCCCAGACGCAGCGGATCCAATTCCGGCGCCATCTCTCTTAATTTCTGACTTCTCAGTTCCATCTTGCAATCTCCTCCTTCATTTTTATTCTTTTATGCAAACAGGGAAATAAGCAATCCCAATCCCAGCCCGGACAGTCCGATCAGTGTCTCCATCACGGTCCAGGATTTCAGTGTCGTCTTCTCATCAATCTCCAAAAAGGTTCCCACCAGCCAGAATCCGGCGTCATTGACATGGCTGAGAGCCGTCGCCCCGCCGCAGATGGCACAGCACATGGCAGCTTTATAAAGCACGCTGCAGCCAGCCACGGCAGGCATGGCGGCCATAATGCCGGAAGCCATGGTCATGGCCACGATGGAGCTTCCCACCGACGCCCTGACCAAAAACGCAATCAAAAAGGCCACCAGAATCAGCGGCATTCCGCTCTGCTCCAATACCGGCCCGATGATATTGCCAAGCCCGGAATCCTGCAGCATCCAGCGGATGACGCCGCCGCTGGCGATGACGAGCAGAATCATGCCGACTGGACGCAGCGAATGATCCAGGATTTTTTTCAGTTCCGCCTTACTGTATCCCTGACGGGTTCCCAGAAAATACATGGCCACTAAAGTGGCGATGGTCAGCGCCAAAAACGGCTCTCCCAAAAACTGAAGTACGCTCTGTACTCCCTGGGGAATCGGAAGATATACGGCGATGGTACTCAAAAGGATCAGCACCAGGGGAATCAGGATGATCGTAAGTACCAGCCAGAAAGGAGGCAGGCCCCGCTCTTTGTCCTTCACTTCCTCGATGTTGGCAGGCAGACTGGTAAAAATCTTATTGCCGATCACTCTGCCCCATACGATACCGGCAATCACAGTGGAGATTACCGCCACAGGGATCCCCACGGCGATCATCGTCCCCAGGCTGACTCCCAGCGCATTGGCCACCAGCACCGAACCGGCCGACGGCGGTACAAAGGCATATCCGGAAGCCAGTCCGGCCAACAGCGGAATCGCATAGCACAGCGTGGATTTCTTCGTCTGTTTCGCCACATTAAATGCCAGAGGAATCAGGATTACCACTCCGGCTTCAAAAAATACGGTTGTTCCAATCACAAGTCCGGTTAATCCCAACGCCCATCCGGCCTTTGTCTGTCCAAACTTCTGAATCAGAGTCTGGGCAATCTTCTGCGCGCCGCCGCTGATCTCCAAAATCCCTCCGAACATGGAACCCAGTCCGATCAAAAGGGCAATCCCCTGCAGGGTTTTTCCTACGCCCTTCTCCACCGTCTCTCCGATCAGGGACAGCGGCATCCCCGCGCCCACACCGATCACGATCGCGGAGATCATCATGGAAATCACCGGATGCAGTTTAAACTTGATAATCAAAAATAGGAGCAGCAGGATCCCCACCGCCGCCGCAAGTATGAGCCGGGTGGGATCCGCCATAAATACTGGTTCTGTCATTGTTTTCCTCCATTGTTCCCAGACAAATGGTCTGGCTTTTTTATTCATCTGACCTCTTTTAAAATCATCTGATCTTTTAGCGGTAAAACTAGTGATTGAATCAGTTTTTTTGTATTTTCTTCAATAAGTCATCTGATGTTTTTATTTTAATACATTTTTCCCAAAAATCAATCCTGTAATTTTTCACAATTTCTTTTCACATTTTTGTGTACAATCACGATTTGACATTCCTCTCTTTCTGTCCTATTCTTATTTTTATAAGATTTCTGGGCAAAAAATAAAGTCCCAGTCATACAGCACCTTTATTGCTATAGACACGGAACGATTGGAGAAAAATCATATGACGAATTTATCAGACGAAGAAAAAAGCCTTCCGGAACGGTTAGCGGAAGACGTAATCGCCTTTATTTTGCAAGAACATCTGGAACCGGGCGACAAACTGCCCAATGAGTCTGTGTTATCCGAAAAAATGGGGGCCGGAAGAAGTTCCATCCGGGAAGCCATGAAACTGCTGGCTTCCAGAAATATTGTAACTATACGCCAGGGTTCCGGTACCTACATCGCCAAGACGCCGGGGATCGTGGAAGATCCGCTGGGGTTTACCTTTATCGGAGATAAGGAAAAGCTGGTAACGGATCTTCTGGAAGTGCGCTTTCTCCTGGAGCCATCCATCGCCGGTATGGCGGCCTCCAATGCCACCGCCGAAGACATCCTTCGGATTCGCCGCCTGTGCCTCGAAGTCGAGGAGCTGCTTGCCGCCGGAACCGACCATACGCATAAAGACATTGAATTTCATACGGCCATCGCCATGAGCAGTAAAAATCTGGTGGTACCCCGGCTGATCCCCATCATCAACAGTACCATCCCTCTGTTCATAGAGATGACCGGAAACATCCTGAAACAGGAGACCATGGAAACCCACCGGGCCGTCACCGAGGCCATCACCGCCCACGATCCCATCCGCGCCCACGACGCCATGTATCTGCATCTGGTTTATAACCGTTCTAAGATCACGTCCAAATTTGTGGAGCGGTCCAATACCACGATGCAGGCATACGAGGCATCCAACTGCAAGCATCCGGATATTTGACCCTCGCGTCAGCCGCCAAATGGACATGCAAACATGTCCCCTTGGCTTGTTGGCCGCGGGAATAAGGAATGTGTTCTGCGAAAAAAACGGGATCTCCCGCCGGTCTTTGTACCACCCTGCAAGAAATCCCGTTTTTTCCGTCACTCTTTTTATTCATTACTTTTGTATTCCCGAATCTCTTTTCGGATTCGGCTCTCCAGATATTCTTTTATTGTCTCCACCGTACTGTTTAACGCCACCGCCAGCTCTGCACAGACCAGCGCCTCCGCTGATTTTAAATATTGTAGGTCAATCTGCCCCGGTTTCTTTTTCTGCTCTTCCGCCTCCGTTTTTTTCACATATCCTTCTTTCATCAGGGAAAGCAGTATCTCTGGCTGATATGTCAGAAGCATCTTTCTGTAATGCTCCGTCAGTTGGGCCGGTTTTCTGCTTCGCAGGATGTCCGGTTTTATTCCAGCCAGATGTTCCATAAAGAAACGGGCTTCTTTTGCCGTCATGATATCTCTGATCTGCGCGTTCGTATGCACCGACACATAAATGGTTGCTCCCTTTTTAAACAATGGAGACAATTGATAATACAGCTTCTGTCCCTTTTCCTGATTCCCGTACGGATAGGGCGTGATATCCATAACCCGGCATACGCCCTCGTTTTCGTACATCACATAACTCCCGATTTTAAACATGATATCCCTCATTTCTATCGCCTGATACGGGTGTCTTGGCCCATTGACTCGTGTTGCTTATAGTATACCCCAAAATCTTCCATTTTTTCAAAGGCGATATTTCACGAAGTTTTCCCCATACGGAAAAGACGTATTTTGGTTAATTTTGCAGTCCCCCGCCGATTTCCCCGCCATTATCCTTCTGCCCTGCATAGCGGGCTATGATCTGCTCCGCTGCCTGTTCGGCAGTCAAATCAGAGACATCCATTTTATCCGTATCCAATCCCTTATACGCTTTGCTTCTGTCAAGGCTTCTTGCGATCACATCCTTCTTTCGCACACCGGCGTCCACATCTTTTTGCAAACGTCTCTTCAACTCTTCCGGCCGACAAATCAGCGAAATCTTATGAATCCTGCATGCTCTTGTATCCAGGCGGGACACGATCCCATCCACAATGCTCTGCTCATGCATTACCCAGCAAAAGAGAATCGTCTCGCAGACAGAACAGTGGATAAACTGGTTCAGAAGAAAGCATATATTTTCCATCACCATGGCTTTCGTCTCCTGCGTCACCGTAAATGGATGCATATCCCAACACCAGTCTCCATCCAGGAATACACAGCGTTCCATCTGTTTTTTCATAATCTGGCATACCGTCGTCTTCCCGACGCCCATACTTCCACCAATCAAATACAAATTTTTCATCAGCCCGCCTCTTTCTCATGTTTTGAATCCTGCTCCACGCATCGCTGCCCATCCATTCTTCTGGCTTTGAAGAATACTTATTTTTATTTTACCACAGGTTTATTCTCATAGAAACCAATGATTTTCTCCCTTCAGGCAAAAAAACCCTGCGTCCATGTATGGCACAGACGCAGGGGACTTCTCCTTTCTAAAGCATATTAAAGGTTTACGAAACTTGTTTCGGCAAACATTCGCTCCCTCTGACTATCCTGGTCTCCATTTTGAATCCGCCATCCCTTCCAACGAGTTCCACAACTGCCTATCACGCCTACCGGAATCTTCCTTTCCAACCTATGCATACTCAGCTGCGAAACCTTTCCGGTACTATCTTTTATGGATTCTTCTCCGTCTCTCTGCCAGAATACATCCTGTCAGTACAAGGATTACCGCAGCACTGACCAAACTCATGGTAAAGAAAATCATCTGACTGTCGTCGCCGGTTTTTGCCGAATCATCCGGCTCCAGCTTCTTCAGCGTCTCTTTTTCCACATAATTACATGTTCTGCACACACGCTGACGTTCTCCTTCTTCCTTTTCCGTCGCTTTCTTTACGACCCGCCAATCACCAAAATCATGGCCTTCTGCCGGGATAATTTCTTTCTTCAGGATTAATCCACAGCGACAGCATACGATTTCTTTTGTCCCTTTTTCCGTACAGGTCGCTGTCTTTACCACTTCTTTTTCCTCATGGCCCAGCGCAGGGATCGCTTCTGTCTTCACCTCTTTACATTCCGGATTACTGCAGGCGATGGTCCTGCTCCCCTCTTCCGTACAGGTCGCTTCTTTCACCACGGTTTCCTTTCCCGTAAAGTCATGCTCATGTCCTTCGGAACGCTTCGGCAGGACTCTCGTCTCCTTTTCCTGACAGTTTGCACAGGTTCTGGTCTCCATACCATCCTCGTCCCAGGCAGCCTCTTTTGTCGTCTCCCAATCCCCCCATACATGACCGATGGCCGGGATGACTTCTGTCTCAAGAACCGCGCCACAGCGACTGCAGATCACTTCCCGTCTGCCGTCTTTTGTGCAGGTGGCCGCTGCCGTCGTCTCTTTTCCATCGTGGCCCAGCGCAGGGATCGTCACTGTCCTTACTTCACCGCAGTTCGGATTCGCACAGGCGATGGTCTTGCTTCCCTCTTTTGTACAGGTCGCTTCATTCACCACGGTTTCTTTTCCTGTAAAGTCATGTTCGTGTCCTTCCGAGAGTTTTGGCAGAACCCTGGTTTCTTTTGTCTGGCAGTTTGCACAGACGCGAACCTGTTCTCCTTCTTCCTCCCAGGTGGCTTCCTTCGTCGTCGTCCAGTCTCCCCATACGTGTTCGCAGACAATATTCAGCGTCTTTACCGCCGTCTGACCGCCTGCCGTAGCCGTCAGCACAGCCGTGCCGGATGCGCCTGCCGCAATCCGGATCGTTTGATCCTCCACTGTGACGGCCTTACTGTCGGAAGAAATCACAAGGCTTCCCCCGGATACCGGCATCGTCTTACCATCCATGGATACCACCAGGTCCAAATTAATCTCTGTCCCAGGATTTGCAGTCACTTCCGCTTCGGCAAAAGCCAGCGTACCGCCTATGGTGTCCAGATTTGCAGTGGCAGACACCGTACAGTCAATCGAATCCGCTCCTTCCGGATCTGCTTCCTCCACATCCGAAACGCCGCCCATGAAGAACTGTACCCAATGTTTGATTCCGCTGTATTCAAAGCATCCGATACCAATGTGGGTAAATTCGGTACTTAATATATTTTTTCTATGCCCCTCCGAGTTCATCCAACTGTCCACCACATTTGCGGCATCCGGCTGCCCCATGGCGATATTTTCGCCAATACTCATATATTTCATTCCGTCCGCTGCCGTAAAGCACGCTGTTCCGTCCGGACGCATATGGCTGTAAAATACTGCCAGCTCTGCCGCCCTCTGCTTCGCAATGGTTTCCAACTCTGCCGCCATGATAAGCGGCTCCACTCCGGCCTGCACCCTCTGCTCATTGACCAGCGCAAGCACGTCCCTCGCCTGTGCCTCATGACTCTTTCCGGCCACATCCATGGTAACCGTCGGCGACGGTTCTTCCGCCCTGGGCTGGATGGTAATCATACCGGCCATCAAAACTGCACACAGCAAAACTGTCATCACTTTTCTCACTTTTTCTCTCATAGGGATACCTCCTTCCCTCGTCGGCCATCCGGTCTCCCATGCACTCCCCATATCAGAAAAATTTACAGTGTTTTCCTGACGTTTCTGTCCCCCATTTTTCGTCCCATGCCATCTCTTGGTTTACCAGACGCCCTTTTGCATACAGCACCTTTTATATCGGAAATATATCCGATCCTTTTCTTGTGTCCTTTGGAATCCCCCCCCTTTCTGTCTGTCTTTTGTTAAATCATTCCATTTGTCTTTCTCCGTTTCTCCCTTATCACACATCCTGCCAAAATCATCATAGTGCCAATCATACCAAGCAGATTTCCCATTCCGCTACTTTCACCGGTCTCTGCCGAATCCTGCGGTTCCATTATAGCTTCATCGGTAACGATCAGTTTCTTTTCCGCTGTATAAATGCCGACCTTAGCTGTCAAAATGACTTTCCCTCGGCCTCAGGCGAAATTACAATCGCCTGATCCTGTACCGTTTGGACGCTGATGATCCCGCAAAACAAACGTCTCCACCGCTCTCTGCTGTGCAGCGTCTTCCAGTTTTTCCGTCATAATAAAAGGCTCCACTCCTGCCTTTTCTCTTTCCCCGTTGAGCATTTTCAGCATTTCCCTTGTCAAACCTTCCTGATATTCCCCTGTCAGATTTAGCTGAAATTCGGAGGATAACTCTTCTGCTCCGACCTGCAGTACCTACAAAGAAACCATCATACACAAACACAACACCAGTGCCATTCGTCTCCTAACCTTTTCCCTCATAAAAAATCCCTCCCTCTCCATTTGACATACAAAAACTTTCAAAAATCGACTACATACATCCGCACTTTTAACTATTTTTATTATATCATATGTATCTATAAACATCCATCTTTTAATTCCGTACAATACAGATTTTATGTTTAATTTTTTCTTTCTTTTTTCTTACAAACAGAAACTATTTTGTGTATAAATTTATTATTTCATTAAATTCAGACAATTTATCCCCATATATTTTTACCAATTATTATTATTCGTTTATTGAATCACCTCTTTTATCATTGAAACATCGGATGCATACGCGGATAAATTAAATAAACGGCAATCTCATAAAAAAGAAACTGCAGACAACTTGGATCTTTACTTTAACTCGCTCCCTTTCTGTGTTAAAATAAAATTATTAAAAAGCCTGTATCCGTGCGGCAGACACAGGCTTTCCATCATACGCCGCATAGAAATGAGGGTTTGCAATATGAAGTACGATTTTACCACCATTATGGACCGGCATGGGAAGGATTCCATCGCCGTTGACGTCATTCCGATTCCGGATGCAACAATCCGGGAGGGATTCAGCCGAATCCCCATGTGGGTGGCAGATATGAATTTCGCCACCGTCCCCACGATACAGAGCCATATCATCGAGCGGGTGAAGCACCCCGCATTCGGTTATTTTAATCCATCCGAGGAATATTTCCGTGCGATTATCCAGTGGCAGGAGAAAAGAAACCATGTCACCGGTCTGACAAAAGAGGCCATCGGATATGAAAACGGCGTTTTGGGAGGCGTGATGTCTGCACTGCAGGTTCTCTGTTCTCCCGGAGATTCCATTCTGCTCCACAGCCCGACCTACATTGGATTTACCGGCTGTATCACCAATTATGGCTATCACATCGTACACAGCGATCTGATTCTGGACGAAAACGGAATCTGGCGCATGGACTATGAAGATATGGATCGAAAACTGAAAGAACACAAAATTCACGCAGCGGTCTTTTGCTCTCCCCACAACCCCAGCGGCCGCGTGTGGGAGCGCTGGGAAATCGAGAAAGCCATGGACGTCTACCGCGCCAATGACTGTTTTGTAATCTCTGACGAGATCTGGTCCGATCTGACGCTTGACGGATATCATCACATTCCGACCCAGTCGGTCTCTCAATGGGCCAAAGAGCATGTCATCGCCATGTACGCGCCTTCTAAGACGTTTAATCTGGCCGGTCTGATCGGCTCTTACCACATCATTTACAATAAGTATCTGCGTGAACGGGTGGAAAAGCAGTCTTCCCTCTGCCATTACAATTCCATGAACGTTCTGTCCATGCACGCTCTGATCGGCGCCTACCAGCCGGAAGGACACGAATGGGTGGACGAGCTGCGCGCCGTATTGACTGAAAATGTGGATTACGCCTACCGTTATATCACCGAACACTTCGAAGGCGTCACCCTGGCAAAGCCCCAGGGTACATATATGCTGTATCTGGACTGCGAGGCGTGGTGCAAATCCCATCATAAAACCATGGACGAATTACTGAAAGCCGGTGTGGCTGTGGGCGTTATCTGGCAGGACGGAAGACCATTTCACCGCCCCTATGCCATCCGCCTGAATCTGGCGCTTCCCCACAGCCTTGTAAAGGAGGCCATGGAACGGCTCGACCGGTATGTGTTTCACGGAGAGTGATGGATGTCAGCCATATTCTGATCCATCCTGTTCTATCCCTTGAAAGTAACTGGCAGAGAGGATTTCTGCCGCCATGCACGTAACAGTTCCGCCCGCGCCATTCACAGATTGGAGGGGATCGTTTTCCATGTTGAAAAAAGTATTGCTTTCTTTGACACTTTTTTTCTTAATCCTCGTAATTCTTGCAGTGGGGTGGACGATCCACCGGTATCCCACTTCCCTTGATCAATGGAAGAACGGGACGCAGGCCGAAGACCCCCAAAGGATTCTCCATCAGGCCGAACTGGAAGAGGGGCATCCCGCGCATAACCAGCTCATCGTTTACGAGGGCAGGGACAGTAATCTCTATTTTGTTCTGATAAAACAGACGTTTCTCGGAAAACGCCTGGCCGGACCGCCGACTGGCATCGGCTCCTCAAACTCCGAACAAATGACCGTTTCCTATTCCCGAACCCCCATTCCCCTCACAAAAGAATGCCAGGGGATCGTCACCGGTATTCTGCCCGGCGCCGCTTTAGAGGAAGTTTCCGTAAAAAATATGCCCTGTGTCACGATTTATGACCCCGAGCGCGATATCACCGTCTTTTATTGTTTTTACAATTTTGAAACAGACGGGAATTTCAGCAGAAACGACATCACATTTTCTTCCCCGTGAAAATAGCCTGTGATACGGCCGTTCTCTTCTCCTCAAAAAGAAGAGAGCGGTCTGTTCATACCTTTTTCTACCGCCGGACAGACAAACCGGAGGCAATCCCACAGAATCCAGACTTTTTTAGTCTCCGCTCTGCATGGGATTGCCTCCTTCTTTTTGTAACGTCTATTTTCGGGTACAAAAATCCCGTAATTATTTTTAAGAGATACTCATAAAACTCCCAAAACCTTATAAATCCTACATATATAAACTCTGTCGCTCTCCTTGGCCATCCTGAATTCCTCTTGAGTCCCTCTTCCCACCCATGCATTTCGCAATCACCTATCAGGACAGCCTCTACCGATTGCAGGATTTGTTTCGGCTTCAATACAGGCCGTCAGAATCTGGTCTCCCATCTTCCGCAGAAAACATTCTCATCGAAACGTCCCTTAAATTCGCTCTTGCCCATGAGTTTTTCCAGTGTGGCTGCAAAGCTCTCATGGTGCGCCATATAGGAATTGATATAGCATCTCGCCATGGGGACGTCGATCAGGTTATTCGTATTGCTTAAGGAGACAACGACTGTGGGCACTTCTGACATATACCAGGGCTGCTTTGTCGGCTCGTCCCATTTCACACGCATGGTGTTGAACTGGGCGAATCCCTGTACGTTCAATACCAAAAGGACAAGGTCGTATGCCTTCTTGAAATCTTCCATCTTTCCTTTTTTGGCTGGAACGGAAGCGTCCACCTCAAATCCTTCCGCCTCCAACTGCCCTACGATATCGTTGATAACCGTACTGTTATCCGCCGGTATCTTCGTCCCGGCGATGACCATATCCTCGGAACCGATATAGAATAGTTTGATCTTTTTATAGCGTTCCGGCGTCATGGGCAGATATCCGAGACGGTCTTTTACGAGGGTGATATACTGGTCTGCCAATTCTCTGGAAGCCTTCTTATGCGCCTCGCACCCGACGATTTCCAGATGGGATTTGGGCTGCATCAGCCTGCCCTCCGCCTTCTTTGTATGCAGATTCAGGGCGGCTTTTACGCCCAGGATCCTGTGAAGGGCGTCATTCAAGCGCTCTTCCGTGATGGTTCCATTCTTGTATCCCTCCATCATATAGCCGAAATCCTCTTCCTTATCATTGAAGAACAGGAACATATCGCAGCCCGCCGCGATGGCTCCCGGCACCTGCTCCTTTCTCGGAATCGTCGCGCCGAACATGCCGATCATATGAGACGCATCGGTGACAACCAGGCCGTTGAATCCAAGCTGTCCTTTTAACAGATCGGTAATCAACTCCGGAGCCAGGGTAGCCGGACGGATATCCTCATCCTTGATCCCGGGTCTTAATTTCTTTGAATATGCAGGCAGGGCAATGTGACCGGCCATAATCGTCATCACGCCCTCGTCGATCAATTCTTTATATACCTTCCCAAATGTCTCATCCCAGTGTTCGCAGGAATATTCATTGATACCCATGATCAGATGCTGATCGTTTTCCTCTGTGCCGTCTCCTGGAAAATGTTTGATACACGTAGCCAGGTTCCGTTCTCTCATGGCTTTGAAAAATACCTTTGAATAACGGATGACATCGTCCGGATTGTGATTAAACGCACGAAGCTGTACGATCGTGTTTCTCCAGTTGTAGGTCAGGTCAACCACAGGCGCAAAATTCCAGTTGCATCCCACAGCCTCCGCTTCCTTCGCTGCGACCGTCGCCATCTTATAGACAGCATCCTCCGAATCCATCGCTGCCATGGCTGCGCCGTTGGCCATCGGCGTTCCGCCGCCTGTCCCACCGTTTCCCCCTGCCTCGCAGTTGGATGCAATGAGAAACGGAATCCTGGATGTATTCTGTAAACAATTTGCCATCTCCCACAGTTCTTCCTTGGGCGCGTTGTGATAGCGGATGGCGCCTGGATGATACGTATCAATCATTTTTTTGATGTTTTCCGGCTTGCGCTCCTCTGCATTTCCGACCATATTGACAAATAACTGGCCAATTTTTTCCTCTAGTGTCATAGACGCGATGGTATCTTCTACCCATTTGATCTGTTCTTCATTCAGATAATACGGTTTTTTTGTCAAATCCACCATTTTTTATTCCACCTTTCTTTTTTAGAAATTATCTTCCAACCATCTAGTATTATGTCAGCACGCCGGATGAATCATCCGTCGGCTGTTCCTCTTTTCTTTACTTTTAACTTTACCCTGTTTTACGCAAAAATAACAGTCACAATTTACGCGGAAAATAGCATAATTTTCATTTTTCTATTATACATGGAAGCCAGCATCCGTCGCAAGCCATGAGGTATCCTTCTTTCCAGCACCCAAAACGGCCGGGCGGCTTTTGCGGCATCTGTAAAGTATCCATACACCCATAATCGCTTTGCGCAATGCTTCACATGAATAAAAGTTTCCTCACATGTATACTCTTGTCTGAAGAGTGCGGCAAACAAACGCGCTAGCAAGTTTTTGAACCGAACACGCAAAAGAGCATTGTCTACATCTGTCCGAAAATCAATTTGTTTACCATTTACGTCTTCATACGTTTGTCACGGCTGTACATTTTTTATATGTTTACAAAATACTGGCGTATGAATTACAATGATCCTATACCGTATATTCAAACTGTTTTGAAGGCCGTTTGCCCAGATTATTTCTGTTTTGGAGGTACTGTCAAGTAGTCTATGAAAAATATTCAAAGTATTCAATTTCACCCAGGCACCCGAGAAGAACTGCTGCCCAATTATACATCCGATTTTCCCTATATCTCATCCCGCGCCCATATTGACAAATATCATGACCGTTTCGTTCCATGGCACTGGCACAGGGCAGTGGAACTTTTTTACATCGAAAGCGGTATTTTGGAATACGACACCCCTAAAAACCATCTGATCTTTCCAGAAGGCTGCGGAGGATTTGTCAATTCCAATATACTCCATACGACCAAACCACAACCGGGAAGCTGTCATACCGTACAGCTTCTCCATATTTTTGACCCTTCCTTCTTGGGCGGAGCACTTGGAAGCCGTATTGAACAAACATATATTTTCCCCATTATTCATGCTTCCAGCCTGGATATTCTTCCGCTATATCCTGATACCCCTGCCCATAAGGATATTCTAAGCCAGATTCGGGATGCATTTCTGATCTCTGAGCAGGAATGCGGATATGAAATCCACTTACGGGAGGCGCTTTCCCACATATGGCTGGACCTCTATAAACTTGCTCTTCCCCTGCTAAACGGAGAGGTGGAATCTCTCCCATCCAATGATCGCATGGGACTTTTGCTGGCCTATATCTATGACCATTACGCAGAAAAAATCGGAGTTTCCGATCTGGCACAGTCTGCATTCTTGAGCGAGCGTGAATGTTACCGTATGTTCCAAACAATTCTCCACACAACTCCCGCTGAATACCTGAAAAATTACCGTTTACAAATTGCTTGCCAACTATTGTCTGGAAGCACCGAATCCATTTCAAACATTGGATATGCCTGCGGTCTGGGAAGCGGCAGTCACTTTGGAAAAGTCTTTCGTGAAACCCTCGGCTGTACGCCGCTTCAATACCGCCTGAAATGGCAGGATCGTGATAAACCCTGGCATAATACCGATATCCATGGGACCTCCCATCCTTTATCATAAATACTATAATATGTTTGAATCAACAGACATTTCATATATTTAGATAACACAGAAATGAGGAATCCTATGCTAGAATGGAATAATGAAACTGCCGAAGCAGCTTTGGCAGAAGCACAGCGTCAAAATCCCGGCCCCTGGGTCAGTCACTCCCGTTACGTAGCTATGGCCTGCCGCCGTATCGCCCGCCGCTGCGATAATTTATCCGAAGAGAACGCATACCTGTTTGGTCTTCTGCATGACATTGGCCGCTATGTCGGTATCACCTCCGAAAAACATTTGATCGACGGATACCGCTACTGTATGGCACGGGGATGGAAAAAAGCGGCTCAGATCTGCATCTCCCATGCGTTTATGATTCCGGATATCCACACCTCCATCGGAACATTTGATGTCAGCGAAGAAGATTATCAATTTATGAAAACCTTCCTGGAACATGCTGTCTATGACGATTACGATCGACTGGTACAGTTATGCGATGCACTGGCCCTCCCCACCGGATTCTGTATCCTGGAAAAACGCTTCGTAGATGTAACCATCCGTTATGGCTTCCACCCGTATACCATCGCACGCTGGAAAAAGACTTTGGAAATCCAAGCCTACTTTGAAAAGAAAATCGGATGTTCCATCTATGATCTCCTGCCAGGCGCACTGGACGGCCGTTCCTGTTCAGGAGCGCCCTCAGAGTCATAAGAATAAAATCTGTCAGGAAACAACGATGTGGATACAACAGCCACCACTCTCACGGAGGTATGATATGGACTATCAAGAAACTGATTTTCTGGAAACCGCAACTCCTGACGCAATAAACCAGATCGCACTGGCAAGGCGTCTGACACAGGAATACAATCATAGTGATTACCGGGATTTTGAAAAACGTCGCGCAATCCTCCGGGATCTGTTTGCCCATATCGGGGAACGCGTGGCAATTGATACTCCTTTTTACTGTGACTACGGGAAAAACATATGGATTGGAGACGATGTGATTATTAATATCAACTGTACATTCGTGGATAACAAGCCCATCCATATCGGCAGCCGCGTACTGATCGCCTCCAATGTACAGATCTATACGTCTTCCCACCCCGTATTGCCGCTGGAACGCCTGACAGCCAACTGGCGTGAAAAAAACGCCACCTTCTTTCGCACATATGCGAAACCCGTAACCATTCAGGATCAGGTGTGGATCGGAGGCGGTTCCATCCTCCTTCCCGGCGTTACGATTGGCGAAAACAGCGTAATCGGCGCAGGAAGTGTGGTAACCCGTTCCATTCCCAAAAACTGCGTGGCCGTGGGTAACCCCTGCCGCGTTATCCGTACCTTTTAGGCAAACATGCCTCACCTGACTGTAATATCCAGACAATCCCATGATGATCTGTCTGAAAAGATCGGATAGAAAAAACCTCTGTCTGCAAGGAACCGGAAGGGCACACAGCAAAGACCGACTGCCCTGTTTTTATCGTTCACCCGCAAACAGAGGGGTTTTCTATCCTTATATTCGATTTATCCCAACTTTCTCAGCGCTTCCATCAGTTCTTCCAGCGCTTCATTGGTCATCCCATTGAAACTTCTAAAAGCGCGAAGGGGCATGGAGTCCATCATGGCCTGGTTCATCTCATCGGTGACTGCTTCTTTGGCTGCATCGCTCTCTTCCTTCTTTTCCTCTCCACCCAGGGTTTCCTGGATTTGTTTTAACTGTGTCTGGAGAAAGGAAGACGTTTTTGGATTTCTCATAAGATCCCCCACCGTGGTATTGGCGTCGATTTCCATGGCCAGTACTGCAGTACTCTCCACCGTCACCGGCGCTTCCAATACCAAATCTCTGGAGGAACGGCCGATCTGGATCTGATATACCCCCGTCGGCACATACCAGTCATGAAGTTCTTCGCTGTACTGGGCAAAACTCCTCTTATCAAGCGTCATCGTCACGTCTTTTTCTTGCCCCGGCTGTAAGAATACTTTGGCAAAATGTTTCAGTTCCCGCACAGGACGCACAGATTGATTGGGACTGCTGACATAGAGTTCCACGATTTCTTTTCCCGGTCTGTCCCCGGTATTTTCCACCGTCAGGGTCACGGTAAGCGTATCGGTATCCTTCATCGTCTCCCTGTCAAGCCGAAGATTTTTATAGGCAAATGTGGTATAGCTTAACCCATATCCAAAGGGATATCTCACCGGCATATTTTTCTTATCATAATACCGGTATCCCACATAGATCCCTTCCTGGTAATGCACCGTTTTCCCGTCTCCCGGGAAATTCAGATGGGACGGATTGTCCTCCAAATGGAACGGAATGGTCTCCGCCAGCTTTCCGCATGGATTGGAATGGCCGTACAGAAGATTGACGGCTGCTGCTCCGACGGCCTGACCGCCCAGATACATTTCCAGAATCCCTTTTACCCGGTCTGCCCACGGCATCTCCACCGGAGAACCATTGTGAAGCACCACCACGGTATTGGGCTGTACGTTCAGCACTTCCTCTATCAGAGCATTCTGGCAGTCGGGAAGCCGCATATGGCTTCTGTCGTATCCCTCGGATTCGAAAGAATCCGGCAGTCCCGCGAATATGACGGCGTAATCGCTTCCTCTGGCTGCTTCCACTGCCTCCTTCACCAGGGCATCCTCTCTCTTATCTTCTTTTACGTCATATCCCTGGGCGTATACCACATCGGCAAATTTTCTGGCTTCTTCCAGGGCGCTGGCCACCTTATAGGAATGGATATGAGAACTTCCGCCGCCCTGATACCGCGGCTTTTTTGCAAACAGCCCGATAAAGGCGGTTTTTTTCTCCGGGCAAAGCGGCAAAATCCCTTCATTTTTCAAAAGCACCGCCGATTCTTCTTCTATTTTCTGCGCCAGGCTGTGGTCCTTTTCCCTGTCCCATACAGCATTTTTTCTGTGATCAACAAAATCAAAGATCACCTGCAGGATCCGCTCCACTGCACGATCCAGCACGTCCTCGGAGAGCGTACCATTTTTCACCGCTTCCACGATTTTTTTATCATTCGTCCCGCCGGAAGAAGGCATTTCCAGTTCCAGACCTGCTTTCAGACCTTCCACACGGTCGTTTACCGCGCCCCAGTCGGACACCACATATCCTTCAAAGCCCCACTCCTTGCGAAGCACTTCGGTCAAAAGCCACGGGTCCTCGGAAGCAAAGGTTCCGTTGATCTTATTATAGGAACACATCACGGTTTTCGGCTGCGCCTCTTTCACCGGCGTCTCAAAAGCCGCCAGATAGATCTCCCGAAGCGCCTGCTTGCTGACTTCGGAAGAACAGGTCATCCTCCGGTATTCCTGGTTGTTGGCCGCAAAATGTTTCAGAGACGTGCCTACGCCCTGGGACTGTACGCCCTGAATATGGGCGGAAGCCATCTGTCCCGCCAGATAGGGATCCTCGGAAAAATATTCAAAATTCCTTCCGCAGAGCGGGGAACGCTTGATATTAACCGCCGGTCCCAGGATCACAGAGAGATTTTCCGCCTGACACTCATTTCCAATGGCTGTCCCCATCTCCTTTAGCAGTTCCCGGTCAAAGGAGCAGGCCGTCGCGCAGGCGGTTGGAAAGCAGACCGCCTCAATGCTGTCGTTAATCCCCAGATGATCCCCGGTTTCCGCCTGTTTTCTCAATCCATGGGGGCCGTCGCTCACCATCACCTCCGGGATGCCAAGCCGCTCCACGGATTTCAGCCTCCAAAAATCCTTGCCGGAACACATCCCGGCTTTCTCTTCCAGCGTCATTTCTTTGATGATCGCTTTGATATCACGTCCCATAAAAAACCTCCATACATATTATGAATCTTCAAACAAAAATATCCTATTCGTAATCATAAAACATATGGAGGAAAAATGGTATCATATTTTTCATTTTTTTATTAAATTTTTATTCCTATATTTCCAGAAAGTCCATCCGTTTTTTTAAAGCTCATTCTTCCACCCCGTACATCTCCCGAAACTGTCTCGGCGTCATACCCGTCCATTTTTTGAAAACCTGTCCAAAATGACTCTGGGAACAGAAGCCAAAATAATAGGCAATCTCTTCAAAACTGTAACGGGAATATTTCAGCAGATTGCCGCAGTGATCCGTTTTCTCTTTCATCATATACTGCATCACCGTCATCCCTGTCACATCACGAAAAACTTTTGACAGATATCCCGGTGTCACATGGAGACGTTTTGCAATCTCATTGACTTCGATTTTCCGATGCATGTTCTGGCAGATATAGTTCTTGCAGCCCTCCACCAAAAGATTGCGGGCTGATTCATTCCTTCTCTGCGCCGTCAGAGCTGTATATTCAAACTTTGCCTCCCGCAGCAGAGACGATACGTCTTCCGCCGAACATGCCTCTTCGATCTCCTGGATATATCCGTCGCTGATGGAAAACGCCTCCTCCGGCAGAAGACCTCCCCGGATCCCAGCCCGACAATACAGAGTCATGGCACAGATGGCCAGATTCTTTTCAGAGCGCAATTTTTCTCCCGCCAGCTTTCCCAGCTTTCCAGTTCTTTTTTTCTGTTCCATCTGAAAAAGACCGTCCATATCCCCCCGGCAGATCAGCTCCAATTCTTCCTGTTCTTCCCGATAAGAATTATGGAACAGCTCATTTTCCTGATAATAAAATTTTGTTTTCATTATCCGCTCCGCTACAGAACGGCGAATTCTTTTTCTCTCTTTCATTCCACCCATTTCCTACCATATCACTCACGGCTCTCACCCGCCGCTGTCGCCTGGACTTGCGTCCATACTTATAAAGTTAGTATAAAACAGGATAAGAAAAAAGTCAAAATAACCATATATAGTATTTTTTTATATTGATTATAATCAAAAGGTATCAAAAAAAGCCGTGCCTTGCACGACTTTCTGATCTATTTTTTTTACCGCGCATCCTGACTTCGTATGCTGCCCATAAGCGTTACCTCCACAGTTAGCTCCGTCCAGGCGCCCTCACGGCACACAGGAGCTTCTGCTTAGTGCTGCTCCATTCCTGACCTGACACGGTTCACAGATTCCTGTTGCGTAAGACCCAGACTTCAACGCCACTTATGAAGGGCAGCCCTACAGACAGTCATCCTCGGAAAGGATATCACCCCTGCTATAGCGGATTGCAGGTACAGGGAGCCGCTGCTTCCCCGGCTGCGCGGTTTAATTATTATACTATTAGATGCGGACTGCTGTCAAGTAAAACAAAAATTTTTGCAAAGCAAACGCATGGATTCCCTAATCCTCCGCCTCGACCTCCACATCCCGCACCGTGACCTGCCGGATACTGTCTTTTCTAAACCCGTCTCTGCGCGCTTTGATCCGCAGATGTTCAAAGGTAAAATCGGATAATTGGTACTGCTCTTCCTCCGGCGTCACGTTAAAGTACGTGTCGCACTGGCAGGTACAGCGGCGGAAGGTCACATGATCCGCATAGGACAGAGGCCGGTCAGGACGGCCTTTCAGATCATAAAACTGCGTCCATGGATTGATATTGATGAAGTTCGTGATCGTCCCCTCGATCTCTTCCACCGTCAGATACTCATAGCGCTGGGGCGTATCCGGGCGCATTTTCAGCCAGAGCAGGTTGGACGCGCGATTCACTTTGATTCTTCTCAAGATTACGTTTCGATTGTGGACAGATTCGGAACCGCAGGTGAGACACCCATGACAGAAGCCATAGGTACAGTCTTCCACAAGGATCCGCTCATTGGAACCGTTTTCCGGCGCAGTATCCGCCCAGGGGCCTTTGCCGCCCTTTAACACCACGGCGTCGTCGTTTACTTCCATGTAGCAGTTTTTCACCAGCACGTCGGTGCAGACATCAATGTCGATGGCATCGGTGCTGGGAGCTTTCACCGGAAAGGCCGGAGAAAAAATATGGCAGTTTAAATATTTCACATGATCGCACTGATAGATATGGTTCGTCCAAAAATGGGAATTTTGCAGATGAAGCCCCGCAACCAGGACATTCCGGCAGTTGGACAGATAAATCAGGCGCGGCCGCTGCTCGTCTTTATTCGTACAGGAGGGATTCCACTCCCGTCTCAGCCAGAACGCCTTCCAGGAACGCAGCCCGTTGCCGTCGATGGCGCCGGGACCGCTTATGGTAAAACCGTCCAGTCCATCCGCATTGATCAGCGCCGCAAAGTATTTGCAGCTCTCTCCCTCCATCCGCGTCTCCACCAGGGGATAATCGGAGATATCGTCGCTCCCTTTCAGCGTTCCTCCCGCCTCTACATACAGATGGACGCCCTGCTTAAAAAACAGGGAGCCGGTCAGATACGTCCCCGCCGGGACGACGATGACGCCGCCGCCCTCTTCTGCGGCTGTATCAATCAGACGCTGCATCTCTTCTGTGTGGATGCGGCCGTCGTCCAGGATATTATAGTCTGTCAGTATGTACTGCTTTCCCAGTTCCGAACGTTTCGGTATCTTCGTGTCATAAAACCAGGCGTCTATGGGGGTTCCATCGGGAAATGTTTCTGTTGCTTTCATTGTTGTTATCATCCTTTCGTGTATGATCTTCTAAGCGGCAATGGCATAACCGCATAGACCCTCGCTTTTTCAGGGATATTTCCATTATATTCTCTTCGCCGGAAAAACACCATATACATTTTTCTGCTATTCCGTATAAATTTCCTTTGCCATTCGGAATGCCGCCCATGCTTTTGGCCACCCGACGTAAAATGCGGCATGGGTTAAAATTTCCGCCATTTCCTCCCTAGAAACACCATTCTTCTTTGCCGTTTCCAGATGATATTTGAAAGAGCTGTCCGTCAAGCCCTGCGCCATTAACGCTGTTACCGTCACAATACTGCGGTCGCGCAAAGAGAGCTGTTCCTCTCTGCTCCATACCTCCCCGAATAAAACGTCGTCGTTCAATTCCGCAAATTTCGGCGCAAAGGTTCCCAGTACCTCCCGTCCTGCTGTCTGTTTTGCCATAATTTTTCCCCTTTCTATCTATCTTTACTTTAACTTCTCATAATCTCCTTCATTTACGGCTTCCAGCCATTCATTAGAGGCTCCTTCTGCCGGGACTTCCACCGCAAGATGGGCAAACCAACTGTCTTTTGCCGCCCCGTGCCAATGCTTGACTTCCGGTGGGATATTGACTACATCTCCGGGGTGCAGCTCTCGTGCTTCCCTGCCCCATTCCTGATAATATCCGCGCCCCGCCGTACAAAGTAAAATCTGGCCGCCTTTATGATGGATATGCCAGTTATTGCGGCAACCCGGCTCAAAAGTTACATTTCCAATTACAACCTGCTCTGTGGAAAGCATATTCAAATAACTCTGTCCCACAAAATATTTCGCATATGTCTCATTCTTTTCTCCCATGGGGAAGATACCGATTGTTTCCGTCTTCATCATACTTCCTCCTATTATTTTTTTACCAGATACCGCAGCCATAAACTGCCCCCTTCTGTTTTCTCTACATTTTGAAGTTCAAAAGCAATGGGCTTCTCGGACGAAAAATCTCCTTTTGCGCTAAAAAGTGCCGGAGTTTTATCGGAGCCGTCTGCCACGGGAGCGATGACAACGCTTACTTCGTCGCACATTCCCGCCTGAATAAACGACCAGTTTAGCACACCGCCGCCGCCCAGCATAAGGGTTTCAACACCAAAAAGAGTTTTTAATTTCTCCATGACCAGGTTATAATCCAAACGTTCCGTCCCGGCAATCAGGTAAGAAATTCCGAGTTTACGCAGAAAGGCTTTATAAGAATTACTTGCCTGTCCCGTCAAAACTTCAATCACATGGGCGTGTGTATCATTATAGACAAGCTCGCTGCTTTTCCAGCCCAGCCGCCCGGAAGGATCAACGGAAACATAATACATAGGCGCATTTGCGGCGACATAATCTCCTCCAGGAACAGCAGGGGCGCTTTCCTCCAAATCCGGTTTTTCATAAAAAGTAAAATTGTCGTCGGTTGTGACGCGGCCGGACAACCAGCCCTGATGTTTATAATAGGGCTTTTTCCCAAAAGCAATCCGGTAAAAAACATTTCCTGCCGTCTCTCCTTCGGTGGTTTCCATATAAGGCCCCATAATCTTGCCGTCAAGAGAAGTCAGCATATGGCAAAAAACATACGGTCTGTTCATGTTAAATTTCTCCCGAAATATATTATTTTCCGCTGAATACCGGAAAAAAACTAAATTCTCCATAATCATTTAACGGCTTCATCGCTTTTAAAATTTCCATATCCTGCTCGGAAATCTCAAAGTCAAGATCCGCATTTTCACTCATATGCGCCGGATTTGCCGTTTTCGGAAGCGGAATTGTCCCGATCTGTAAATCATAGCGAATGCAAAGCTGCGGAACTGTTACCTGATATTTGGCGGCTACAGCGCGGACTTCTTCGCTCTTTAAAATTTCCCCATGTGCCACAGGGGAGTAAGCCTCCACCAAAATGTCATGTTTCCTGCAATATTCCATTACCTGAAACGGCGTATTGCCTATGTGGACCAATAACTGATTTACCATAGGCTTTACAGTACAGGAAGAAAGGATATTTTCCATGTCCTGCTCTTTGAAGTTGGAAATACCGATGGCGCGCAGCTTTCCGGCCTTATATGCCTCTTCTAAGGCCCGCCATGCTTCCCGGTTCCCTTCCGCATAATCGCCGCCCCGAAAATCTGCCCACGGCTGCGGGCTGTGAATCAGCATAAGGTCGATATAATCCAGCCCCATTTTTTCAAGAGAACCATCAATCGCTTTTGCCGCTTCTTCATAGGTCTTTGCCTCCGCCGCCAGCTTCGTCGTGACAAAAAGACTTTCACGGGCCACACCGCAGGAACGAATGCCTTCGCCCACGCCGCGTTCATTCTCATAAGCCTGCGCCGTATCCATATGACGATAACCCATTTTTACCGCACTGCATACGGTCTTTGCCGCTTCACTGTCTGGAATAAACCATGTACCCAACCCCATTTTAGGTATTTTCACACCATTGGCAAGAGTATACGTTTCCGTTAAGATTTTTGTCTGTCCCATAGTTACCTCCCATTGACGCATTTTTTGTAAGTTGTTATCATTTTCTTTTCAATCTCACATCCATCATACGACTTAAAGTTAACTTTAAGTCAAGACCTGATGCAAAAAATTTTAAGTATTTTGGGGAATGTAAGGACAGTTTTATAATATATAAAGGGTGAAATGGCGAAAAATTGAATTGTTGCCCCTTCTGTCTTGTACTGTCATGATGAAGAAGGACTTATACCTTTTGCAGAACGTTCCTGCAATGGCAGATAAATGTATGGAAGCGCAGGTCATGAATGTCTCTTCGTAACTGAATATATAAAAAATAGAGCATAGCAATGACTGTGCTGAGAATCGGATATCGTCCTTTCTACTTAAAACAGCCATTTCAGGACTTTTTGTATATTAAGAAATCCCAAAACAGCCGTTTACTCTAAATTATATATTTTGTATACTCCGCTCCATCTCCGCGCACATCAGCAAAAATGCCCCCGTCCCATGCAGGTCATTTTCGCTGGTGGGCCGTCTGCAGTAGTGTTCATAATCGCCCACGCCGGTTCCCACACAGATGCCGCCGATCACGAGATCTTCCCCCCGCCAAGTCAGCCTGTCTGCGACGCCTTCGAATGCGCGCCGCGCTGATCCCAGGGCCGATGGATCCAGGATTCCCATGCGCACTGCCTTGCATATGGCGGCGGCAAACAGGCAGGTACAGGAAGTCTCCAGCCAGTTTCCTTCTTTTCCGCCTTTATCCACCACCTGATACCACAGACCGCTTTCATCCTGATAATGCATTACGGAAAGGAGCAGCTCCCGTACCAGGCGCGCCAGCTTTCCATATCCCGGATGGCTCTCAGGAATACACTCCAGCTCATCCAGAACCGCCACCGGCACCCACCCGATGGAACGTCCCCAAAACTCCGGGGAGCGCCCCGTCTTTTCATCGGCCCAGGGACGTTCTTTCACACTGTCCCAGGCATGATACCACAGCCCCGTCTTTTCATCCTTTGTCTTTTTCTCCATCAAAAGCGCCTGAAAGATACAGCTTTCAAAGCATTCCTCTCTGTGAAACCATTTCCCATACAAAGCGCAGAACGGACCTGCCATATACAGACCGTCCAGCCACATCTGTTCTTTATTTTTTACTTTATGCCAGAATCCACCCTCGCGGTTTTTCGGAAAATTCAGCACCACCTCAATCAGCGTATCCAGCGCCTTTTTATACCTCTCGCTTCCTGTCTCCTGATACATGCGGTACAGCAAAATCCCCGGCTGCACATCATCCAGTTCGTCGGAATCAAATCCATGGATCTGCCCCTCTTCGTCCACCAGGCTGTTTACCCAGTCGTTGATATAGCGCCGATATTCCTCCTTTTTACAGATCTGCCAGATCTTTTCCATCCCGGATAAAAATACGCCCTGATGATAATGGAAATGCGCCCTGGGAGGCAGATCTTCCGCTTTAAATGTCCGCATCAGCGTATGACACGCCTGTTCCCCATATTCCAGAGGGGTATGCCCCTTATATTGATATCGTTCCATTCGCTCTCCTTTCTTTCCTTGAACATCCATAGGTAATTGCCAAACTCTATAAGCCGCATAAATCCTCACTTTTTGAGCCTTGCCATCCTCATCGCTTCTCTCCCATTTTTCTATCTTTCGGCAAACATTCACAGGCCGGAGGGAGCGAACCTTTTTTCGTTCACCGGTGTACATTTAAAATGTTGTCTCCAATCCCGCCGTCTCCACCGGCGTCTCCTGCAGTTCTGTCATCGCTCCGCCTTTCAGGCAAATCTCTCTATGATGCGCTTCCAGCCAGAGTTCCTGGGCGGTTGGATTGTATATTCGCTTTCCGTCCATGCTGAATATCAGCTGCCTGTACGCCTGTACATAGTCGTAAATCTGCAGATTGGTGGCGTACCAGATTTCTTTTTTATCTCCTGCAAGCGCGGCAAACGCTTCGATTACTTCCCAGTTTTGATCCCGGTCAAATTCGAAGCTGTGCCCCCAGAGATAAAACAGCGCAGGCGCCTTTTTCACCGGCTCTTCCACAAACCGTTTTGCCAGTTCCATCAGCCGGGGATTATTATGGTGACAGGTGGGATTCCAGCGCATCCAGTCCTGCGGAATCGCAAATGTCTCGCTGGACACAGTCGTTCTGGCGTAGGCGATTCCGGCCATGGAGAGCAGGGAACGCGTCTCTTCCCCATGGGCGCCGTGGGGATAGGCCATGCCCCGGACAATGACGGGAAATATCGCTTCCAGACCTTCCCGGTTTCGAATCACTTCTTCCAGGCAGAGTCCCGCCGGAAGCTGATTCAGATACGCATGGGTGTGTCCATGCGCCGCTACCTCCATCCCGCTGTCCCCATATGTGTCAGACAGCCCGGATGCGCTGAGTCTTCTATGGATCGTCCCCGGAGCATAAACCGTCCCCTCCTTCGCCAGAATCCCCGTGCTGATATTGAATGTCCCTTTCAGGCCATGTTTCTGCATAATGGAGATCAGGCGGCGGTCCTGCTCCGTCCCGTCGTCATAGCTTAACGTCATCGCTTTTTTCTTTCCTCCCGGAAAGCGCATAAAAATATTGGCCATATTATTTCACCCGATCCTTCCACTCCTCCGGCAGATACGCCATCGTGTTTCGTATCATCTTTGCCAGAAGTTTTCGTCCCTGTTCCCGGTCGATTTTCGCCTCTGCATTGGGGTCATGCATGAGCGCTTCCAGCGCCAGCTCAAAATCGCATTGAAGCGCCGCGTGAAGGATCCGTTCCTGATTCTCTGCGTGGACGCGCACCAGCGGCAGCACCCCTTCCGGCACGTCTCCCGCCATCACCGGATGTATCCTGTCCCTGGAAAATACGGCGTTTGTCTCCACCACAGCGGACCTGGGAAGATTCGGTATCTGCCCCTCTGTGTTGGGGATATTTACATTGCTGATACACCTTGTCAGGCCGCACAGCGACTTGATCAGCAGCACCCCTTCCTCTCCTGAGGGTTTCAGCTCCACTTCCTGTCTTCCCTCGGCAAGCGCCCGGCTCTTTTCCAGCCGCTTTTCCAGCTCTTTTTTCCTGGAATCCACCGTCGTCAGGGCAAACATCCACTCCCTCACAGAATCCGGACTGGCCAGATATTGATCTCCGGGCATAAATTCGGCCAGATGGCGGTCCCCCGCCGCCGCGATAAATCCATATCTGCGGAACAGATCAAATTTTACCCTCTGCCCGCTGGAAAAAGACCGGTTCAGCCAACTGTCGTCCCCCTTCGTATAGCCCGTCTCAAAATGACTGTCCACATAGTCCCGATATATGGGAAACAGATCCATACCTTGATAAGAGGCCTCCGTAAACCAGGTAAAATGATTCACCCCCACCACATTGACCAGGATCTCGCTCCGGTCGATCCCCTTTAATCCCGTCGTATCTTCCAGGATATTGCGAAGGACCTTCTGCGTCCCAAACACCTCATGACAGCATCCAAACGCCTTTATCCCCGGAAATACGTGATACAAAACCTTCACACAAAGGCTCATGGGATTCGTATAATTGATGACCCATGCATCCGGCGCATACGTTTGGATGGCCTCCGCGATTTCTATGTACATGGGCAGCGTCCGAAGCGCCCGAAGGAGCCCTCCCGGCCCCACAGTATCCCCCACCGACTGCCAGATGCCATAGGCTTCCGGCGCATGGACGTCGGAAGCCATCTCCTCAAACGTTCCCGGCATAATGGAGATAATCACAAAATCCGCCCCGGTCAGCGCTTCTCCCATGGTCTTCACGGCCTCATACTTCCACTTTCCTGCCGCCTCTTCCCTGGCGGACAGGCGGTTTCCAATGATCTCATTCTGTCTTGCCGCCTCAAAATCAATATCATACAGGGCAATCGTCCCGGAAAGTTCCGGCTCCATCGCCAGATCGGCCATAAGCCGCCACGCCCATCCCCTGGACCCGCCTCCTATATAAGCAATCTTACAATCCGCAATCGTTCCACTATAATACTTCATAATCCTTCCCTTTCCGCCATGCAATTCGTAACCGTTTCCCCACGCCCTTCATAAAATCGCACTGTTACGGCAATGCTAGTATAAAATCAGGGGGTTAAAAGGTCATTTTAGAGGGAGCAGCTATCCTTTTGACATCCTAATCACTACCGGCAATTGCGAAACGCGCGGCTCCCTGACCTTTCAAAATCACAGCTCCAATATATATCTGTCCCAAGCGCGTGTCGTCTGACAGGATCCCCCGCCAGACAACCACGCCAAACACCAGCCAGGCCGTGGGCGGCGGCGCAGTCTCACAGCGACAGAAAAATAATCATACTGTACGACTTTTGAAACACAAATCTGTAGGAGTGTACGCCAAAAACGAACAGTCCGACAGATTTGTGTTTCAACTGGCGAACAGTGGATTATTTTTTCTGTGTTGTGAGACTGCGCCGCCGCCCACGGCCGTCCGGGTTCTCACTTTAAAACTTCATCCCTTCCAATTGGTTAGGTTCCGCAATCACCGAATTTCCCCCGGAAACGGCGCAATCCCCTCATACTCCACCGTCCACATCCCATCGTCCGGAAACCCCGGCGCGTGTGTTTCGCATCCTTCATACCCTGCCGTCATCATGGCCGCCGCCAGCAAAAGCGATCCGTTTCCCGGCAGGTACAGCGGCAGATCCTTCCTTGTCTTCTGCCTGTTGTGTCCGTTTTTCAGATAACAGTTCTTCGGCGTATCCTTCAGGAGTATCTCCACCGCCAGTTCCGGCCTTCCCAGCCGGACGGCCGTCATGGCCATCATGGCGAAATCCCAGCCCCAGAGCGTCACCTCGTCCCAGCATGCCAGAACCGTTTCCAGCGTATGTTCCATGATCTTCCTGTCCACCCGCGTGCTGTCAATCAGGCCGTACGCCCCAAGCATAGACGGATGATCCCGGTTGAATGCCGTGAAGGTATCCGGACAGTTTTCATGGGCCAGGTAACATCCGTCTTTTTCTTTTAATCCGGCCATATGTTTCGCCACATGGAGCCATTTTTCCGGAACCGGACGGTGCAGACGCTCTGCCCAGGCCGCCGCGATGCGCAGGGTAAACCGCCAGTATTCCACCTCAAAGGCCGGATTTTTTGTCTCCGTCTCCCTGTGGCACTCCTGCACGGGGATCACCGGGGCGCAGATATCATAACACCCGGTTTCCCCGTTCCATACCACAAAATCCACCATAAACGCAGCCGTCTCTTCCACCAGATCCCAGTACTGTCTCAGAAATGCTTTGTCTTTTTTCCGGCGGTATGCCAGTTCCAGCATATAGATGATATGGGGCTGCTGCCATACCAAAAGGGGCGCCACGGGGGATGGGCAGTCCACCCCTTCTAAGGCCACCATCTTCGGCCATCTCGCCCCTTTGTATCCGTTTCTGGCCGCGTTTTCTCTTGCCTCAGGCAGGCGCTTCTGGTACCAGCCCGCGCTCTTTTCCATCCTGTCCCCGTGGTTATAGAGGGGCAGCCAGGCGCAGTGCCACAGATACATCTCCAAATGCATCTTTCCATACCAACTGTTGCAGGTCAGTCCCGTCTCCTGGGGCGGGGCCGAACCGGCACAGTTGACGGCCATCAGGTATTGGGACAAAAGAATCCGGCGTTCCAGTTCCACCGCTCTGGGATCCCGGCTTTTGCTTAACCGTATCACGCCTCCCGTCTCCCAGAAGCGCTTCCACCCGCTTCGGCTGCGCGCCGTCACGTCATCCGCCAGTTCTCCTGCGGTTCTGTTTTCCTCCGCTATATTCGTTTCTTTTCGATCAAAATATCCTTCCCTCAGTTCGATAACCAGGCTGAGACGTTCCCCCTGCGCTTTTATCCGTACGTGGTGGCGTTCCTCTTCCACATTCAGGATTCCGTCCGTGTCAATCACTGCCGTATAGGCGTCCCGATCCAGTATCCTCTGCAAAACTGCAGCGCATCCATCCTGATAGACAGCCTTTGTCCTGTGCTTTCCCGGCTGTTCCCAGTCGGACGCCGTGATATCCGGCGATCCATAGGGAAAATCCAGGGCCACGCCCAGCGTCCCATCCGCCAAAGCCGCGCTCTCGATGAAAAAGGCCAGACGGTCCGTTCCCTCCATATCGCAGGCAGTCGTCACCCGGCACGCCTTTCCCATCACCGAAAAGCGGCTTTCCAGGATCCCCTCATACAGATGAAGCTCCTGGCGGCATTCGCCTATCATGAAAGGTTCCAGGGGTTTTCCCTCCCATGTAAGCCCCGCCCTGAGCAGATTCAGCCGGTGGGGATTCTTTCTCAGCCAGTCATACACCCCTTCGTTTCCAGGCATTTTTTTCTTTGGGTACCTTACTTTTTTCCCATTGCATGTATACTCCGTCATCACCAGATCCGCCAGCGTATACCACTCCCGCTCTTCTCCCGTCGGCTGTGTATGCCATCCCCACTGGGACATGGTACACAGCGGGACCGTGCGGTAATGGCGATACAGGGACTGCATCCCCGTGATGTCCGCGGTAAAGGCCAGCTCCCCGTTTCCCACCGTCAGCGGCGCATCCGTCTCCATCTGTGTCAGTACGGGATTGTGAAAATCCGTCAGTTCTTTTCTGTCTATCATATCTCCACTCATCCTTTCACCGCTCCGATCATGACGCCTTTCTGGAAGAATCTCTGCAGGAACGGATATACGACAATAATCGGCACGCTGCTCACCACGATCAGCGCATACTTAATTAACTGCTGCACCTGGGGCGACCGGGCCGCTCCGATGTCCTGCATCATATCCCCGGTCTGGCTCTCCACCAGGATGTTTCGAAGGACAAGCTGCAGAGGATACTGGGACGGCGTCCGCAGATAGATGGACGCGTTGAACCAGGAATTCCAGTGGGACACGCCGTAATACAGCACCATGACCGCCAGCGTGGCTTTTACCAGGGGGAGCATGATTTGAAACAAAATCTGAACATGGCTTGCCCCGTCAATCCTGGCCGCCTCTGAAAGCGCCTCCGGCACCGCCATAAAGGCGCTTCGCATGATAATCAGGTTGGATGTGGCGATGGCTCCCGGTATAATCAGGGACCACAGACTGTCCAGCATCCCCAGATTTTTAATATTCAGATAGGTGGGAATCAGGCCGCCGGAAAAGTACATGGTGACGATGATAAACAGCGTAAGCGGCCTTCTCAGCATCAGATCTTTCAAAGACAGCACATAGGCTCCTATGACCGTCAGAACCATATTGAAAATCAGGCCGACAACCAAAACAAAGAAGGTATTGGCAAAACCGGAGAGTACCAGCTCATTATTAAATACCATATCATACCCGTCCAGTGTCATTTCCTGCAAAGGAAACAGCAGTAGTCCCTGATGACGCATCAGTGCTTCCGGATTGCTGAAGGATGCTGCCACGACATAATAAAACGGATAGAGACATGCCAACGCAATCATTGACAGCAGAATATAATTGCATATACTGAAAATCCGATATCCTTTACTCTTATCTTTCATCCGACGCTCCTCCTTTACCACAATCCCATATCAGTCACTTTTCTCGTTATCCTGTTGGCCGTGACCACCAGGAAGAGATTGATGACAGAATTAAACAGCCCCACGGCCGCCGAATAACTCCAGTTGGCTTCCAGAAGACCCTTTCTGTATACATAGGTGGAAATGACATCCGCCGTCTCATAGATACCCGGATTGTACAAAAGAATGATCTTTTCGTAACCGACACTCATGACCTGCCCGATCCTCATGATAAACATCATGATAATCGTCATCATAATGGATGGGATCGTCACATGGATCGTCTGCTGCCACCGGTTGGCCCCGTCGATTCTGGCCGCCTCGTACAATTCCTGATCCACGCCGGACAGAGCCGATATGTAAATGATGGCGCTCCACCCGATGGTCTGCCACAGACCGGACAGCACATAGATGGGGACAAAATAATCCTTATTGGACAAAAGCGACAGACTCCCGTCCACAAGCCCCAGGCTGCTTAACATCTGTGTGATGAAGCCGTTATAATCCACAAACAGACGCACCATACTGCAGATTACCACCATGGATATAAAGTGGGGCAGATACATTAATGTCTGTAAAAATCCCTTGAATTTCTTAAAACGAACCTCATTTAATAAAAGGGCCAGAATAATGGGCGCGGGAAATGTGACGCAGAGATTGGTAATACTGATCACCAGCGTATTTTTAATCAAGCGCCCAAAATATACGGAATCGAAGAAACTGATAAAATGCTCCATTCCGAAACTGTCCGCCCATGGGCTTCCCAGGATTCCTTTATACGGAGTGAAATCTTTAAATGCAATGATAATCCCATACATGGGAAAATAGCAGAATACAATATAATAAATCAACACGGGAAGAAACAATAGGTACGCCGCACGGTTGCGGACCAGATCCCGCCGCAGTCTGGCAAAATACGATTTTTGTCCCATCCCATCCCTTTTCATGGGCATGGCGGCTTTGTCCATCCCTTTCTTTATTTTTTTACTCAATAGCCTATCCTCCATTTCTGCCGCTGGCGCCATATCCCAGGTTCCCATCACCTGATATATCCTCTTATATCGAACATGGCTCTGGCCTGTTCCAGCGGCCTATTCGCAGTATCCTCTGACCCTCTCCGCAGCCGACCCTCCGGCGCAAAAGAAAAACGGACGTCTCAAAGACCGTTCGATTTCCATGTTTCCTGCCGGATCCTTGAGACATCCTCTTTCTTTCCTATCTGGAATTATATTCGTCCACCGCGTTCTGAATAATCTCGCGCAGACGCTCGATTCCCATGGAATTTAAGGTATTCAAATACGCGTCAAAATTGTCCAGGGACTCTTCTCCACGGATAAACTTGATAATCATCTCATCCCTGTATGTCTGCAGTTCACTCGTCAGACTTGCGTATTCGCCAGAATCATCCGCATTGATTGTGATGGCCGGTAGCTTATAATCTTTCGCGGTATGATCACTCCATCTTTCCAGCGCTTCTTTCTGCTCATCTTCTTTATAATACTGAAGAAGGTAGTCTTTATCCTGGACAAATGGGCCGTTTCCCACTGCAAGCTGATATTCTGACAGCGCCTGATTTGCCGTCAGGCCATCCGGATTATTTAACACCAAATCCGTATAGACCGGCTTTCCGTCCTGCATTTCATAGCTCTCCCCCTCAATCCCGAAGTTATACAGCATATGGCCTTCTTCCGTATATCCATAATTGAAAAACTGTGCCACTTTCTCCGGATTTTCACAGGATGTCGTGATCGAAGCTACACTGCCCACCACATCATTGTTGTAATGACCATACATTGGCGTATCCCCGCGTTTTGCCACCAGATTCTTCGTACCCGCCAGGGAATAATCCTCCACATCCTTATTTGTCGTCAGCCAGGTTCCAAGGATACTTCCGCAGGCTCCGGCGGATGCCCCCGCTTTTCCGGTCAGCATATTGGCCGTAATGGTTTCCTGATCCACGGTGGCAAAATTGGGATCCAGAAGTCCCTCTTCATATAATTTCCGAAACCATGCCAAAACCTCTTTAAATTCCTGTCTGGCATATCCGATCTCTACTTTCCCATTATCCACATAGGTATCCATCGTCACCAGTCCAAACGGCGAAGTTACAATCCCATTATTGAGCAGTGCGCCTATGGTAGATGTACTGACACAGAATGGAATCTCCACCCCCTTCTCCTCTTTAAACGCCTTTAACATGTTATAAAATTCGTCTGCAGTCTCCGGCAGTTCCAATCCCAGCTCCTCGCACCAGTCATCCCGCACGATCAATCCCTGTCCGCTCTTTAACAGCTCATCACCCAGAATAAAAGCGAATCCATAGATGTCCCCTTCCGGCGTTTTCACCTGTTTTAATATCTCTGGATTTTCACTGATGGCTTTCCAGTAATCCGGCGCGTTTTCTTTCACAAACTCTTCACTCATGGGAAAGATCAGGCCGTCCTGGATCGCTTTCGCTTCTCCGCCTGTATAATTGGATTTGAAGTTATAACTGATGGCATCCGGCAGTTCCCCCGATGCCAGGAGCAGATTCATGGCCTGTTTGTTTTCCACATGAACCATCTCCATATCAAAACCCGTTTCTTTTTCCAATTCCTTTCCAAGGGGCAGTTCATCAAAAGAATCGTACCGATCGCTCCAGGAAGATGACAGAGTCATGCCGAATGTGAATTTGCCCGCATCTGCCACCGGATATGTAATGGAACCGGTTGTTTCCCCTTCCCCCTGACTGTCATTTTGGCCTCCGGCCTCTGTCTGTCCGCCATCACCTGCCGGATTGGCCTCGGTTGTATTCGCATCATTTCCGCACCCCGCCAACATGGATGCCGCCAACGCTCCCGCCATCATCAGTGCGGTGCCCTTTTTCTTCCATGATCTGCGCTTTCTCATGGTTCCTCCTTTTCCGCCGCATTTTTCCTGCGGCCTGTTTTTTCTGTTCTTTGCACCCAGCCGATCTGCCACATCCCATGGTTGGTCTGAATGCTGATTTTCTCCACTTTTCACGGTCCAACCCGCGCCTTCTCATACTGAAAAACCGGGCTTGTCTCTCCGTGGTCAAGCTGATGGCATAAGTATAGTCCCGGTTTTCTATGTTTTATAGTGACAGAAAGCAAAAAAAGCGGACAGAATGTATTCTGTCAACTGACTTTTTCCATTCTGTCCGCTTTTTATCTGTTTTTGTATTCTTTTGCGGTCACTCCCGTCGCTTTCTGGAAATTGCGCCGAAATGTCCTTGTATTGGCAAAACCGGTTTCCTCTGCAATTTCGTCCACCGTCTTTCCCGTTGTCTTCAAAAGGCGTTTTGCCTGTTCTATCCGAAGATCATTGATATACTGAAGAAGGCCGACTCCTGTCTGATCCCGAAAAATTTTCGACATATATCTGGGAGTAATTCCCATCTCGTCTGCTATGGAAGAGATATTTACATTGTAATCATTATAATGTTCCCTGACATATTTTTTTATGCGCTCCGACAGCATCACACTATCCTGACTGTCCTGGTCAACTGCCCGGCAGATCAGCCGCAGAAAATGATAGAAACTATCCTTTAAGGTACTCATGGATTCGGCCCGCCGTATCTTCACCAGTACGTCTTCCACTTCCTGTCTGCGTATCGCCTCATCCTGCACCATGTTTCTTGACATCATCAAAAGATTGTTGACAATGGACAGTACATAAAACAGCATTGCCAAAAAAGAGTTCCCCGATGTTTCCAACTCTTCAAAAAGCTGCTCACTGACCGCCTTGCCCGCTCCAAAATCCGCCTCTGCCGCGGCCGCCTCAAGCCGCTTGCTGTAAAAATTCAGCCGGTCCAGGGAAGCAACATCAATTTTATTGATCTGCTCCGCTTCCATGACGCCTTCCGGACAGGTATAATACCGCTGTTCATTGACTTCCTGCAGATTTGCATAAACCGTCTCCACTTCCGAAAACGAAGAAAAGCAGTCTCCAATGGTGATGGGCAGATCCAATTCCAGCCGACTTTGGAAAAATTCATTGATCCATACCATCTTTTCCCGGCATTCTTTCTTCCATTCCGCTTCGTCCTGATCTGGCGGCAGCAGAAACAGATAAACCAATATCTTATCATCAATGGTTTTGATGTACGAATATTCCTTCCCAAACGTATCTGTAATCACATTCTGCACCAGAAAAACCAGCATATCATAATCAATGGGAAGCGCTTCGTTTTCTTTTTCCTCCACAGCCAGCTTTATCGTCGCAAACGAAAAATATCCTCCTTCTCTGTCCTTCCCCAGCAGTTCTTCGTCCGTCAGTTTTCTAAAAAATCCCGTCCTCCCCTTGATGACCGATAACAGTCCCAGCTCCCTATCATACTCCCGGCGCGCCTCCATCGTCTCCTGCATAAACTGATTCTCGCTGAATAATTTCTTCAGATTTTTTTCTAGTGCCGCAAATTCATCCGTATCCATCTCCTCTCTCTCCGGCAAAATATCCATCAGGGCACGGACGGGTCTGTAATTCCGTCTTTCCATAAGCACCACGGCGATCACACCAATGACGGCACCCAAAAAGACAATCATAAAATTCCAATTGCGATTCCGCACCATTTCTTCCATATATGTCGCTTCGGGCGTACATACCACATAACTCCAGTCTGCAAGATTCGACTTCAGGCAGGCTCCCACATAATATTCCCCGTCAATCTCTGTCTCAAAATGATTCTGGTCTCCCGTCCACTCAAGTTTTCGCCCCATATTTCGCTTCATACCATACTGCGCCACAACGTTCTGATCTCCATCCAGGATTAGTATGGTATTCTCCCTGTTTACTTCACTGTCCATCAGTTTTTCAATAAATTCTGTGGGAGTGGATATGAAAATCCACCCTGCATTCTGCGAATCGGAATACAGTATGGGAGCCACGTATACCAGGCACTCTTCCCCATAATTAATGTAACTCATATAGCGGGAAATGACGATCTCATTTCCATCCTCACGGATCATCTCCTGTTTCCATTCGTCCAGGGAAAGTTCCATTTTACCCTGCGCCAAAAGACTGTCATATACATTTTTTACGGTATTGGCAGTCTTTGAACCCAGGATATACCCTCTTTCCGGAATATAAATCATGACTTCAATGGCTGGATTTGCCTTCCTGGACAGGGAAAGTTCCTGATAACAATTTCTGACACGCTTTAAAAATTCTTCGTCACTTTTCCCATTCAGCGCATAACTGCTGAACTCTTTATTGAGCTGATACTGCCTCGCCACACTCTTCATATCTTCCAATTTTATATCAATATTATACTGGATATTCTTCAGCATAAATTCGTTTACCTGTTCGATCTTTTTCTCAATCAGGTTCTTATTGACAAAAAAATTGATGACTGCGCTGATCAAAGGAATCATCAGCACCACGCATCCCACCAGAATCCATCTCATCAGTGTTTTATTTTGAACGTCTCTTATCTTTTTAAACATGTATTGACCATCCCATCGTTTCATCGTTTGAAAACACCGAGTCAATTTCCATTCAGGCGAATCGCTCTGCATATGCCAAAAGAAATGGCCCTATCCCTTTTGCGTCATTTTCCACGACGGGCTCACTGATATAATACCCATACGTCCCGTCTCTGCGCGTGCCTGTCCCTCCAAGCCCCGCCACCAGACAGATACCTCCCAGGTTCATCTTTCCGCCTTTCCAATACAATCTTGTCCTGCAGATTCCGTCAAAGGCTGCCTGTCCAAAATACCGGTATGGGGTCGGCAGGTAATTTCGTCTGGCCCCTTTCATCAGCGCACAGGCAAGCATGGCGCTCCCGCTGGTCTCCAGATAATTGCCTGCCCGATTCCCCTGATCCATCACCTGATACCACATACCGCTCTTCCTATCCTGAAATCCAATGACGGCGTCCATCAATGCCCGAAACAAAAGATTCAGCTTCTTTTTCTCCTCCACCAAGTCCGTCGGCATCACCTCCAGCGTATCCACACAGGCCATTGCCAGCCATCCAATGGAGCGCAGCCAGAAGTTTCTGGAACATCCGGTCTTTTTATCCGCCCAAAACGCGGTCTTTGACTCGTCATATCCATGATAATACAAACCGGTAATAATATCATTCATATTTTGTTCAACATTTTGAAATTGCCGCAGACTGTCCCTGCAGTAATCCCACCTCCCCCGCTCTGCGCCATAGCGCATATAAAAGGGCTGCGCCATATAAAGGCCGTCCAGCCAGACCTGATGGGGATATATCTTTTTATGCCAGAAGTTTCCAGAATCTGTCCGGGGCTGTTCCTTTAGCTGCTCCATCAGAAGTCCCACGGCCTTTTCATATTTCGCTTTCCCCGTCAGCCGGTACAGATCCATCAGCACGCGTCCGCCGCAGATAGAATCGAGATTGTAATCTTCCTTCCGATAGGAATGAATCCCTCCTTCCGGCGTGACGTATGCGTCCATAAACGCGTCGGCAAACGTCAGATAGGCTTTCGTTCCTTCTTTTTCATACAGGCGCAAAAGCGCCGTCAGAAACAGCGCGCTGACGTAACTCCAATTGTACCCCGCCTCCTTCTTCTCCCCCTCCCGGTCCCAGATGGGACGAAGGGGGGTGCTCTCCTTCACCAGCCGTTCCAGATACCTTTCGATTTTCTCATCCAGCTCTGCCTGTCTCTTCCGCTTTGCAGGATCCTTCTCCATGACACCATCCTCCTCTTAATTGCTTCCGTCTATCTTGTGATGATCTCATCCACGCCTTCCCATTCCAGTTCCTTCTCTGCCCCTTCCAGATGCACATCGCTTAACACCAGCCGCTCCACATTCTTTACAAAGATTCCCTGGCGGCAGGTGGGTCTGCACTCCCGCATCATAGCGGCGATCCCTTCCTTCGCATGGGGCGCATAGGAAATCCGCACGTGATTCATCACCACTTCTTCCACTTTCTGCTCCGGGAGGCCATAGACGCACACCCCCGTATGGTGGGCATTGCGGCATACGATATCGGAAAAGGTCAGCCGTTTGATCTTCGGCGTCCTCTCATCCACCGCAAGCGCCTGCTGGCTGGCCACATAATCCGACTTCCCATCGGGATCGCAGTAGTAAAAACAATTGACGACAAACGGCGATTTTACCTGATCCATCCGGATGGTGTCAAAAGAGATCCCATCCACCACCGAATCCTTTCCTCTGCCCCTTCGGGTCTTAATCCGAAGCCCCCGGTCGGTGTCCTGAAACAGGCATTTTGTCACCGTCACATTGCGCACGCCGCCTGCGATCTCACTGCCTATGGTGACGGCCCCGTGCCCCTTTTCCATCAGGCACTGGCGGATGGAGATGTTTTGGGAAGGCGTCTTATACTTCTTCCCCATATAGATTTTTCCGGATTTGATGGCAATACAGTCGTCTCCCACGCTGAAATGCACGCCGACGATCTCCACATCCCTGCAGGATTCCGGATCAATGCCGTCCGTATTATGGGAACGGTCCGGACTGTTTAGCGCAATGCCGTATACCCGGATGGATTCGCTGAAATAGGGATGCAGATTCCAGCAGGGAGAATTCTGCACCCGGATTCCCTGCACGGTTATGTTTCTGCAGTGGCTGAAAAACATCATCTTCGGGCGGTAGGGCGGATAGGAGTTGATTCCATTGACCCACCATCTGTCGAAGTCTCCTCCCCCGTCGATGGTCCCTTCCCCGCAGATGACCACATTTTCCACATGGATGCCGTTTAGGATGCTTGCCATACTGGGCAGGGGGTTCCCCTCCCAGGTTCCCAGGATGTATTCCTCCGTTCCATCAGAACTCTCCGTCCTGCCCGGCAGGATGGGAAAATCTTCCCGCTCCTGAAAGCCCTGCAAAACGGCCCCTTTTCCGATCTCCAAAACCAGATCGCTCTTTAAAAACAGGTTGCGGATGCGATACGTGCCTGCCGGTATGTATACCCGGCTGTGCCTGGGGCAGCACAAAATCGCCGTCTGGATGGCCGCCGTATCGTCGGCCATGCCGTCTCCCTTTGCCCCGAATCTGCGGACGTTCAGCGTCACATATTCATATGGTGTCTCCGTCTCCAAAGCGATTGCCGTCCCGTCTTTTCTCCTGACTTCAATCCGCTGCACACACTTTGGACAAAGGCCGTTCAGAATCGTCACCATGCGGCTGTCCCTTTTTGCAAACACGCCGTTGACCCAGATCTCGTATTCCTCTGTATGATAGATATCTTCCCCCGGAAGCTCTAAGACGAGACTTCTGGCTGTCTTATGAAGGATCGTCAGCCCCTTGCCATCCCGTTCATCACCGACCTTCTGCCCGTCATCCATCCGTTCATCCAGGCTTCCCTGCCCGGCTCCGTCTGTCCGGCTGCTGTCCCATGGGCCGCCGCCCTGGATCCGGGCCTGCGGCACTCCTCTTGTTTCCACTTCCGCCCCCCACAGCGCCGTGATCTGTCCCCAGATTCCATCGGCGATATCTCGAAGCGGCTCCGCATAAGGAGCAGCCGTTTCTTTGAAAAGCCGTCTTGCCTCCATCCCATAGACCGTACCGGGCAAGATCTCCAGGCGGCATGCCTTTAAAAGGGCCAGCGCGGCCAACGCTCTGTCCGTTTTTTCCTCCGGTCCAGATGTTTCTTCTCCCTCCTGTCCTTCCCTGTCCAGCATTTCCCCTCTCTCTTCCAGATAATTTTGGAAATACCCTTCCAGCCTGTCCCGCAGAAGATCCGCCAGCGCACGGTAATGCTCATAAATCGCTTCTGACATCTGTTCCAGCGTATTGGCCAGCGCCAGCAGCGCAAAACCGCGATCCAGTTCCTGACACGCGGCCCATGTCTTTACAATCGAATGATAGTTTGCTTTTTTTCCATAATACGTATCCGCCATGGCTATAAGTGGCAGCGCAAAAAGCGGATTCTCTGCCTCCGCTTCTTTGATAAGGGCGTGGACTGCTTCCTCTCCCCAGAGATTGGAAACAGCCGCTGCAGATATCCGCTTTCTTAACTGAATCGCTTTCTTCTCTTCTTTTGCGGCCTTTTCATAAGTAAGGCTCCAGGCGGCCGCCCTGGATGCCAGAGTTTCCTTTTTGTCCGTACTCATTTTTTCTCCTATCTGCCCGCCGGGCTGCGGTAACACGTTTTTGCATCTGCGCCAGATGCCTCCAGGCGATAACATGCAACCGTTCCGTCCGCGCCATTCGCAAAACCGCACTGCGTGCTTATGGTGGCTCACGCCACTGTTTTACTCATGAACAGGCGCTTCTCATAGGCCCGCCCGATCGAACAATCTTACAAGCATGAGTTTCTCTCTCGAACAGTCCCATGGCTGAACGGTTACAGGAAAATGCCGCATACCCGCAGGCTTTTTCTTTCAGTATATAATGTATCATTGTAAAAGAAAATGGAGAAAACTGGTAGGGACAAAAAGGAAAGGGAGGGGACAAAAAGGAAACCCTCTTATCCGTTTAGTATCACTGTCGTCACCGATCTTTTGGATAACCGGATTTCCTGCTGTTCCCAGATTCCATCCTGGGTGCAGACAAGCGAATTTTTTTCGGAAGTCTCAACGATCCGGATGCGGGAGTAATCCGCCGCGCCTGACAGGAAGAATCCCCGCTCCTCCTCTCCTTCATTGACAAACACCATGACCAGCTCCCGTTCTCCCGTCTCATTGCCGCCGACAAAGGCGGTCGGGAGCAGCTTTTCCTGCTCTTCGTTATCCCCGGTGATGCCGATCCGCACATATCCCGGCCGCACAAACCGGCTGAAGTTTCCAAAGCTCCACAATCGTTTCGTCTCGCAGTATTCCTGTGTCTCCCTGTTGATGTAAACCAGTCCGTCCCGATATCCGCCGGGCGCCGCCGCCACCCAGTTCTGCCAGGATACCACATCCAGGATCCTGAGATCCTCCGCCAGCACCCTTGCCAGACAAAGGGCGGAGTCCATGGAAACATCGCTTCCGTTCACCATCTCGCACCACTCGCTCATACGCAGTTTCACATCCGGATACGTCTCGTCCATCCAGGTTCGAAACCTTTCCTTATCCCGCGCATCCGACCAATAGGAATGGTTATCAATGGACTTAAAATGGCGGCGCAGCACATCATCCCTCAGAATGGCTTCCGTATACTCCTCCGCCCTTCCTTTCCATTCCCCGCTTTCCGGTCCGCCAAGCGACACTTCCTTTAAAGCAGGGCGTTTTTCCAGTTCCTCTGCAAAGACGCGGTATAAGGCTCTCATTTCTTTCGGTTCATAGTGGCATCCTTCCTGCCCGCTTTCCCAGTCCCACTGGGGTTCATTGATGGGGGAGATCACCCGCACCGGTATCCCGTCCTGCAAAAAGCGTTCGGCGATATCCATACAATAGACCGCAAATGGCCTGTAATTTTCCGGCCGGATGTTGCTTTTCTTCCCCGGCGTCATCTGCGCGCTTCCATTATCCGTCAGACGTTCCAGAGGACTGTTGCAGAACAGAACGACTTCTTCCACGCCCAGGGAGACTGCCTTTTTCAGAAACCATACCGCATGTCTGTCGCGGTCAAAATCATACCTGCCCGGCGTATGCTCCAGACTGGCCGCCCGCCTGTATTCGTCCCAGTAGACGCCTTTTCCGCTTTCCTTGGAACCGGCGCCAAGATTAAAGCGATAATTCGTCAGGCCGATCCCCCGCTGCCTGTCAAACAAGAGCGCCGCGACCGCCTCTCTGGTACTGACGCCCTTTTCTTTCGTCTGCTCTGTAAACCCGCCGACATACTGTGCCCACCAGGCTCCGCTGGTGCCAAAACTTTCCATGGTCTGATATATTTTTTTCTGATCTACCCTCATCGCTGTTCTCCCTTTCTCCATCTTTTTTATGTCCGGTATTTCCCCTTATCCCACAAGGCCGGAATTTTCCATGTTCTCCACCAGTTTTCTCTGCCCGATCAGATAGACGATCAGCAAGGGCACCAGGAAGATTAACACACCCGCCTGCTTTACCGCGTCAAACGCCATATCCGGTACGAGAGGCACCTCATACCAGGTCTGTACCGCGTTCATGACATATTCCTTGTTGGCCGCCTGAAACGTGGAAGATAGAATGGTACTGAGATACGATCCCTCCGGGTTGAAATAATTGGTAAAATACGTATCTCCATAATTCCATACAAAAGACAGGACGGCCACCGTGGATATCACGGGAACTGCATTGGGAATCATAATCTTAAAGTAACAGCGGTAAAATCCGCACCCGTCAATCAAAGACGCCTCCTCCAATTCCCTCGGTATATTTTTAAAGAACTGGCTGAATATAAAGATAAACAGCGCCTGGTTTACCCCAAACCCGAATATGGCCAGCATCACAAGGGACACCGGATTGTTGATCAGATTGATCTCCCCCTGTTTTGTAAACAAATCCATGATCCCGAGAATATCAAAATGATTGAAATATATGTATTGCGCCAGCAAAAGGGACTGGCGGGGCAGCAGAAACGCCAGCACAACCATTCCAAACACCAGCCTGCGCCCCCAGAAATTCACCCTCGCCAGCGCATAACCGGCCGCGGCGGAGAAGAATATCTGAATCAGCATGATCCCGACTGCATAAAGGATGGAGCGAACCATGGTTAAAAATCCATCCGGCAGGATAAAACGCGCCGCCGCCTGAAAGCTGATCACGGATTTTTCCAGAGGAATCCAGATCACATTGGGATTGCCCAGCTCTTCGATGGAGGAAAATACCACCGGCACCAGCGAAAGCAGCGGATAGCAAATCGTAAAGCAAAGTCCCATGATCAACACGATGGTAAAAAACTTCAAAATCCCTTTTTTTAATTTTTTGCGGAATAAATACATGACCAGGGCCGCATCTCTCTCCGGTTTATTTTTCATTTTTTTTGACCACCTTTCTTAACAGCAGCATGACAATGGCAAGCACTGCGATAACATTGACAATATAGACGACGGACAGCGCCGACCCGATCCCGATCTTGCTCTGGGTAAAGGCAAAGGCGTAGGCCTCCTGGGCGATGGGCGATTCCAAAAACAGCGTCACTATGGTATAGATGATGACAAATACCGTAATATGCATAATGGAGGGAATCGTCACCTTCCAAAACGTCTCATAGGTCGTCGCCCCTTCCATCTTCGCCACCTCATACAGGCTGGGGCTGATGGATTGCAGAGCCGTCAGGAAAATCAGGGTCTGCACTCCTGCCTGCGAAATCAGATCGAAAATATTTTCCACATAATTCATAATCGGATACAGGATATCCATGGGGACCTTCAAGAAACGCACCAGAAACATGGTGACATAACTGCCGGACATCAGAGAGCTGCCGGATTCCAGGGTTTCCGTTCCCGTCGTCATGGTCAGCATATCCACCACAATCTCCAATCCCAGGATGATGGGAAGGAAGAAAAACAGACGCACCACCGCTCTTCCCTTCATCTTCTGATTTGCCAAAAGCGCCATAAACAGGCTGAAAACGACGATCAGCGGCACGCTGATTAACATAGACGTATTCTGTTCGGTAAACAGACGCGCCATCGTCTCCGACTCCGTCGTTACTTCACTCTGAAACAGGTTGATATAATTTTGAATCCCAACCCACTGAAAGGTCATGCCGCCCTGGTCTGCAACCCCCACATCATTGAACGAATAAAAGATCGTATTGACGAGCGGTACGGCAAAAAAAGCGATGAAACCGAACAGAAAAGGAGAGATAAAAATCAGTCCGTGTATCTTCCGTTTGTCCTGATAGGTAAGTTTTCTTCTTTTTTTCATTGTGTTCCCCCTTCTATCAAGTAGCTTTCTGCTTCCAGGACGCTTCCGTCCTCCAATGTGACAGGGTACGGATTATAATTGACTGCAACGCGCACGCCTGTGGCGTATGTGGTCTGATATACCTGATCCATGAGAATGGTGTGATCCACGATCTCATTGGTGCCGATCTGGCTGCGGATTTCTTCACACGCCTCATATACCTCCTTCATACGATCCGACAGCTTCGCATACTCTGACGCATACAGATAATTGTAATCCGTATCCTTTAAAACATCATTGCTCTTTGCCGTCACTGTATATTTGGGCCATGTGCCGGTCTCCGCCGCCTGGAGGATGAAGTACGCCTCATGTCTGGAAGACAGATTGACATCTTCTGAAGTGTATTCCATCAGGCCGTTGAGTACCAGTTGTTTGAATGGGATCGTATGGGCAAATGTGGTGTAGTCACTGCTTTCCCTGGACACGCCCACCGCTATGGAGCCATACGAAATCTTGTCCATATAGGGGTTTGCAAGCGCCAGTTCTTTCTGCTCTGCCAGCCGTTTCAAATTCGCTTCCAGAACGGCGTTGCCCTCTTCCCCGCTCACCATGCCGTCAAAACGATAGTCTGCATAATACATGTCCGCCAGATCCATAACAGCCAGCCGATCCAGCCCTTCGCTGTCCTCTAAGAAACCATCCACCACACCGTTTAAATAGGATGGCGCCACGGTATAATACCCGTCGTGGGAAATGCCGTCATACAGCGCTCCGCTCTGTATTCCCAGAGCAGGATTATACCGGTATTGCTGTGCGGCCTCATTGGAAAAATCCCGGACGGCATGGCGGCTGCTCATGAATCCATTGCCGCTTTCATAAACCTTTGACAGGGCCACGCCAAAATACAGGGGGACTCCTTTTTCTTCTGCCTTGGCAGTCAGTTCGTCCAGCCCTTCCCGGCTCCCATTCTGTTTTACAAGATCGGCTTTTGTATTCATCCTGCCGTTGATTCCGCCGTTGAATGCCCCGTCATACTGTACATTTAAGGAGATCCCGGAAAGATCCTCCATAATGGACAGTAATTCCTCATAGGAAGTCATGGAGTATACACGATTGTATGGAATACCTGCAATCCGTTCCTCAATGGATACGGCTCCGATCGCTTCCAGATAGACAGCCGCATCCCCTTCGTTATAAGCCAACTGCATTCCTTCTTTTTCAGCCAGATAGCTCTGATAATCCTTTGCCATGGTGTAGTAGGTAACTCCATCCCCATAAAACCGGTAGCGCACGGTGCAGTCCAGTTTCTGCATCCCCGTATCCACCAGATAGCTGGCCGCATCTTCGCTGTATGCGCCGTTGATCTTTACTTTGGTATACTGGTTGATGTCAAAGGACGTCCAGACGCCGTTATATTTGGAACTGTCTTCCCCCGTCCCCGCCAGGTTCACTGTGACGTCGGCATGATAGGCGCCTTCTTCTACTATGCCTAAGAATCCCTTTTCGTTTTCCCCATACAGCATTCCAAATATGGGCATCGTCAGTTCTTCTCCGTATTCCGGCATAAAATAATAGTCGGTGTAATAATCATTGTCATAAAACGGGCGGCTGTACTGGGTTACATCTGCCTGGTAGGCGTTAAATTCAAACAGCGCGCCCGCCCCATCCGGCACCAGGATGTACCCTTCGTCACAGGCCTCGGCGGTTACAGAACCGAAATTCGGCATCACCGCCACATTCTGTATCGTATAGTAATCATTTTCGGAAACCATATCCCCTGTCGGCATATGCACGACAAGATCGCCGTCCTCCAGGGTGATCTCCAGTGAAAGGTCAAACACCGCCGGTTCGGTGAAGCTGACTGTGAAAGAAAACTGGTCCGCATCCTCCATCAGCATCTCCTTTGTATATCCCACCAGATTTGCAACTTCAATCATCTGGTTGACCGCATTGACCGGAGGGTTTCCGGCATAGGTCACGGCGTAGCACTCCTCTTTGATACTTTTCTTGTATACCAAAGACAGTGTTCTCATGTACCGGTCGGCTTCTTCTTTCGTCAGTTCCCCCGCCTGTTCCTTGGCTTCTATGCCTCCTTTAAAAACCTGTTCATATCTCTCCACCGACATCTTTTTCGGCAGGTACTCGTAAAACCGGTTGGATTCTCCCTCATTCAGGTTCATATCAATGCGGATCCCGTCCTCTATCTGATATAACTGATAAGATGACAGCGCCGTACAGTTATCATACGAATTCCATTCATTGATGTTATTATCTTCTCCAAGATAGCTGACCGTCAGCAGCGCCGATTCTTTTCCTTCCGACGCATCGGTCCCAAATGAGGAAAACGTCTCCCCGCTTTTTGTATCTACCACCGATACTTCCATGGTTTCCGTATCAAAATACAGCTCTCTTCCCCCGTTTTCCGCCACCTTTATGTTTCCCTTTTCTCTGGAAATCTCTTCTCCGCCCTTTAATTCTCTGGAAGAACTTTTTTCCACCTCATTTTTCTTAACCTGCCATACCGGGATCATAACAAGGATCCCAATCACCGCCATCGCCAGCACACACGTCAAAAAAAGTTTCAGCAGGATATGAGTGGCATAGAATTTTTTTACGAAACGGATGAATCGACTGTTCTTCCATTTATCTCTTACGCTCACGCCTTTCCCTCCTCTCTAAAGTCTTCTGAAAAATTCTTCCCCGACGGATACGAAAAAACTTACCATCTGTTCGATCAGGGTAAAAAAGAGGATTCCCAGAAACAAGATCACCGCCGCAGCCACGAAAGTCAGGAAGATGGAAATCAGGTTTTTCCCAAAGGTATACTCATGGATCACGCACAGCCCTGCAATCATCATAAAGAGGAACCACACGATACTGATCCCCATGATTACCTGCAGAATCATGATTTCTTCTTCAATGATAAAATTGCTGATAAAAACCTTTATGGCCGTCGCAATCAGCAGCGGTACCAGGGAATACCCGGTCACGGTAAGAATCCCGGCCAGGTTCCCCTTTCCGTTCAACAGGGTAGTAACCGACCAGTTGCTCACGATAAACAGCACAAACGCCAGCGACGAGGACAGGAAAATGGAGATGCTGTTCATGCTGTTTATCGCATGATCATTCATGACAAATCCCGTATACTGGTAATCGACGCACGCCAGGATGCCGTACAGCACAATCATACACGCCGCGAGGACGCCGCTTCCCTTTCCCCGGAAGCGAATCTCATAAAACGCGTCGAACGGATGAAAGATCGAATACTTTAAGTAGTGAATTTTTTCGAATTGCTTCATCTTTGCCTTCCCCCTTTTTTATGATACCGCACCTCCGTAAAAATAAGCAGCCCGATGAGCACTGCGAATACGCCCATGATGATCGCAAAATGTTCCTCCATACTTTCACTTCGGAATCCATTATAGGCTTTGGAGTAAAAGCTCCTGTTATTGCCCCGTTCAAAATAATACATGGCCTTCTCATATTCATCCTTCATCAGATAATTTTTTCCAATCCCGCTGTAGGCCACGTCATAATTGCTGTTTAACTCCACCGCTCTCTCAAACGATACCAGAGCCTCGTCCCATCGCCCGAAATAGTAGCTCTCATTGCCCTCCAGCACAGCCTCCCCGAAATCGGTCGGCCCGAGGATGTAGACGCACTTCAGGGTTTTATCTCCGACTATCAGACGGTTTCCCTGCCATGCGATGGACGTGGGTTCTTTCAACTCCCCTTTCAGATTGCCGATACTCCCAAATACATTCAAAAGTTCGCCGTCAAAGTTGTAAAGAAAGATTCTTCCCTTCGACTTATCCAGACAGGCATACGTCCCATAATCGGTCACAGCGATATCGACAAACTGGCTCTTTTCGTCGCTCTCATGCATGGAGATCACATCTCCCATCACAGGAATATTGCCTTCCTCCCTTAAAACATTTTCCCCCTTGGAATTTAAACGGAACACCATATCATCGGCCGACGAGTCGTAGGTAACCGCCATAATAAATCCCTCTCCGTCCACCGCCACGTTGTTAAACGACGGGGCATATGTCTTGGCAAGCTGTTCCTTCTGCTCGTCGCTGGCTATGGACTTCCAGAAATAATCCACAAGGCTGACACGCGGTTTGTTGACGCCATAATATCCGCTGAAGCTCCCGTCCGACGTCAGCTCCAGGATCCCCTCATAGCTGGACTGCACCACCGCAAAGATACGATCCGCCTCGTCCACCGCGATCTTAGAAGGCTTAAATTCCGATACGCCGGTAAAATCCTCCGGTCTTCCGATGATTCTCTTTAACGAATAGTCGTTCAAATCCAGTACGACAATCCGCTCCGCCCCCGTATCGGCGATATAGATCTCCTGATTTTTCTCGTGGACAAAACATCCTTCCGGCGACGTCAGCATAACCTGCTGCCCATTTTCATCAATCACGATTTTATTATCTGCATCGCGGATCAGTTTTATGGATGTGAGAAAACCGCCGGATGCATCCAATACATTCAGTCGGCTCTCCACCGAATCCACAACAAAGATCCTGCCGTCTTCGCTGGTACACACATCATCCACACTGGACAGCGCGATATCCCCCATCGTTTCCTGGGAGATGGTCTGTTCCAGCATAAATGCCGCCGGACTTTCCTTTACATTTTCCCAATAATCATAGATATAGCCGTCATAGACATAACTGGTTCCATCCGATGCCGCCGCCTGCACAGGAATCATAAGCATACAGAAAATCAGCAGCATCCCCATGAACGTTTTCTTTATCTGTCTCATACTGCCTCCTTATCCTTTTATGCCGGAAGTCGCCATCGTTTCGATCACATTACTCTGGGATACCACAAACACACTGATCGGCACCAGTATCATAATCAGGGAAACCGCCGACGCGACGCCCGTCCTCGATATCCCTCCGCTCACCAGCTGGGACAGAACGTAGCTCAATGGTTTCAGCTCTTCCGAATAGATAAAGATGCCTCCCGTCGTCCCCCACATCTGCTGGAACGAGAGAATAATCAGCGTAATCCACGCCGGTTTGCAGAGAGGCATGACGATCCGAAAGAAAATCCCAAATTCGGAAGCGCCGTCAATCTTTGCCGCTTCCAGCATCTCATCCGGTACCTGCACCATGAAATTCTTCATCAGATACAATCCAAGCGTCCCGCCCACGGCCGGCAGAATCACCGCCCAGTAGGTATCAATGATATGGAGACTGCTCATAATCAGATAATTGGGGATCGCGGTGACGCTCGTACTGAACATCAGCGCGTACACAATCAGACTGCTCATCACCTTTGATCCCGGAAACTGATACTTTGCGATGGGAAACGCCGCCATGGCGCCAAGCATCACCGTGCCGAACGTCCCCAGCCCTGTGATGGTCAGCGTATTAAAAATATAGCGGGACAGCGGAACGGCAAAATCTTCCACGATGGTCCCCAGATCGAAAAAATTATCCAGAGTCGGATTATCGACCGTCAGTTTCGGCGGAAATATGAAGATCTCACTGAACGGTTTGAACGCGCTTGTGACCGTATAGAGCAGCGGAAACAAGCTGAACGCACCAAAACTGCCCAGGATCAGCACCAGCACAATATCCCCTCCCAGACTTCGGTTCCTTCTCTTAAACTTCCTGTGACTCAGCCCACGCCTCATCCATGCGATTGCCTTCATGCGTCTTGTCCTCCTATCCCAATTTTCTCAGCAGCTTCTGCACGACGATATTGCATATCATCATGATAAAAAACAGTATCACCGCAATCGTACAGGCATACCCCAGTTCATACCGGACATTTCCATAATCGTGCAGATGTGTCAGTATGGTATGCCCCGCATAATTGACGGAAGGAAATCCCACCAGATCTATGGAGAGCTGAGATACCGACAGCGAACTTGTGATCTGCATGACCGCGCCGAACATTAGCTGCGGTTTCATGGAGGGCAGGGTAATATACCACAGCTCCTGCCATCTGTTTTTCACGCCTTCCACTGCGCCCGCTTCATACAGCGACCGGTCCAGATTTTGAAAACCGGCGATAAAGGTCAGAAAGCTGACCCCAAGGCTTAACCATAGCTGGACGATAATCAAAATGGGCATGATGTAGTCTTCCGTCACCAGCCAGTAGATTGCTTCCTGCGTAATCCCCAGCTTCATCAGCCAGGCGTTGATCCATCCATAGCTGTCGGAGGAAAACAGGAGTTTCCATACCAGATACGCGTTGCCTGAGATGGAAGGCGCATAAAACACCAGGGTCATGATCGCCCTCGGAATCCGGGGCAGATCGTTTACCAGCCAGGCAAACAAAAAACACATAATATAGCTGACCGGACCGGTGATGATCGCAAAAAACAGGGTATTTTTTACGGCCGTCAGAAAGATCGGATCGTATACCATCAGATTGATATAGTTATCCAGTCCCACGAACACAGGCGCGGATACCATATTAAAGGAAGTAAAACTCAGTATGATGGAAATGACGACCGGAAGCAGCGTGAACAGAAAAAAAATAATTGCAAAGGGAGCGATCATAATGTACTTATATTTGTGTTTCTTCCACACGACGGCAAAAGAATCCCTTTTCTTTTTCATGTCATTTTCTCCTTTCTTTATTCTACAGACAGATGAAGCTCTTCCCGCTTCCTCGTCAGTTCCTGATTGATGTCCTTGATGTTCAGATAGAGGGACTCCCTCGGATTGGCATTTTCTGATACCACATCATTGAAGGAATACTGAACCATACGGGTCGTCATATAATTTCCAGGCACAGCCGGGATACCGACGGTATTCTCAAACTGCTTTAAAAGAGCGTCCAATTCGGTGTTGCTCCATGGAAGCTGCTTCAGCACTTCCGGATCGGCGGCCGCATACCGCGCCGACGTCCCCATCAGAGCTTCCAGTGAATTGGCAAAATCGAGCTGTGCGTCTGTTCCCGTCCACCATTTGAGAAATTCCCACGCCGCATCCTGTTTTTCACTCTGCGCCATGATGGTAGCCTGAACGGTATCCACGATAAATTTCTGGTCAACGGTTCCATCTTCTTTTTCCGTACCGAGTACCGGCGAAAAACTCCAAAGTCCTTTGATCTCCGGAGCAAAGATCTCCAACTGGCAAAATGTCGTGTAATTCGTGATTCCCACGGGGATTTCTCCTGCGCGGAACCGGTTTGTGAAATCCACCTGGACATCCAGGCCGTAGCTGGTAAAGTAATCCGTATAATCCTTAAAGGCTTCCATCGCTCCGTCCTCTGCCAGACCGCTCTCTATCCCATAATCCTTTCCTTCTCCCAGATAGACATCCCCTCCGTTCTGCAGTACCATGGACAGGTAAAGGTTCATATTATACGCAATCGTGGACGAACCGATGCTGGCCTCTGTCTGCTGTACATTGGGAATATATACGTTATAGTTATTCTTCTGCAGATCGGGTATGATCTCAATCAGCTCATCCCAGGTTTGGGGAATTTCCAGTCCCAATTCTTCCAGAATATCATTTCTCGTAAAAAGCATCATAAAAGTAGCCTGTTCCGGCAGCCCATATACTCCGCCCTGGAATGACGCCGCATCCAGAGTGCTTTGATAGAACCTTTCGCTGGCTTCTTCATATCCGCTAAGCCCCGTTAAATCCACGACTGCATCACGCATGGCAAAATCCTGCAGGGTGGATTGGGCCAGTCCAATCACCACATCCGGCCCATTGCCCGCCAGTGCGGCGCGAAGCACCACGTCCACTGGGATCAACTGCAGATTTACTTTGATCCCGGATTCCGGAGTAAAGGTTTCATCAATCATATTCTGTACAATCTGCGCCTGCTCCCGTCCATAGGACGCCATCCATACTTTGATCGTCGTATCATCCGAATCGGAAGTCTCCTCTGTAATCTGACTGGAATCTACAAAAAATGTGGAAAGAAAACGGACGGTTCCATTGGCAAGACCATCCCAAAAAGAATCCTGCGCCTTCGGAAGCGCGCCGTCAGGGGAAGAGATGACAATGCTGTCCAGCTCCAGAGGCATGCTCGCCACATTCACCAGCCATGTGCCGATGGCGGATATGTTATTTTTTAACTGGGCCAGCTCACTGGTGACACTCTCCGGATCGTCCGCCAGCCAGGAGGCCTCCAGGGCCATCTTTTCCAGCAGACTCGTATTCTCTCCCTTTTCTCCTGTAATCGCCACAATATCGTCCACTGCCTGATATAACTTCCCGCTCTGTTCGGCCATGTTCGAACTGAAGTCAGGGATTTTCTCCGCAATCTCGTAATCAATAAACTTGTCCGGCGCCTGTCCGGTCAGCCGTACCACATCCAGGTAGGACTGATTCAATACCTTCATGCTCTCTTCCACACGGCTGATAATGCTCCCCATGGGACCCATGACGTTTTCCAGCGTAATCGTGTTTTCTCCTTCCTGCAGATAAAACAGATACGGCTCTCCCTGGCTGTCTGCCACCGTATAGTAATTCATCCCGCTGGTGAAGGAAAACCCGACGGCATTTACTTCTTTATACGGAACTTTTCCATTGATATACAGTCTGCGGTAAGACGTCACCCCCCTGTTGATATTCTGTCTCCCCTTAAACGTCAGGGAATACAGACCTTCTTTTTCCACTTGCACCTTCCATGATATCGAATCTCCGGGCTGCGCCCAGTTTTCCGCGCCAATGGTATTATATAAAATATGGTAGGGATGGTAGGGAACGAGATTACTGTCGGAATAATTCTTCTGTATATTGATGGAAGAAGAACTCTTAATAATCCCGGTCGTCATCCCTTCCGCTCTCTCCGCCTGGCCAAACACGGCATCCCCTTCATATACCGGATACTTCGATTTCAGTTCCCCTATTGCTTCTTCATATCCCAAAGGCGCAGAGGCTGCACAAAAAGTCAGCGACGTAAACTCCAGCGGCTCTTTGATTACTTCAAAGGAGATGGTGTGACTTCCCTTTTCCAGATAAAATAAAAGCGGCCCGTTGTTTCTCCGATTGTATCCTTCCAAAAACCATTTGGTATCGGCGTAAACTTCCAGCGCTTCCGGCCGGATCTCATTTTCATTCTTTTTTACAATCTCTTCATCCTGCCACCAGCGCTTGATTACCACCTGCGATAACGATTCGTAGGGAGTCTCACCGTCAATGCTGACCTTTCTCTGAATATCGGAAGTGGTCCCGGGCAGCGGGATATACCCCAGCTCCAAATTGTAAAATCCGGTTTCTTTGACATCGAAACTCCATGTAATCGTTCCCTCGTCTTCCGTCAGTATCCCTTCCTCGCCGACAGATGCCTCCATCCCGTCGGAAACCGTATACCGGTTCAGATCTACCTGGATGGTATCCTGGGCCATGCCGCCATCATAGTGATGTTCGTCCAAATAATTCTGATAATCTTCTTCAAACGACATCTCCACAGCAGCCGGTACCGCTCTTACATCCGCCGAACGTCCGTATGCCATCAGACCGCCCGCTGCTGCCGCCGCCACCAGGCAGACGGCTGCCAGTAAAATCCATTTTTTCTTTTTAACCATGGGTGTGATTTTCCTTTCCCTATGCTGGATAGTAATTTTACGAAGAAAACGAGGATGCTGCACCTCCTTTTCCACTCCTGCAGCACCCTCGTCCCATGAAGACTATTCGTCGCTCTCCGACTCTACCGTAACGTTCAGCGTTGCGGTACTTTCATTTCCGGCATAGTCCTTAACGGTAATAACCACTTCGTACGTACCGGGGGTAGTCGTATCCAATTGAGATAGATCGGCTTCTATATTGTCGCTGACATCCAGCCCATCGGCATCCACAGCCGAAGCAATATAGGTGCCCTTCCAGGTAATGGTGGACGCATCGGTATCCACGGCGATGGCCGGCAGTTCTTCCACAGCCGTAATCACAGGCGGTTCTGTATTTGCCGCATCATAGACGATTACGCTGAGGCTTCCTTCTCCTTCATTCCCGGCGCTGTCTGCCATAGTTGCGGTGACTGCATTCTCATATTTACCAGGAACGGTGAAGTCTATTTCTCCATTGACTGTAATCTCGGCATTGTTGATATCGAGGGCTCCGTCCACAGCGTCCTCCACGGTAAAGTACTGGCTCCAGTCCACTTCATCTCCATTGGTTCCCGTCGGAAGCACCGCATTCGTCACGGTAAACTCCGGCGGACGGTTGTCTTTTACTTCATCGCTCTGCAGAATGGATTCCATATCGGATATTTTATTCGTAAACTCCGACATGTTGGCCTGAATCGCCACATCATACGAACTCATCCCGTCAACACCGTAAAGCGATTTTCCAAGGATGGTATCCCACGGCACGCGAAGCCCCAAAAGATCCGCATAATCCGGCACCAGATGATTGGTTATGTAGGTAAAGCATTCCACCAGGTCGTCGCCGTACGTCTCATTGTAAATATCAAGTCCCAGCGTCGCCAGTTCCGTCACTGCGTTCTGCTCTTTGTAATCTTTTATGCTGTCCACGCCGCCGAGCGCTTTATAATAGGTCTGCCAGTACAGTTTGAACGCTTTCAGCGCCAGCTCTGTCTTTTCCTCATCCACACCTTTTAAAACGCCTACGCTGTCTCCCAGGGTAATTACCTGTCCATACGCCGGATCTTCCAGCTCCATATCATCCGGCCTTGGCCAGGGCACGATACCGATGCTCTCTCCCCGCTCCGAGCAGGCGGAAGCATTGCCGCCGATCAGCCAGTCCGGAGAATCGGTAAATACCGTCCCGCCCAGGGAGAAATCGCCTGAAGCGGTGGTCCAGGATGGCGTGAACTGATCCTCATACACACCCGGATCGGTCAAAAGTCCCTTCTCCATCAGATCTGTAATATAGGCAACTCCCTCCAGGGATCCTTCGCTGTCCACCGCCAGTCCGTCGGAACCATAGATGGCTCCTCCCGCCGCATACATGGCCGACAGCCCTGCAAACCGATAATCCGTCTCATAGGCCTGGATGGTGTCATGCACACATCCATCGGGCGCCTGGGTGCTTCCATAATAAGCCTGAATCTTTTCCAGATAATCGGTAAAGGTACTCCAGGTCCACTCTCCGTCCAGGAACAGATCCATGGGATAAATGGTGTTGCCCTCCTCATCCTTTAAAGAATCCACCTGTTCAATCATACTGATATTAAAGACCAGCGGCCATCTCTGTTTAAACCGCACCGAACTGGACAGCAGATAATTGTGTCCATAAAGTTTGTCATACCACATCCAGGAAGACTCTTCATCCGAAAACAGATCCTCATAATCGTCCAACTGCTGCAAAACATTCTGCGCCAGGATTGTACCTTCTGCTCCGCCCCAGATAATGGCCAGATCACACACCGGATTTCCAGCCAGCACACTGGTCATCAGATCGTTCTGAACATCCCCGCTGTACTGCACAAATTCAAACTCCACATTCAGCTCTTGCTTTACGGCATCCAACGCCGCCAAAGCCGCCTGTCTCTCACTCTCCGCCATGGTATATTCCCCTGTCACTTCATCGACATAATTGGGGTCCAGTCCGTTGATCCAGTGAGTACCATACCGAATTACAGTGGGTTCGCCGTCTAAAACGGCATTTTCCTCCTCCGATCCCTCTTCCTTCGTCCCATCCGATTCCGCCTTTGTCTGCGCCGCGGATTCACTTCCGCTCTCACCCGCACTTTCCGCAGTCGGTCCACTTCCGCTGCTGCACCCGGTAAGGGAAGCCAACAGACACATACTCACAATTAAGGCTGCGTTTCGTTTTCTCATGGTTTTCCTCCTTTTTACTTTATTACTATTTTTGAAAGCGGTTTCATATTTTGATTGTAATCATTCATTGGTGCTTTGTCAATAACTTTTTTGCAATCGTTTTCATTTTTATATACATTTTTTACATTACAATTTATTATTTCGTTGTATTAATAGTCGTTTTTTCATATTATTTTCTATTTTTATATATATTTTAAGAAATCGCTTTCACAAATAAATCTTGTTTTTTTCATTCTTTATTTACATTCTATACGTTGTATGACATAAAACTGTCTCCTGAAAATATATATGACAATAAAAAAATACGTCCATTGTATTACCTTTAAACAAAAAACAGGACTGTCAGGAGATACCTCATTTCTACATAATATCATTCCGGCCTATACGACCATGCCCAATATCATATAAGAAACATTCGCTTCCCGACAGTCCCATTTTTGCATTAAACGCAAACAATGGACCTTTTATCATACACATTTTCCGGCTGCCCCTCTCTCGGACTGCATCGGATTTTCTTTCCATTTTACGATTTCATATCCTCAATTACCAGACACATAAGCGGAATGGAGAAACAGAGACAAAGCAAAAAACATGCCATTACTGCCTGATGAGACTACATGTCTCCCGGCAAAAGGCGTCTGACTGGGACAGTCTCAAGGCCACTCCTCCGAGCAGCCTGACTGGACTCCCGGATCATCAGCGACGGCTCCACCAACTGCACAATCGGCGTCTCCCGTTTCTCCAAAACCGCAATCACAGTCGTTATCAGCATTTTTGCAAATAGATCATAATTATAATCAATACTTGTCAGCTTCGGCATCGCCATATTGCAGATGTACGTATTATCATAGCTTACAATGGAGACATCCTTCGGAACGCAAAGTCCATGCTCCGCAAGGCTTCCCATCACACCCAACGCTGCAAAATCATTTATGGCAATCACAGCCGTCGGAATCTGGCCGTTTTCCAGCAGCTTATTCATATGCTCATATCCCGTCTCATAATCGTAACCGCCAAAGTTTTCACCAAATTCTTTTCTGTAAGGGATCTGATGTTTTGCCAGTATCTGTTTATACCTCTGGCGCTTCTCAAACGTGGACGCCACCTCTTTGTAACCGCCAATAATCGCAATATCTCTATGGTTTAAACCAATCAGATGATTCATAATCAAATCCATACTTTTTATGGCGTCAATCCGCACCTGACGGCAGGAAGTACCATCCAGCTTTCCGGTGATGACAATCGGAATATTATTGGATACCTGATTGACTTTTTCCACAAACCGTTCGTTGGAATTTAAGTCATCGACCCTTCCTCCCACCAGGATAATCGCATCCACTCGCTGTTCTTCCAATACATTTAACTGTGTCTCTTCCGTCTCCTGCCTGCTCAATGAATTTTGAAGAAAAAGGGAATATCCATGCGCCAGCGCGGTCTGCTCACACGCCACAAAAAGATTCGCATAAAAAGGATTTCTGATATCCGCCATAATGACTCCTATGATCTTTCTCTTGGTTTCAGACAATCCTCTGGCCAATGCGTTGGGACGGAAATTGTATTTTTCAATTACCTCCAGTATCTTTTTCTTCTTTTCCGGGCGTACATTCGCATTGTTCGTCAATACCCTTGAAACAGTAGCAGCAGATACCCCCGCCTCCTTTGCAATGTCATATATTGTTTTTTTCGGCATTTCTGTTATCTTCCATCTTTCCATTGATTTCATATAAAATGTGAATATGGTACTCATTATAAATCAAATGGCGGGGTTTGTCAAAAAGGGGGGGATATTCTATGTCGCCGCGCTGAGCTACCAGACTATTGAAGCAACAGAAAATTTCCCAGCCTCTTTCCCCGACAGCAAAAATTCCTCTTAGAAACAATCATACTACAAACCATTTCTCCTCTAAAACATATCCTGATCTTCGTTCCATTCCCTGATGTATGCCTCAAGTTTTCTGTCCACCCATGTATCCAAGACCACCAGTCCCCATGCAAAAGCCATGCCGATCACCGGCATCACAGCGCAGACCGGCAGAAGCGTTTCTATCGAAGGAATATCTCCACCTTTTTCTGTCCATACCCACATGAGATATGCCACGCTGACCGCCATGTGAGCGATAACAAATGGCCGTCCCCCTCTCCCCATCTGTCTTCGCAGCAGATATGCCAGAATCCCATTGGCCGTAATGATCTGTGATGTGAGAAACCATGGAGACATGCGATACCATTCCATCCACGTCAGGAATGATATCATGAAAACGATCTGGATTCCTTCATAAAACCAGTCAGCGGCAAAATCCTTCCACATCAGATAAAAAAGTCCCGATCCAAGGGATAAAACCATGGTACTCAGTATAAACATATTTTGTTCTATCTCATACGGAACACTTGGAACATCAAAAATCTGAACCTTTACATAATAGGCCATGGACAGTATCAGAAAAAACACAACCGCCCAGGCGAGTAATTTTTCCATAAATTTCAAAATCATAAATATCCTTTCTAAACTTTCATGTCCGCTGATGCGGATGTTACCAGAGATAAAAGCCCATCGGATTGCTCCACGCGTTGCGTTCCAGCAATCCGTCCCGTATTCGCAATCCGGCCTGTCGGCTTACTGCTACAGCAGAACGTATCTACACCTCTTTTTTCTTCCATTCTTTTGAGAACCGCGGCCTCTGATCTCTTTTCAGCGTGAAACCTGCGCCGCGGTCCTCGTCTTCCTCTAAAGGAACATCACATCATTTCTTTCTTGACGTATTTGATATAGAGGGGAATTTTTTCTATCGTCTTATTCAGTCTTGGATTTCTGTCCCATCTGTGAAAAGCTCTTAATTCGTTCATGGTCTTTTGATATCGGAAATAGCGGTAAACATCTTTGGTAAATTTCTGGGTAAACAGGTAATAACTTCTTCTGTCCATAATCAGGTAAAAATGAAGCGCGTCTTTTGTTTTTTTGATTTCAATTTTTTCTCGGCTCATGGCATTTCCTCCCAATCGTAAAAATGTAGTATCCGTTTCTCATCGGATACTACAAATTTTACTGGATAGAAGCATCTTTTTCGATGGTTCAATCGGAAAGAAAAAGTGACCTTTTAAGAAGACCTGATTTTTCAATGCCAGGCAGTGCATATCTTCGAATTTTCTTTCCTTCCCGAATCGCGTAAATCGAACGCAGAGGATCGTTTCGGTTCAGCCTGTCGTCTGTAAACAGCACCGGATCCTCTTCGCTCCATATGCCTCTGCTTTCCAAATAATTGGCAATTTTTATGTTATGTCCCAGCGATTCCCCGCAAATAATGAGCTGCGGGTACACCAAATCTCCATGATAATTACTTTGAAGATATTTTTTATTCTGCAGAAGCAGATCGTACCGCTCTACTTTATCCGCCAGTTTTTCATAAGATTCGTCTGTATTTCTGACGACTTCATATGCCAGCACAGATGCTTCATCCACCTTTACATTCGCCGTCGTTCGCAGAATACAGTCATGATGAAATCGTTCTCCGGTTTCCGGTCTCATGGTTTCCATGAGACCGAAACGCTTTGATTCTGCTCCGCCTGCCAGAAGTCCGAGGGCAATCTGGTTTCCCTGAAGGATTCGTTTGGCATCCGCCGGTGTGGCAACACAGTCATTCTCACACTGCGTTTTATAGGATAAATAATGATTCCCTCTATGAAATACGATTCCTTTTTTAAGAGACAGTTGATATCCCCAGTAATCCAGTTCATAAAACCTGAGATCGAAAGACTGCGGTTCTGTGATTGTCTTTTCCTGGATGATACGGGTTTTGACCAGACGTCCCATCCGATCATATAGTTCCTGCCTGTCCCCCCATATCCCCCGAAGCATCATCCATGCTTGAATCTGAACGGCGGTCAGATACTTGGAGCGGGCGATTTCTTCGACTATGACCTGATCAATCGGATCTATCCTATCCACCTCCTTGTCCCAGACGATCTTTGTGCTGTCTACAAACGTGTGCCGGATTTTATCCCGATACGATACCGAAAATTTCTCATCTGCGGACCGCAGGAGTGTTTCTGTCTCTGTCAGGTGGCTTCTGTACTCTTTTGGATCGTTTAATTTTGTATATGTAATCATTCCAATCCCTCCCTTTGATCCTTTTCAATCATGGTTTCTATCTTCTCCTGCAGTGAGGCAGGGTTTAGATTCGACGCATAATATTCCAAAAAATAATGGATCATCGCCGCACGCTCTTCTGTTATACAGCTGTCAAGCAAAAGAAACCGTTCCGGGACCACCCGGTATTCCTTTCCCAGTTCCCTGTATTTTTCAAAATCCCGAAAATTTTTCCCTGATTTTACTTCGACTATATAAAACATATTGTCAAATAAAATAACCATATCAAATTCATTCTTCAATATCCCGTCTCTCGTGGATACCAGCACATTTCGATAAATCTTACATTCTTTCCGGTACTTTTCGGAAAGCGCTTCGACGATCTTTTTCACTCTCTGGTACGCCGCAATCTCCATATATTCTCCGTTGATAAACTTCTGCGCCCGCGGCGTCATGACCAGTTTCCCGTGCAGGATGCCGTCGCTGGAAAAGGTAATACATGAGATAACGCCATACATATCTCTGAGCAGTTCGTATACCATGTTTTTCTCTTCCCATGTTTTCTCTTCCATTGGAAGAGAAAAGTCTTCCTTCTTCTCGATAAAATTTTTTCTCAGCGTATGAATGACATCTTCCATGACCGCATGGTTCTCAAGCAGACGGGATGCCATCTCTTCCACTGCCTTTGGTATTTCCGATTCATCCTTCACCGAACAGATGACAATGTTCTGTCGATTCCTGATTAAATTTTCCAAATAATTCGAATCTTCTGAATGATTGGAAATTTCTTCCCAGTCAGAAACTTCATACAATGCATGTGCCTTAATCATAAAAACAACACCTCCATAAATTCCCATAGTTCTAAGCAGCATACGGCTTAAGATTAAGAAGTACCTGGATCCATATCCCACATCTTTCGAATATAGATCCAGTATAGCAGACCAGTCTGGTTAAAGCCAAAACACGATCGGAATCGTTTTCTGCCTTTTCACCCCTCTTAAATTAAAATGTATTTTCTCCTTTCAATTTCAGCAGAACCAATCCGGTTTTTCCCTTTATCATCCCTGTAAAGCGTCTCCACTTTCTCCCAAAAAAGGCGCCTACTCCATCATGGAACGGCTGCTGTGCAACAAATTTTCCGAGGTAACCCTGATCCGTAATACGTCTTACTTTTATTTGATTGTTTCTGTTATCTTTTTTCATAATACGAAACGCGACGCCAGGTCTTTGCGTAACCACCAATACCGGCTGATCCGGCTGATTCTTTCTTATATACTGCAAAATCAAATCTTCGACACGCGTGAGGGAATTTCCTTTTCCTCCTACGATCTTGACAAATCCTATCTGAATCAGTTGATCCAAATACCGAATGGTCGCAGCCGCTTTACAGCCTTCCTCTGAACTGCTGTTTTTGCTGGCGCATGTTAAGATATCCATAACTCTCCTGTGTATCAGAATTTTATAATCCGAATGGTACAATCCGCTCAGCATCATATCAATACACGATTGTATGGATTGTTTTTTTAATGCCGTATCATCAAAAAAGACATAATTGGTGGCTGCAAAATAAGCATTCTGATTTTCATATCTCATGCCGAAAAATCTCCTTTCCCAAATCACTCATGTCGGCCGCATCGTTCCTTGCGGCCGACAGATTGTGTTCCATTCCCCATTGCTGTATGTCCGTCTGTTTCCAGACTCTGTATCAGCTTCGATACATTCTTAAATACCCCTGCGAGTCTACCTTTGCTGCCCGGATTGTCACCGGAATCTGTGCAATGCTGCAGAATTTCTGATAGTTGTCAATCTCTTTGGCAAATTCCTCATTCTGCGTGACAATCATACATTTTTTGTACCTGAACTGCTTGGTACAGTAACGTAAAATCTGTGTATCCGCCGGTGTCATTGCATCATCCGGTTCTCCCCTGAGTTCCATCAGATTTAACCCTATCAAACCTTCCAACATCTGCAGCCTTCCCGTAATCTCCGGATCCGATTTTCCGAAAATGTCTTTCTCCCTGCTTCTCAGGATTCGGATACTGGACTGATGTACAATCACCTTTTTCCCGTTCTGTTTCAATGCATCTGCCATCTTAAAGATTGCATGTACTCCTTCCGGATGAGCCAATGCCGTCTCTGTAAAAATAACGCTTCCTCCGTTTGCAAAACAACTGTTTGAACGTAAACGGTAGATAGTGCGTACCTTGCAGTTTTCTACCGTTTATGCGACAATGCTCTCAGTTAGGAATGCTCTTTGGAAATTAAAGATTGTTCTTTGGAATGCTGGCTGATTCCTCCCTGCTTCCGGCATC
>DVJD01000094.1 GCA_018710785.1 Candidatus Fimimorpha excrementavium
ACTAAGATTCTTCGGCGGCCGGACGGCCTGGAAGAATCAAGTACCGGCGGTTTCCAAAACCCTTCAGAGGATCCCTTCGTTCCCTCCGGTCTGTGAGAGGCTGGGGAGTGGAATTGCTTCTGAAAGAAGTGTGGATGTGAGATGAGAGGAGGATGGGATGGTTATTCGGAATGTGAGTTTGGATATTGTGTGCGGGATTACGAGCCGATTGCCGGAGACGGGGCAGCCGGAGTTTGCGTTTGCGGGAAAGTCCAATGTGGGGAAGTCTTCGCTGATCAATGCGCTGATGAATCGAAAGGCATATGCGCGGACGTCGTCCCAGCCGGGGAAAACGCAGACGATTAATTTCTATCATATCAATGATGCGTTTTATTATGTGGATCTGCCGGGGTATGGCTATGCGAAGGTGTCGGAAGAGGTGAAGGCCAAGTGGGGAAAGATGATTGAGCGGTATCTTCACCTGTCCAGGCAGCTGCGGTATGTGTTTTTGCTGGTGGATATCCGGCATGATCCTTCTGCCAATGACAGGCAGATGTATGAGTGGATTGTGGAGCAGGGATTTTCACCGGTGGTGATTGCCACAAAGCTGGATAAGATTAAGAGAAGCCAGATCGCAAAGCAGGTGAAAGCCGTACGGACCGGACTTGGCATGAAGAAGGATGGAATCCTGATTCCGTTTTCAGCGGAGACCAAGGCGGGAAGAGAGGAAATCTGGGAGCTGATTGATCAGGCTGTTTCGGAATATGATGGAGAAGATTTGGAAGACGAGTCAGCGGCAGAGGGAAAGGCAGACGAGATTGTTACACAGTTAGAATAATAAGGTGATACAAATAAGAGAAAAGCGGCAGATTTCACAAAAATCCGCTGCTTTTTTCTTGTACAAATCTGCCGATTATGGTATAAAAAAGATACATCATGATGGCTGCTTTTCCGAAAAAGAAGCAGGCAGGGCGCCGGTTCATTTCTGTTTTTTCTGTACGATCATTTGAAGAAGCCGCAAAGGTTCTCTTTGTTGGCTTCGGGCGGCCGGAATCTGTGCGTGGGATGGATTCCGGCTCATTTCTGCGTTCAATTTTCGAAAAGACCGTCCGGCATGGCGGAATACAGGCCGATTTTTGTGGATAAGCTGTGAAAAATCAACAAAAACATTGAAATTATAGACCGGGTATGCTATACTGAACAACAATAAAGGGTGGACTCTGCCCAAACGGCAGATTCCGGCCATTGAAACATGCGGCCGTCCGGCTGCAGGAATGAGAGGTTCAGATGAAAGGTATTATACTAGCGGGAGGAAGCGGAACACGTCTTTATCCCCTGACCAAGGTTACATCCAAACAATTGCTGCCCATCTATGATAAGCCCATGATTTACTATCCGCTGTCTGTACTGATGGAGGCAGGGATTCAGGATATTTTGATTATCTCCACGCCGCTTGATACGCCCCGGTTTGAGGCGCTTCTCGGCGATGGACATCAGTTCGGCGTCAATCTGACATATGCCGTACAGCCAAGCCCGGACGGACTTGCACAGGCATTTATCATTGGTGCAGACTTCATTGGTGACGATTCTGTGGCAATGGTACTTGGCGATAATATTTTCCATGGACATGGTTTGAAGAAACGTCTTCAGGCCGCCGCGGCAAAGGAAAGCGGAGCCACCGTATTCGGATATTATGTGGATGATCCGGAGCGTTTCGGAATCGTTGAATTTGATGAAAATGGAAAGGCCATTTCTCTGGAAGAGAAACCGCAGCATCCGAAGAGCAATTACTGCGTGACCGGACTTTACTTTTATGACAACCGCGTGGTGGAATATGCCAAGGGTCTGAAGCCGTCGGCCCGCGGGGAACTGGAAATCACGGATCTGAATAAGATTTATCTGGAGAACGGTGAGCTGGAAGTGACGCTTTTGGGTCAGGGATTCACATGGCTGGATACGGGAACCCATGAGTCCCTTGTGGATGCCACCAATTTTGTAAAGACCGTGGAGCAGCATCAGCACAGAAAGATTGCCTGCCTGGAAGAGATTGCATATCTGAATGGCTGGATCAGCAAAGAGCAGCTGCAGGAAGTTTATGAGATCTATAAAAAGAACCAGTACGGCGCTTATTTGAAAGATATCATGGATGGAAAATATATTGACAATAAGTAAGATTCGTCCAGGTTCGCAGCAGATGCGGAAATGGATCGAAAAAATGGAGGAAACAATCGATTATGAAGATTTTAGTAACAGGCGGAGCCGGTTTCATCGGCGGTAATTTTGTCCACTATATGGTAAATAAGTATCCGGAGGATATGATTGTCAATCTGGATCTGCTGACCTATGCCGGTAATCTGGAAACCTTAAAGCCGGTGGAGGACAAGCCCAATTATAAGTTCTATAAAGGCGACATCGCGGACAGAGATTTTATCATGGATCTGTTTGAAAAGGAAAAATTCGATGTTGTGATCAATTTTGCCGCAGAGAGCCATGTGGACCGTTCCATCACAAATCCGGAACTGTTTGTGCATTCCAATGTGCTGGGCACCGTCACCCTTCTGGATGCTTCCAGAAAGTACGGTGTGAAGAGATATCATCAGGTATCCACCGATGAGGTATATGGTGATCTTCCTCTGGATCGTCCGGATCTGTTCTTTACAGAAGAGACACCGCTGCACACATCCAGTCCGTATTCTTCTTCCAAGGCAAGCGCGGATCTGTTTGTCATGGCATATTACCGTACCTTCGGCCTGCCTGTGACGATTTCCAGATGTTCCAATAACTACGGCCCGTATCAGTTCCCGGAGAAGCTGATTCCGCTTATGATCAGCCGCGCGCTGGCGGACGAGGAGCTTCCTGTTTATGGAAAGGGAGAAAATGTCAGAGACTGGCTTCACGTGTTGGATCACTGTACAGCCATTGATCTGATCGTGAGAAAGGGAAGAGTCGGTGAAGTCTACAATGTGGGCGGCCACAATGAGAGAACCAACCTGGAAGTGGTTAAGACGGTTCTGAAGGCACTGGATAAGCCGGAATCCCTGATCAAATATGTGACCGACAGACCGGGACATGACAGAAGATACGCCATCGACCCGAAGAAGCTGGAAACCGAGCTGGGCTGGAAACCGCAGTATACCTTTGATACTGGTATTGTTCAGACGATTCAGTGGTATCTGGACAATAAGGAATGGTGGCAGAATATCTTAAGCGGCGAATATGCCAACTATTTTGAAAAGATGTATGGAAAACGCCTGGAAAAATAATCCGATCCGGATAAAAGGGCGATGATGGGAGAAGGGTGTTGTAAGCGTTGGTTTGCGATGCCCTTTTATCTGTATTACCGGCAGGCATTGAGAAAGTGAATCAGCATGAAGGAATGCCGGATTGGCGTATTGTTTGAGGAAAAACGCTGCGAAAAGCGGCAGAATGTGAGGGAAAAGAATGAGAGTATTGGTGACAGGCGTAAAGGGCCAGCTGGGCCATGATGTGGTAAAGGAATGTGAAAAGCGCGGGATCGAAGCCGTCGGTGTGGATGTGGAGGAAATGGATATCACCGACGCGCAGGCTGTGGACCGTGTCATCACGGATGCCAAGGTGGATGCGGTGATTCACTGTGCCGCCTATACGGCAGTGGATGCAGCGGAGGACAATGTGGAGATCTGCCGCAGGGTAAATGCCGACGGGACGGAACATATCGCCAAAGTCTGCAGAAAACTGGACATCAAGATGGTTTATATCAGCACAGACTATGTGTTTGACGGTGAGGGAGAGCGTCCGTGGGAGCCGGACGATGAGCGCCATCCGCTGAATGTTTACGGCCAGACAAAATACGAAGGTGAATTGGCCGTGGAGCAGAACCTGGAGAAATACTTTATCGTACGCATCGCATGGGTCTTCGGCGTCAATGGAAAGAACTTTATTAAGACCATGCTTCGTCTGGGAGAAGAGCGGGGAGCCGTCAGCGTGGTCAATGATCAGATCGGATCTCCGACGTACACAGAGGACCTGGCCGTGCTTTTGGTGGATATGGTTCAGACGGAAAAATACGGCCGTTATCATGCCACAAACGAAGGGCTTTGCAGTTGGTATGAGTTTGCCTGCGAGATCTTCCGCCAGGCAGGCATGGATCAGGTGAAGGTGACACCGGTGGATTCCAATGCGTTTCCGGCCAAGGCAAAGCGTCCTCACAACAGCCGCATGAGCAAAGATAAGCTGGAAGCCAACGGATTCCACCGTCTTCCCGCATGGCAGGATGCCCTGGGACGCTATCTGAAGGAAATCCGCTGAGAATGGATACGTACACACGAAACAGCAGGCGCAGAGCGGTATGGATTTTGCTGACCGTGCTTTGGATGGGAGTGATTTTTTTCTTTTCCGCGCAGAATGCGGAGGAATCTTCCAGCCTGAGCGGAGGGATCACCGATTTTATCGCCCATCTGATCCGTCCGGATCTGGATCGGCTGCCGGAGACGGATCAGCAGGCATTTTTGAATCAGCTCAGCTTTTTTGTGAGAAAAGGAGCCCATTTTTCAGAATACGCGGTGCTGGGACTTCTTTTGACAGGACTGGCAGGAACCTTTGCCTGGAACAGATGGATTCGGGGGCTGTTCAGCTGGGGAATCGGTACCCTGTACGCGGTGTCGGATGAGTTTCACCAGACCTTCAGCGATGGCAGATCTCCGCAGCTGCGCGATGTATGTATCGATTCTTCGGGAGTTTTATTTGGAATCTTGGCAATGACCGCAATTTGTGTTATAATAACTTCAATTTGTCAGCGTAATAAAGCGAAAGGCTGATTACGCCATAAAAAGGAGGAAAAAACGATGTTGGTATCCGAAAAAATGAAACCGCTGTTGGAAAACAATTCCGCCATACGCGCCATGTTTGAAGAGGGAAAACGGATGGCGGCCATCTACGGGGAAGAAAATGTATATGATTTCAGCCTGGGAAATCCCAGTGTTCCGGCGCCGAAGGAAGTGAAGGAGGCGATTTACGATATCCTGGAGCATGAGCCGCCTTTACTGGTCCACGGATATATGAGCAATGCGGGGTTTGAAGATGTGCGCCAGGCCATCGCCGATTCTCTGAACAAACGGTTTCAAACATCTTTTGCGGCCAAAAACCTGATTATGACGGTGGGAGCGGCCAGTGGGCTGAACATCACCTTAAAGGCGCTTTTAAATCCGGGAGATGAGGTCATTACCTTTGCCCCTTATTTTGTGGAATACGGATCTTATGTCAGAAATTATGACGGCGTCCTGGTGGTGATTTCTCCGAATACAGAAACCTTCCAGCCGAATCTGACGGAGTTTGAGGAGAAGATCACGGAAAAGACGAAGGCAGTCATCATCAATTCACCACACAATCCCACAGGGGTGGTATATTCCGAGGATACCATCAAAAAGCTGGCTGACATCCTGGAACGCAAGCAGAAGGAATTCGGCCATGCCATCGTCCTGATTTCTGATGAACCGTACCGGGAACTGGTCTATGACGGAGTGACCGTGCCGTATCTGACCAAGTATTATGCCAATACCATTGTGGGATATTCCTACAGCAAGTCCCTTTCCCTGCCGGGTGAGCGGATCGGCTACGTGGTGATTCCGGACGAGCTGGAAGACAGCAGCCAGGTGATCGCGGCCATGACCATCGCAAACCGTGTGCTGGGCAGCGTCAATGCGCCGTCTCTGATGCAGAGAGTGATCATGCACTGCCTGGATGCCAAAGTGGATGTGGAAGCCTATGACAAAAACCGCATGCTTCTTTATTCTTCCCTGAAAGAGTATGGTTTCACCTGCATCAAGCCCCAGGGAGCCTTCTACCTGTTTGTCAAATCTCCGGTGGAAGATGAAAAGGAATTTTGCGAGGCCGCCAAAAAGTATCACATCTTGGTGGTGCCGGGAAGCAGCTTTGCCTGCCCGGGCTATGTGCGGATTTCCTACTGCGTTTCCTATGATACGATCAAAAATTCCCTGCCGGGATTTAAGAAACTGGCAGAAGATTATCATTTGATTCCGTAAGCGAGAAAGGGCAGTTTAGACACAGATGGAAAGAAATAAGCTGACAGGAGGACGAATATGAAAGCGTGGGAGGATAAAATCCGGCGGGTGGTGCCCTATACTCCGGGAGAGCAGCCCAAGCGTCCGGTGATTAAACTGAATACCAATGAATGCCCTTACCCGCCCTCTCCCTCTGTGGAACAGGCGATGCGTGCCTTGGATGCGGATACGCTTCGCCTGTATCCGGACACCGAGGCGCTGCCGCTGGTAAAAGCGCTTTCGGCGGCATACGGTGTGGAAGAAGATCAGATCTTTGTGGGGGTCGGTTCCGACGATGTGCTGGCCATGGCGTTTATGACATTTTTCCAGGGGGAAAAGCCGATTCTGTTTCCCGACATCACCTATTCCTTTTACGATGTGTGGGCAGAATTATTCCGCATCCCCTATGAAAAAGTTCCGCTGGATGGAACATTTCACATCGGAAAGGAAGATTATTACAGAGAAAATGGCGGCGTGATTTTCCCCAATCCCAATGCGCCCACGGCCATCGCCGAAGATCTGGATTTTATTCGGGATATCCTGCGCCATAACCAGGATGTCATCGTCATTGTGGATGAGGCCTACATTGATTTTTCCGAGAAGCCGTCGGCAAAAGAACTTTTGGACGAGTTTGAGAATCTTTTGGTGGTGCAGACCTTTTCCAAATCCCGCGCCATGGCCGGGATGCGGATCGGATACGCGTTTGGCTCCAGGGAACTGATCAAGGCCATGAAGGATATCAAATATTCCTTCAACTCCTACACCATGAATCTGCCGTCGCAGATGGCGGGAGCGGCAGCGGCAGCGGATCAGGACTATCTGAAACATACGGTTCAAAAGGTGGTGGCCACCAGGGAGAGGACGCAGAAGCGGCTGGCGGAGCTGGGATTTTCTTTCCCGAAATCCGAGGCGAATTTCGTCTTTGCTTCCCATAAAACGAAACCGGCCAGAGAGATTTACGAGGCACTGAAAAAGAAAGACATCTATGTCCGCTACTTTGACAAGCCGAGAATTTACAATTATCTGCGCATTACCATCGGTACCGATGCCCAGATGGATCAGCTGTTTGACGCTCTGGAGAAGATTCTGCGGTGAAGTCGGCTCCGATTCAGGCCGAAAACAGGATAAAAACAGAATAGAACAAAAAAAGAGAAAGCCCCGGATGTACAGGAAACGCGAAATGCGATCAGGTGCATCCGGAGCTTTCTTTTGTCGGCAGTCGGGTCAGATATTGTGAATCCATTTTCCGCTGATAAAACGGCGAAGGAAAAAGCTGCTTCTGCAGACCCAGTCGATGACCATAGCGATCCACACGCCTGCCAGGCCAAGCTGGAAAAACTGTCCCAGCAGATAGGAAAATCCGATGCGGAAGGTCCACATGGAGGCGATGGATACAATCATGATAAAACGGACATCGCCGCCTGCCCGCAGAGCGTTGGGAAGGGCAAAGGCAATGGGCCAGAGAAAGGCTCCGCAGATACCGTGGAGCAGTACCACAAAGCGCGCCATGGAAAAGGCATCCGGCTCCAGATTATAGAGGGTCAGGATGGGGTTGCACAAAAATACCAGCGCCAGATTCAGAATGCCCATACTGATATAGATGATGTACATTAATTTTTTGGTATAGTACTTGGCCTGCTCCGTTTCATTGGCACCCAGCGTCTGGCCGACGACGGTGATCATGGCCAGGCCAATGGCGCTTCCCGGTATGACTTCAAAGGAAGCCAGAGTATTTCCGACTGCATTGGCGGCGATGGAGGCTGTGCCAAAGGTGGAAACCAGACTTGCCACCAGCAATTTTCCGATCTGAAAGAGACTGCCGTCCAGTCCAGTGGGAATGCCGATGCTTAAAATTTCTTTGATTAGTTTCCAGTCAAAACCCAGACGAAAATGAGCATCAATATGGATGGGCCGTTTTTGGTTATGCACTACAGCCACCATAATCACGGCAGCCACGATACGGGAAACCAGTGTAGGGTATGCCACACCGGCCACACCCATGTGAAATCCCAGTACGAGGGTGGCATTGCCGACCACATTGATGGCATTCATGAGAAGAGAGGTTTTCATGGAAACCTTGGAATCTCCCATGGAGCGGCAGAGAGCGGCACAGCCATTGTAAATGGCCAGAAACGGATAGGAGCAGGCGGTGATATAAAAATAAGTTTCCGCTGCTTCCATCACGCTGGCATCCACTTTTCCGTATATGGTGGCCAAAATCCATCCATTGCCGATGAGGGAGACTGCCATGATGAGAATTCCCATGGCGCCGATGGACAAAAGAAGCTGGTTAGCGGCACGGCAGGCGTCCTCATGGCGTCCCTTTCCCACATAACGGGAAGAGATGACGGCGCCTCCTGTGGCCAGGGCGGAAAAGACCTGGATCAGCAGATTGGATATGGTATCCACTAAAGAAACGCCGCTGGTGGCATGCTGACCCACCTGGGATACCATGATAATATCGGCCATGCCCACGGTGACAGCCAGGATCTGTTCAATCACCAGGGGAACGATCAGGCGCTTCAAAGCCTCCGAATCAAACAGGGGATTGGAAAAAGGCATGGCTTTGTGAGCGCTGTGTCCGGATGACGGGAAATGTAGTGATTGCTTTTTCATCATCAAATGCTCCTATCAAAACAAATCAAAAAAGTGCCGAGCGGTAAAAGAAAAAGACGTATGATCAGACGGACTGCTGTGAAGAGATCGCTTGTCGGGATTTTAAGGAGGTTGCAGTCAGATCTGACAGGGACGTCTTTTTCGGTGGAATATCAGAGTTCCCACTGTCTTCATTTTAACAAAATCATGGAGCCATACAATGGACTATCTTTGCATCCCGATGGCGGTTCTTGGGGATGTAAGAAAAGTTTCATTTTATTCCCAGTTTCTTGTAAGATTTGCGACAGGATTTTGGAACAAAAGCTTTGGTATACTGAAAAACGAAAAAGGAAAGATCCTCAATAAAGGGGAATATGGAAAAGGAGGAACGGAATGAAGCGTTTTTGGAAGCGTGCAAACAGGGGGCTGGTTTTGGCGGCGGTTATCCTGGCAGGGCTGGTGATTTTTATACAGATCGACCAGTACCAATTTAAAAGTTCAAAACCGGAAATTGAACAGATGACAAGAGAATATCTGGAAAAAGTGAAGGAAAATAATCAGCTGGAACCGAAAGCCCGTATGGAACAGACGCGGCTGCTTCTGACAGAATACTGGAAAGACAGCGGCAATGTGATGAACGGCGTATCCAAGAGAAATATGGAAAGCTATCTGGACTATGTCCAAAATGGAGAGTTTGAGCAGCTGGATGATTACGCGGACCGCATCAATGATATTGAAATCAGCAAAAGCGGCCCCCGCGCGGCCAGTGTGAGCGTATCGTATGAGGTGACACTGGAAGGCAGCAGCCAGGTGTACTCGTATTCCATCTATGGTCTGGAGGCAGGCTGGTATGAGGCCGGGGAGGCAGGAGATGGAACGGCCAGCGAAAGCAGGCGGTATGACCTTGCGCTGCAGATGACGCAGGAAAGCGATGGATGGAAGATTACCAGTATTTCCAGTTCCTATGAATTGGCAGGGACGGCAGCGCCGGATCAAGAATCATGAGGAGGGCAAGATGGAAAAGGAAAGAAATTACGATAAAACTGTGGCCATTAAAATCGAGCATGTCAGTAAGTGGTTTGGAAAAAGAAAAGTGGTGGATGATCTATGTCTGGAAACGTATGCGGGCGAGGTCTTCGGATTCCTCGGGCCGAACGGGGCGGGTAAAACAACCACGATCAAAATGGCAGTGGGCCTGATTCGGATCGATGAGGGACATATCACCATCTGCGGCGCCGATGTGGAGAAGAAATTTGAAAAAGCCATGGCAAATGTGGGAGGGATCGTGGAGAATCCCGAGATGTATAAATACATGACAGGAATGCAGAACCTGAGACAGTATGCCAGAATGCGAAAGGGCGTGACAGAAGAGCGCATCCGGGAAGTGGTGGAACTGGTGGGACTCACCAACCGGATTCATGAAAAAATATCCCGCTATTCGCTGGGGATGCGCCAGCGTCTCGGTGTGGCCCAGGCGCTTCTGCATCACCCAAAGGTATTGATCCTGGATGAGCCGACCAATGGACTGGATCCGGCCGGTATCCGCGGACTTCGCGATATTCTGCGCAGTATCGCCCACAAAGAACAGATCTGCGTCATGGTTTCCAGCCATTTGATGAGTGAGATGCAGCTGATGTGCGACCGCGTCGGCATCATTGTAAACGGAAAACTGGTCCAGGTGACATCGGTGGAAGCATTGGTCCAGGATACGAGTGTGACCGGCGGCCGGTACCGCTATCATGTCAGCGACTCCGAGAAGGCAGGTCAGATCATCTCCGGATTCCAGGCGGCATCGGTGATTGAGACTGATCCCGGTCATCTGGAGATTTTACTGGAGGCCGGAAACGAATCCATACTGCCGGAAATCAACCGAAAATTGATTCTGAATGGTATCGAACTGTATACCGTGGCTCCGGTGGAAGGGCAGAAACTGGAGGATGCCTTTATAGAACTGACAAAGGGGGACGGCCAAATTGCTTAAACTGATCAAAAACGAATGGATTAAAATATTTTCAAAGGTCAGCACATATATCATGCTGGTACTGGTGGCGCTGTTTGTCATCGGATTTGCCGGGCTGATGTTCATCAACAGCCGGTATGAATATGATTCCAGGATCGCTGTGGATGAAACCTCCGAACTGGAATATTTGACCATCAGCAAACCTTCTGGATACGAGGTGGACGTCTCCATGTATGAATTCATGCGGGACAGCCAAAAGGAATGGTATTACGGCCAGTGGCAGACCGATGCAATACAGGATGTGTTCCAGGAGTTTCAGGCACCTCTTTTGTATCAGGAAGATCAGATGACAGAGGAGGAAAAAAACGAGTGGAACAACCGGCTGGAAACGGCAAAAGCGCTGATTTTGGCCGATGACTGGGACGGGTATGTGGAAGAATGGCTGGATTACTTAAGCGATACGGTGAACGATCCAAAGATGCTGGAGGCCAAATCCTATTACTGGAATTATATGAAGGAGCACCAGATCGACCCGGAAAGCGGCGACTGGAGGGAGGATTGCGCGAGAAGCATCGGTTCCATGAAAGAACAGCTGGCAGAGATGGAGGCACAGATCGCTGCCGGGGCCAATATCAGCGAGGAGAGGATGAGTGAAATCACCGATCCGCTGGCCCTGGAGGAATACCGACTGGAAAATGGCTTGGAAAACTATATGGATGAAAATGGCCACACCAGCGATCTGTTTTTCAATACCTGGACACAGGGAGCCATGATTGTGGTGCTGGCCAGCGTGGTGATGATCGTGCTGGCAGGCGGCTGCGTAGCCAACGAATTTTCCAACGGCACCATCAAGTTTCTGCTGATCAATCCGGTGAAGCGAAGCAAGATCATCATCAGCAAATATCTGACGCTGATCCTGGTCTCCGTCGTCCTGATATTTGGAATCTTCGCGGTGAGCGGGGTGACGGATCTGATCCTGTTTGGAGCAGAAGGGTGGAATACACCGATGCTGTCCGTTCATGACGGCGTGGTCTCTCAGGGAAACGCGGTTTTCTATGTGCTGAAATCCTATTTTTATCAGGGAATCAATTTGCTGGTCATGATGACCATGGCCTTTATGATCTCCTCCCTGCTTCGCAGCTCCGCCGTCTCCATCGGAATCGGTGTGGCGGCTCTGATGGGCGGAAGCATGCTGATCCAGATTTTGGCAATGCTGGGCTGCGACTGGGGCAGATACATCCTCTTTGCCAATACGGATCTGAACAGCATCGCCCAGGGAAATGGAATCTTTCCAAACCAGGATCTGACGTCGTCCATCGTGATTCTGGCGGTTTATATGGCGGTATTTTTGCTGACGGCGTATGATGGGTTTACGAGGAGAGAGGTGTGAGACTGCCGCGGATTTCTTGCAGAAGGAATTGACAGGACAAACGGCATCTGCTATACTTGTAAAGCTGTCAAAAAGGATGAAATCGAAATGACAATCTGTGCAGATGATTTGGAAATGCACAGGGAAAACGGCAGCCATGGGCTGCAGATACAAGGGAAACTGGAAGAAAAAGGGTGTCCGACTGCGGTTGGATGCTCTTTTTCGGTTTCCAAGAGTGAATGGAAAGATAGGAGTTTGAATGGAAGAACTGAGATTTGATGAGTTGGGTCTGCAGGACGCATTGATGCGTGCAGTGGCAGATATGGGATTTGAAGCGGCATCTCCGATTCAGGCGCAGGCGATTCCTGTGGAATTGGAAGGACGGGATGTGATCGGGCAGGCACAGACGGGGACGGGAAAGACGGCGGCGTTTGGCCTTCCGCTTTTGGAGAAAATTGATCCGAAGAATAAAAAGATGCAGGCTCTGATTTTATGCCCCACAAGGGAGCTGGCGATCCAGGTGGCCGATGAGATACGGAAGCTGGCAAAATACATGCACGGCATTAAAATTCTGCCCATCTATGGCGGACAGGATATCGTAAAACAGATCCGAAGCTTAAAGGGCGGCGTCCAGATCATCATCGGAACACCGGGCCGTGTGATGGATCATATGCGAAGAAAGACCATTAAGCTGGATCATGTGCATACGGTGATTTTGGATGAGGCCGATGAGATGCTGAATATGGGATTTGTGGAAGATATTGAGACCATTTTGGCATCGGTGTCCGAGGAGCGGCAGACCGTATTGTTTTCGGCCACCATGCCGGAAGCCATCATGAATATTGCAAAGAATTTTCAGAAAGATCCGGTGCTGGTGCGGGTGCTGAAAAAGGAACTGACGGTACCGAAGATCGGGCAGTATTATTATATGGTTCGTCAGAAAAATAAGGCGGAGGTGCTGTCTCGTCTGCTGGACATGTACAATCCCAAATTGTCCCTGGTATTCTGCAATACGAAAAAGATGGTGGATGAGCTGGTCAATGAGCTGCAGGGACGCGGCTATTTTGCCGAAGGCCTGCACGGCGATCTGAAGCAGTCCCAGCGAGACCGGGTGATGGCGGGATTCCGCAATGGAAAGACGGAAATCCTGGTGGCTACGGATGTGGCGGCCAGAGGAATCGATGTGGATGATGTGGAAGCAGTCTTCAATTACGATATTCCCCAGGACGAGGAATATTATGTCCACCGGATCGGGCGTACTGGCCGTGCCGGACGGGAAGGCATGGCCTTCAGCCTGGTGGTCGGAAGAGAAATTTACAAGCTGAAGGATATTCAGCGCTATTGTAAGACGAAGATCCACGAACGCCAGATTCCGTCGGTCAATGATGTGACAAAAATTAAGATTGACAATATTCTCACCCGGATGGGCAAGATCATAGAGGAAGAAGATCTGGGGAGTCTGGTACAGGCCATTGAAGAAAAGATTAATGAGGAGGAATATTCCTCTTTGGAGCTGGCTGCTGCATTTTTGAAGGATATCCTGGGAGAAGAATCAGAAGAGATTGAAGAAATCTATGCGCCCGAACAGTGGGAGGAAGGCCGAGGCCGCGGCCGCAGAAGCGGACGGGGAGCGGAATCCGGTATGACCCGCCTGTTTATCAACATCGGAAAGAAGCAGGGCATACGTCCGGGGGATATCGTCGGCGCCATCGCCGGAGAATCCGGAATCCCGGGAAAAATGATCGGAAGCATTGATATGTATGACCGCTACACCTTTGTGGATGTGCCCAGAGGTCAGGTGGGGGCGATTATCAAAGCCATGAAAAAGAGTAAAATCAAAGGAAAATCGGTCAATGTGGAACGGGCCAATGGGACGGCGAATGGCTGAGGGGATTGTCTGGGATCAATGGAAAAGATCAAAAAGTGAATGAGGAAAATAATGAAAGGGGATGCTGTAAAGTTCACACTGCACAGAAAATTATATTTTTGTGTCTATGTGAATTTTGCAATATCCCCTTTTGTATCTTGAACGGTCAGTCAAAAAAACGGCAGTCGGCTTGCATAAAAAGGGAATAGTATCCCGTTTACAGCAACGAGGCCAAGGCTGCTTCTCTGGCGGCGATTACTTTGTCACACCAGATGTCAAATTCCGGATCTTCCACCTGACATTCCGGATGGGAGAGAATGTACTGTACGGTTTCGCGGATTCCCTGATCGGCGCGTTTGACCGCGGTGAAGCCAGGAACCAGCTGCTTTAATTTGGAATTGTCAAAGACGACCGAGTTGGCCTTGTCTCCCAAAAGGGCACCTTCCATATCATACTGTTTGCCGCAGGCGGCCAGGAACTCGGAGGATATGTGGACGCTCTTGAAATCCGGGCATCCCAGGGCGTCGGCGAGGATGGCATAGATCTGGTTCCAGGTCACAGTCTCATCGGAGGTAATATGCACGGTCTCTCCGATGGCATGGATATTGCCCAAAAGGCCGATGAATCCTCTGGCAAAGTCAGAGTTGTGGGTGATGGTCCAAAGGGAGGTGCCGTCTCCGTGGATGATCACCGGTTTATGGGAAAGAATTCTTTTTATGATGGAAAAGCTTCCCTTGGATCCATGGATTCCGGTGGGGATGCTGCGCTCATCGTAGGTACTGCTGGGGCGGACGATGGTGATGGGAAATTGTTCGGTGCGGTACAGATGCATCAGATAATCTTCCCCTTCGATCTTTTTTCTGGAATATTCCCAGTAGGGATTGGCCAGAGGCGTGCTTTCCGTAATGCGGTAATTAGCCAGGGGTTTCTGGTAAGCGGAGGCAGAACTGATAAATAAAAACTGGCGGGTTTTTCCATGGAACAGCCGATAATCCCGCTCCAGATCCGAACGGTCAAAAGCGATGAAATCCGCCACTGCATCAAACTGCAGGCCATCCAGCAGCCGGTTCATCTCTTCCTCCCGATGTACATCACCGGTCAGGTAGACGGGGGATGTATCCGCGATGTGATCCAGTTCGTGATTTCTTGAACCGCGGTTAATTAAATAAAGTTCATGCCCTTCTTTCAAAAGCTGCCTGGAAATGGCCATACTGATCTTTCCGGTGCCTCCGATCAATAAAACTTTCATGGTAAGCATTCTCCTTTCTGCATTTGTCATTCCATCGGCCGGAATCCTGGACAGAAGTCCGGCGCAGTGTTCCATTTACTGCAATTGTACCATGAATTTCAGCGATGGGGAGAAGAAATGAGAAAAAAATGAATGAAAAATCCATGATAATCCATGGAAGGGGAGCGAAAGGTAAGATAGAATGAAAAAAATGAAGACAAAAATAAAAGAAAGGATGAAAGGTAAGAATTCTTATGGAACAGGTACTTCGCTTATGGTATGACAAACCGGCTCCCAACCGGGGACGGGAATCGGAGGAGAGAACGGCCAAGGACCCGGATTGGGAACAGTGGTCCCTGCCTCTTGGGTGCGGCTATATGGGGCTGAATATATTTGGGAGAACCGATACGGAGAGAATCCAGGTGACGGAAAACAGCCTGGCCAATCCATTCCGCGCGGGGGTAAACAATTTCGCGGAAATCAGCCTTGAAATCGGCCATTTACCGGATTCTGTGAAGAACTACGAAAGGGATTTGGTCCTGGAGGATGCCACGGCCCATGTCCGTTATGAGAAAGATGGCATCACGTATCAGAGAGAATATTTTTGCAGCTATCCGGATAAGGTTTCGGTGATCCGCCTTTGGGCATCCCAAAAGGGGGCGCTGTCGCTGGCGGTGGAGGCCAGGACGCCGTATCTGCGCCCGTTTGGGGAAGCAGAACATCAGGGCAAGACAGGAAACGTGCGGGCTGAGGACAACTGCATCACTCTGTGGGGAAAGATGGAATATTATCAGGTGGAATATGAGGGCCAGATTCTGGTGCAGACAGAAGGAGGAAGCCTTCGGACAGAAGGGGCCCGGCTGGTGGTGGAAGCGGCGGACAGTGTTCTCCTGCTGATCGCAGTGGGAACCAATTATGAACTGCGGCCTTCGGTGTTTCTGGAGGAAGACCGGACGAAGAAGCTTCAGGGCAATACCCATCCCCACGAAAAGGTATCCCGCATTTTGATGGATGCCTCTCAGAAATCCTTTGAAGAATTGAGAAAGCGCCATGTGGAGGATTATCAGCGGCTTTTTAAGCGGGTGGCGGTATCCCTGGGCAGCGGACAGGAAGAGGAAGAAAGGATACCGACGGATCAGCTGTTAAAGCAGTATCGGGAAGGGCGGCACAGTCATTATCTGGAAGAGGTGTATTTCCAGTATGGCCGTTACCTCTTGATTTCCTCTTCCAGAAAGGGAACCCTTCCGGGAAATCTTCAGGGAATCTGGAACCAGTACGATGCCTCCCCGTGGAGCGCCGGATACTGGCACAACATCAATATTCAAATGAATTACTGGCATGCGTTTTCCACCGATCTGGCCGAATTGTTTGCATCTTATGTGGATCTGAACGAGGCATTTCGCAAAAAGGCAGAGCAAAATGCGGACCGCTATTTGGAGGAAATCCAAAACGGGGACCGGAAAGGCGAGTATGATGTGCCCATGGAACCGGCTGGAAGCGGAAAAAATGGCTGGGCCATCGGTACCGGCGGGTGGCCCTATGATATTTCCGCGCCCAGTCCCAACAGCCATTCCGGCCCGGGCACCGGCGGACTGACCACCCAGGTATTTTGGGATTATTATGATTTTACCCGGGATGAGACGATTTTAAAGGAACATGTCTATCCGGTACTGGAAAGCATGGATCAGTTTCTGAATAAAACCGTAGTCCGGGAGGGGGACGAACTGCTGGCTTATCCGTCGGCGTCGCCGGAGCAGTGCATTGATGGTGTCTATCCCAATTATTATCATACCATTGGCTGCGCTTTCGACCAGCAGATGATCTATGAGAACCACAAAAACTTCCTGCGGGCAGCAGACATCATGGGAATCGACAATGAGACCACTGCCATAGCCAGACGCCAGATGGAACATTTGTCTCCGGTATTAATCGGAGCCTCCGGTCAGGTGAAAGAGTACCGGGAAGAACAGGAATATGGGGAAATCGGCCAGAAAAACCACCGGCACCTGTCTCAGCTGGTGGCACTCTGCCCGGGACAGACCATAAATCGGGAGACGCCGAAGTGGCTTCAGGCGGCCAGGGTGTCCCTCACAAAGCGGGGCGATGAATCGACCGGATGGGCCATGGCCCACCGCCTGAATGCCTGGGCCCGCGTCGGAGACGGAGAACATGCCTACCTGGTGCTGAACCATCTGCTGTCCAAAGGAACGCTGCCCAATCTCTGGGATACCCATCCGCCCTTCCAGATCGACGGCAATTATGGCGGAAGCGCCGGAATCGCGGAAATGCTTCTGCAAAGCTGTGAGGGATGGATGTATCCGCTTCCCGCCCTTCCGGACGCCTGGAAGGAGGGCGCTTACCAGGGCCTGGTGGCCCGGGGTAATATTTCAGTCAGTGCCCGGTGGAAGGAGAAACGGCTTACGGTTTTGGAAGTGACCGCGCGGGTGGGCGGTACCGTGAGACTTTGCTATCCGGGAATCGAAGCCATGAAATGTGAACAGACGGATGGAACGAAGACGGCAAAAAAAGAGTATGTGGTTTTGGAAACGGGCCGTGTGATCCTGGAGATGGAAACGGGAGAAACGGTACGGTTTATGAGGAAATAAGAAACGGGCCATGCCGGAACGGAAGCGGATGGGCCGATCTGCCCGAGCAGAAAGGAAAGGTATTATGGACGAGAAAAAAATCATAAAAATGGCGATTTTGGGAGTTGGCAACATCGCAAAAAAAATGGCAGATACGGTCTGCCAAATGGAAGGCGTAAAGCTGTTTGCTGTTGCATCCAGAAATCTGGAAAAAGCACAGAAATTCGCAGCGCTTCACTCAGTGGAAAAAGCATATCAATGCCGCCCAGGCCAGGGAAGTGATTTCCCTGGCAAAAGAAAAGGGATGCTTTTTGATGGAAGCCATGTGGACGAGATTTCAGCCCTTTGTAAAACAGGTCAAAACCCTTTTGGATGAGGGCATCATCGGAGAAGTGAAGTGGATGGAGGCAAATTACTGCTTCCATTCCATGGGAACCGAGCGGATGTATCGGCCGGAACTGGCCGGAGGCGCGCTGCTGGATTTGGGGATCTATCCGCTGACGGCGGTCTCCCTGCTGTTGGGAGACCATCCTGTGAAAGTGAACACGACGGGGATTCTGACGGATTTGGGGGTGGATGCCAGAAGTCAGACGGTGTTCACTTACGAAGACGGAAAGATGGCTGTCATCTCCACCGCCATGGACAGCTATTCCGATGGCAGAATCCGCGTTCATGGGACCAAGGGATTTGCGGAAATCGACGGCGTGGCCAATTGGGAACGGATGCGCGTGTATGATTCCAGAAGAACACGGGTGGCGGTGTATGAGAGACCGGAGCAGATCAGCGGATATGAATATGAAGTGGAAGCCGCCTGTGCGGCTGTACGGGCCGGAAAGACGGAATGTGAGGAAATGCCCCATGGGCAGACCATACACATGATGGAACAGATGGATGGCCTGCGAAAGGCATGGGGGATGCGGTATCCGATGGAAGAAGCGCTATAGGAACCGCTTCATAATGGTTTCTTTCATTTGGCTGACAGGCTGATAACGTAGCGGCAGATCCAGCAAAGTGGACTTTTTCACGATGCTTCTGGTATGGCTAAAGGTATCAAAGCTGTATTTGCCATGGTAGCTTCCCATGCCGCTGGCGCCGATACCGCCGAATCCCAGATAGGGCGTCGCCAGATGGATGATGGTATCATTGATGCATCCGCCGCCGAAGGAAAGATGGTTCAAAAAATAGCGTTCCGCCTGTTTCTTGCCGGTGAACAGATAAAAGGCCAGGGGCTTGGCGCCGTCCATGACGGAGCGGATCAGCCGGACGGCGTCTTCCTGCGTGCGGTAGGTGAGGATGGGCAGAATGGGACCGAAGATTTCCTCCTGCATGACAGGATCCTTCGGCGTCACCCGGTCCATCAGCACCGGCGCTAGTTTTAGCGTAATGGGATCGCCTTCGCCGCCGGTGAGCAGGTGCTGTCCGCTAAGCAGGGAGATAAGGCGGTTGTAGTGCCTGAGATTGATGATCTTGGGATAATTGGGATTGTTCAAAGGCTGTTTTCCGTACATGCGTGTAAGTTCTTTTTGCGCATAATAGATCCACTGCTCTTTGACCGATTCCTGGATCAGGAGATAATCCGGAGCAACGCAGGTCTGACCGGCGTTTAAGAGTTTTCCGAAGAGGATTCTTCTGGCTGCGCATTTCAGATCCGCGCTTTCATCGACGACGCAGGGACTCTTTCCGCCCAGTTCCAGGCTGACTGGTGTCAGATGGCGGGCCGCCTTTTCCAGGACGATCCGGCCCACACGGGCGCTGCCGGTGAAAAAGATATAGTCAAAGGCCTGGTTCAAGAGCTGTGTATTTTCTTCTCTGCCGCCTTCCACGACTGCCACATATTTGACTGGAAACAGTTCCGTGAGAATACGTTTGATCAGGGCCGAGGTGTTGGGGGAAGCATTGGACGGCTTGACGACACAGCAGTTTCCGGCGGCTATGGCTCCGATCAGAGGGTCCATGGTCAGCATAAACGGATAATTCCATGGGGATAGGATCAGCACGCAGCCATAAGGCTGCGGGGATTCAAAACTAAGAGAAGGAAACTGTGCCAGCGGCGTGGGTTTCCGGCGGGGGCGGCTGAAGGATACCAGATGCTTTTTCATATAGCGCAGTTCGCTTAAAACCATTCCGATTTCTGTCATATGGGATTCAAAAGAAGATTTATTCAAATCCGCGCAGAGTGCCGCCGTGATTTCGGATTCATACCGAAGGACCGCCTGTTCCAGACGGTTCAATGCTTCCAGACGATTGGACCACTTTTTGGTGGCGCCAGTCTGGAAAAAGGCTTTTTGTTTCGAAACGATGGAAGAAATCGTCATAAAAATCACCTGCCATTCTATTCGATTTCCAGGATACTGGAGTTATTTATGATTATACCACAAAGCAGAGGGCCAAGGGAACATTTAGATTTTGGAATCTGTCGATGATATGAGCCGCTCTGTGGTTAGTATACCGCAAGTAGTCTGTTTTTATCGGAATATGTGCCTGCTTTTTTATAGGGCAGAATATTAGGACGAATGCATGCGTCCTGGAAAATTCCGAAAATCGCTGGTAGAAATGCGAAAGAGTGTTTATACTTAAAAGAAAGGACTTCATTCCGGATGGAAAACGAAACGATTGCGGCCAGGATGCCGCGGAAAAGAGAGGATGTTAATGAAAACTCTATATTTGAATGGTACGATCATTACAATGGAAGAAGGCACAGCGCAGGCAGTTTTGGAAGAGGACGGAATCATCACAGCTGTGGGAGAGGAAGAAGCCATGAAAGCCATGGCGAAGGGCGCCAGGGTGGTCGACCTGGATGGAAAAACCATGCTTCCGGCTTTTATTGATGCCCACAGTCATTTTTCGGCGTATGCCAACTCCATGCTGCAGATTCCGCTGGAAGAAGTGGTGACATTTGGGGAACTGAAGGAAAAGATCCGGGAATACATTGAGAAAAACAACATTCCGGAGGGAAAATGGGTTATTGCCAAGGGGTTCGATCCGGGAAATATGGAAGAACAGACGTATCCCACCCGCCAGGTGCTGGATGAGGCGGCTCCCCATCATCCCGTTTTAGTTCAGCATAAATCCGGCCATATGGGTGTCATGAATACCCTGGGGCTTGATGTGTGCGGGATCACCAGAAATACGAAAAGCCCGGAGGGAGGCAGAATCGGCATGGAACATGGCGAACTGACCGGATATCTGGAAGAAAATGCGTTGATCCAATATTTGGATGTGGTGGGAATGCCCACCAAGGAAGAACTGCAGGAGGTCTTCCTGAAAGCTCAGAAAAGCTATGCATCCTACGGAATCACGACGATTCAGGAGGGCATGACCATGGATTCCATGGTGCCGCTGTACCAGATGCTGGAATCGCAGCATATGCTGTATCTGGATTTGGTAGCGTATGCAGATATGGCAAACAGCAGAGAACTGCTCACGACATTTTCTGACCGGATCAGCAGATATCGGAATCATATCAAAATCGGAGGCTATAAGATTTTTCTGGACGGATCTCCCCAGGGCAGGACGGCCTGGATGAGGACGCCCTATAAAGGCGGTGGGGATTATAAAGGATATCCAACTATGACCGACGAAGCCGTCTATACGGCAATTCGCACTGCGGCAAAAGAACGCAGGCAGATCCTGGCCCACTGCAATGGGGATGCGGCCAGTGATCAGTATATCCGCATGTGCCGGAGAGTGGAGGAAGAGGGCTATCCGCTGAAATCCATCCGCCCGGTGCTGATCCATGGGCAGCTGCTTGGTCTGGATCAGCTGGAAGCCGTCAAGGAAATTCCGCTGCTTCCCTCCTTCTTTGTAGCCCATGTCTATCATTGGGGGGATACCCATATCAGGAATTTCGGAAAGGAGCGGGCCGATTTCATCAGTCCGGCCGGTTCTGCCGGAAGGAAAGGAATCCGATATACGTTTCACCAGGATTCGCCGGTGATTGAGCCTGATATGCTGGAAACGGTGTGGTGCGCGATCAGTCGCAAGACCAAAAAGGGCGTGACTTTGGGGGAAATGGAGAAAATTTCTGTGCTGGATGCTTTGAAGGCCGTCACCATTCACGCCGCGTACCAGTATTTTGAGGAAGGAGAAAAGGGGAGTATCAAACCGGGAAAGCATGCGGACTTTGTTCTGCTGGATAAAAACCCTCTGGAGGTTTCTGCGGATGAGATCAGACAGATTCGGGTATTGGAAACCATAAAAGACGGCAAGATAATTTATCGAAGAGAAGAAATGGAACAGTAGCTGCAAAACGGAAAACGAAAAAATCAGCTGTTTGTCGGTTGAACTATGGATTGGTTGGAATGATTAGCCAGAGGGCATCATTCATCCGATGGATGTTTCAAAAGACAAGCAGCTGATTTTTTGTTTGGTGTTCAGCGTCAAGGCGTAAAGAGTGCGAGGTCAGGCGGATACCAGGTAAACAGAATGAAACCGATGATGAGTACCAGAAAACCGGCCTGCGCCTGAAAACGGGCATTTCCGGATGAAAACCGGGTACTGTGCAGAAAATGATCGCTGAACCAATAGGCGATGAAAACGCCCATGACAAGGGTCATTCCATCGGCGAATAGAAAATGCGTTCCCAAAATTCCCGTATACGTATAAAAGGAAACGATAATCCCAGCCATCCCGGACAGGATGGACAGCAGGCGTACAGGCAGAAAATTGGGAAAGTTTTTTCCGTACAGGAAATACGCGGGGATGGACAGAGCCAGCATGGGTGTGGCCAGAAGTTTCAGATGTTCCCAGATGCTTTCATTGACCGGGAAAAACCAGGCTAGGAAAAAAAGATCACCGATCCAGTCATGGATAAAGTGGAGCGGCACGCTCAGAAGAAGAACAAGGCCAGCGCCAATCCAGTGCCAACGTTTTACCATAAAACCTCCTGTCAGAGGATGCCGACAGCTGTTGCCCGGTGTTTCCGGCATCGGGCTGATACGGCATCCACAGAAATAATCTTCCTTTAGTATATGCATGAGATAGGAAAAATATTGACGAAGGGATACTGCAGACGAAAAAAGAAACGTCGGATTTTATACATTGCAGTGTCGAAAAATGGATTTGTTTCCTGAAACAGAATTGGTATGATGGATTCACCAAAGCAAAAGAAAACACACAGGAAAAAGAAAAGGAGGATGGAACGATGAGATGGAAAAGAAAAGCGGCTGCGCTGACGGCCGGAATGATGGCATTTTCCATGCTGGCAGGCTGCGGGGCAGAAGAAGCAAAGGAGACGGCAGCGGTGTCAGCCGAGGAAAGTTCGGTGAATACCGGACAGGCGCAGGAAGAAAACGGGAACGGAGAGAAGACCGTGATCAATATATGGTCGAAAGACCGTCATGATGCGGCTTATGTTCAGGAAAAGATCGACGAGTACAATGCATCCAACACAGACAACATTGAAGTAAAGTATACGCTGTACACAGATAATTTTACACAGGCAGTTGACATGGCGATTCAAAGTGATGAAATGCCGGATATGCTGACCTATGTCAACGCTACTGAATTCAATAAATATGTGGACGATGGATGGTGGCTGGATTTGTATGAGTATATGGATGACGACATGAAAGAGTATTTCAAAGATGTCATCATACCAGGATACAATGAATTTGACGGAAAACTATATTTCATTCCCACAAGCGGAACAACCTGCCGTCTGTTTTACAACAAGGAAATTTTTGAACGTGTTGGAATCGAACATCCGCCGGAAACGCTGGAAGAACTGGTGGAGGATGCCAAACAGATCACATCCCAGCTGTCCCAGGAGGGAATCTATGGATTCGCAGAGAGCATGAAGAGTGCCAATTCTGGTCTGAGCCGCTCGATGATTGTGGGTCTGCAACGCGAGACAGGAAAGCCCTATGGCTATGATTTTGAAAAAGGAGAATATGATTTTACCGATTGGGCGGACACGCTGAAACTCTGGACAGAGCTGTTATCGGATGAATGTGCGTTTCCGGGATGCGAGTCGCTGGATATCGATCCGCTCCGCACGCAGTTTGCTGCCGGAAAAATCGGAATGTACATGTCCTATTCCCACGCGGAACCAGGCGTATATGAGAACCAGTTCCCGATGGATTCTTCCAAATGGGACTGTGCCCCGATTCCGACGGTTGGAGGAAAAGAGAACGGAAAACAGTACTACGAAGGCACCGGCGGATATCTGATCAATGCAAAAAGTCCCAATGCGGAGAAAACCTTCCAGGTTTACAAAGAAATTTTTGCCAATGAAGAGTATCTGGTAGGATACTATGAGGGCGGATTCGGCGTTAGCATCATCCCGGCTGTGCAGGAAAAGGCAGAGCCAGGCGAGGACTTCAAAAATAAAGAATGGCTGCTGATCCATCCGGAGATGGATGCCATGCTTCCCAAAGCACCTCATGAAGCCTTCGTATCCGGAATGGTGGTGGAAGGCGAGGATCTGTTTAAGACATGTGAATCCATCTACTATGGAGGAGCGGATGTGGAATCGACGCTTCAGGATCTGACGGATCGATACAACGCCGCTTATCAGAACGCAATCGAAAATGGAACGGGATACGAAATCCGGATACCGGATTACGATCCGATGAATCCGACGATGAATTAAATGGTATTTGGCGGCGGCTTCGGAAAGACGCCGCCAAATTATGCTGTGGATGAGCGGAAGAAAAGACGGCAGAAGGCTGCCTGTCGGAAATGAGGTGGATGGATGAAAGGTCAAAAAAGGGCAATCAGACCGGCGCAGAGAAAGAAGATTCTGATCGGGAATCTGCAGGCATATTCCTTCCTGCTTCCCAATTTAATCCTGTTTACCGCGTGTTCTCTGTATCCGGTGATATGGACACTGAAGTATGTCTTTTTTCAGTACGGAGGATACGGGACAGGAGAACCGCTTTTTGTCGGATGGGAAAATCTGGCCAGAGTATTTCGGGATCGGGTGTATTGGGAAAGTGTTCTTCACACATTTACCTACGGATTCGGGAAACTGATCCTGATTCTTCCCATAGCGTTTTTTCTGGCACTGCTGCTGAATCAGCAGAAAAAGGGAAACGGCCTCACACAGAGCATTATTTTCCTGCCGACCATCATGAGTTCTGCCGTGATGGGACTGGTTTTCTATCTGCTGTTTAATGCTTACAATGGAGAGATTAACAAATACCTGATGGAAGCTCATATCATCAGCCAGCCAATCAACTGGCTGGGAAAAGAACATGCCATGAAAACGCTGGTCATCACGGCTGTCTGGGGAGGCGTAGGAAATTACATGGTCTATTTTATCGCCGGTATCCAACAGGTTTCGACGGACGTGATTGAGAGTGCCAAGATCGATGGTGCGGGGCGTCTGCAGTCCATCTGGTATATTATTCTTCCCATGCTTGGACCGATTCTGAAAATTATCCTGATGCTGGCGATTACATCCGCATTCAATGACATTACCAATGTCATGGTTTTGACGGAGGGAGGGCCGAACAATGCGACGATGGTGATGTCATTGTATGGATATGAGTATTTCTTTCCCATATCTGCCACACAGGCGTCGGTTCCGCAGTATGGATACGGTGCGGCTGTCAGTGTCGTCAGTGCGTTGATCGCCGGAGTGATCACCGTGGTGTATCTGAAAATTTCCAGGAGATTAGACGATATTTATTGAGGAGGACATTATGACAGGCGGAAACAATGGGAGGAGAAAGGAAATACTGCAAGAAAGAAAAGAAAATAGGATGCCGCGAAAGCACAGGCATATCTCCGGCGCGGATGCGGCGGCTGGGATTGGAAAATGGATTTTTATCGGAATTATGGTGGTATTTACGCTTTATCCGATTCTGTATACCATCCTCGGCGCGTTTAAAACAAATGCAGAACTGACTCAGGGAGGACACTTCCTGCCCTCTGAGTGGCATTTTGAAAATTTCTATCAGGCCTTTGTGGAGGCTGATTTTATCCGTTATACAGGAAACAGCATCCTCGTCAGCACTGCGGTGACGCTTCTGGCTGTCGTGACCTGTTCCATGGCTGGTTTTATCCTGGCCAGGAGAACCTTTTTCGGCAAGAAACTGCTACTGAGTCTCTATACGGCGATGATGTTTGTATCACTTGGATCCGTGACCCTGTATCCCATCTATGAACTGCTGCAGGGATTGAAGATCAACAAATCTCTGGTTGGCCTTGTCATCGCCTTAACCGGAGGGCAGGCAGCAAATGTCTTTCTGGTCATGGGATTTACCAGGTCGATTCCAAAGGAACTGGATGAGGCGGCCATTATGGACGGATGTTCTCTGTACGGGGTGTACAGAAGAATCGTGGTACCCTTAAGCAAGCCTATCCTGGCTGTGGTCGCACTGTTTGCATTCCGCAATTCATGGAACGATTACATTACCAGTCTGATTATGACGATTGCGGTTCCTAGACTGCAGACTCTGACGGTGGCGGTTGTCCAGCTGAAGTATTCGGTAAACGCGGCGGCCGAGTGGCATATTATGCTGGCCGGAGCCTCCATTGCGATCCTGCCGATCCTGCTGGTGTATACGCTGGCACACAGACAATTTATCGCCGGGCTAACCGCGGGAGCGGTAAAAGGGTAAGGAAAAATCTGGAATTTGCGCGCTGCGGTTCATGGATGAAAGAATCTGTGATATAATTGACGAAACTGAAAAAACAGGAGTAGTTCCGTCTGATCGGGCAGCAGGGGGTGACAGATATGTGGCAGAGAATACGCAATTTAAAATTCCGGATGAAACTGATGCTGATGTTCGGGATTTTATTTATCTTTATCATGGGGATGGGCAGTGTCCTGTATTACTGTTATATGGCTGAAAATCTGAAAGAGAGTGGGAAAAGCAACGCAGAAGAGGTGGTCAGACAGCTGTATGATACGATGGAAAGCCGCATTGAAGCGGTGGATAACCGTGTCCATGCCATGCTGATCAACAATACCTTTGTCACGACGCTGGCCAATTATCTGATTCAGCCGACGGATGAGCGGATTGCGGTAACCATGGGAACGGTTGCGGATTTCCTGAAAAATTTAGAATTGGGCGAATCGGTGATTCATTCTGTGTATATTTATACCGATGAAGTGGAGTTTGATAATTTTTCTCTGTACCGTAATTGGGAGTTTCAGTTTCCGCTCTCCCAATTCTATCAGGTATTTCAGGGAAATCAGAGGGGAAAGCAGTGGTTCTGGGCCATGCCGGATCCCATCTTTCAGACCAGAGATCTTGTGGTTCCCTGCGTATGGCGGTTTCGCGTGCAGGGGGTTCCCAAAGACTGCTTTCTGGTGGTTCAGTACAGCAAAAAAGAGCTGGATGCGATTCTGGAGGGAAAGGAAGAGTTCTTTGATCAGATCATGGTATTGGACAGCAGAGGAAAGCGAATCGCCGGCGATGGAACGTTTGCGGCAGTCTGCAGCGATTCCCTGGAGATAGACGGGAAGCATTATATGACCATTTCCCGGCAGATGCCGGACACCGGTTGGACCATCTGGTGTCTGAAATCGCAGCAGCCGCAGCTGGATGATCTCAGCCATATCCGGAAGATGATCGCCGGGATCGCCGGGGGATTGTGCCTGATCTGTCTGGGGATTACCTGGTTTCTGGCCACACGCCTGACGGATTCCCTCAGACGTCTGACACAGAGAATGAACTGTGTGACCAATGGGGATCTGGATACCCGCTTTTTTTATCCCTATCAGGACGAGGTGGGAAGTCTGGCAAAAAGTTTCAACTATATGATCGGTGAGATGAAAGGGCTGATCGATTTTCAGAAGGATACCATTGAAGAACTGAAGCGGGAGCGGGACTATGTGGCGGAGATTCAGAAGCAGAAAAGAAAGGCGGAATTGAAAGCACTGCAGGCCCAGATCAATCCCCATTTTCTTTACAATACGTTGAATACCATCACCTGGCAGGCTGCGGATCAGGGCGCAGAGGAGATCGCCCGTCTCTCCAATCTTCTGGGGAAATTTTTCCGTCTGACTCTCCGCAAGGGAGCGGAAGTGATCACGCTTCGGGAAGAGGCGGAGCATGTCAGAAGTTATCTGGACATTCAGCGCATCCGCTACCGGGATAAGATCCAATACGACATTCAGATTTCCGAGCAGGCCATGGAGGCGCCAGTTATTAAACTGATTTTACAGCCGCTGGTGGAAAACTCCATTTACCATGGGATCAAGGAAAAACAGGGAGAGGGAATGATACGGGTGCAAGCTGCGGTGGAGAAAAGCGGAGCGGAAGAATATCTGATCCTGACGGTCTGGGATAACGGGATCGGCATGGAGGAGGAAAAGATACGGGGCATCAATCAGGGGCTCAGAGATGGGATCACCGGCCAGAGCGAGGGATATGGAATATATAATGTTAATGAGCGAATCCGGATTTATTATGGAAGACAGTACGGACTTTCCTTTGTAGGCAAGCCGGGGATGTGGACCAGGGCAGTGGTGACTCTGCCATTTTGCAGCACAGATAAAGGAGAGATGCAGGATGAGCCGAATATTGATCGCCGATGATGAGGCATATATACGGGATCTGCTGGTAAAATATATACGGGACGGTGAAAGCGCAGAAGAAGTGGAGGCGGCGGGGGATGGACGGGAAGCACTGGAAAAAGCCAGAGCGTTTCGCCCGGATATTGTCGTGACGGATATCACGATGCCGCATCTGAGCGGACTGGAACTGATCCGAAGACTGCAGGAGGAAAAAATCCCATGCAAGGCAGTCATCATCAGCGGATATGATGAATTTGATTATGCAAAGCAGGCAATATCTCTGGGCGTCAAGGATTATCTGCTGAAGCCATTTCTGCCGGAAGAAATCCTGCGTGTCCTGCGCAAAATTAAAGAAGAATTGGATAATCAGAAACAGTTTCGGAAAAATATGGAATTTCTTCAGCAAAAGGCAGAGATCGGAAAAAATCTGGCCAGAGAAAAGATTATCTGGTCTCTGCTGTCTGGAAAATCCGATGGAGGAAACGGCGGATACTGGAAAGAGGAAGGACCGGAAATTCTGCCGGGAAGCCTGTGCGCCGGAATTTTGAAATTTTATGGAACCTCCTGGAAGTTTGAATCGCAGGATCGTGTGGAAGAGCTTCTGAATCTGATCTGCGGAGGATATTTTGGCGTCAGGCTGAATCTGTGTGCCGTAAGTCTGGATGAGACTTCCCTGGCGGTGATTTTCAGTATCCGGGAGCGGGACGCGAACACGCTGAAACATCATATTCAGATCGGCGTGGGACGGATGCGGGAGAGCTTTGAAAAATATTATGGAGAATCCATCCGCTGCAGTGTGGGCGGAATCTATGATTCGCCGGACAAGATTGCCTGCTCGTATCAGCAGGCTCTGAATTTGTGGACCTGCTGTCTCGATCAAAAGAGTACGGTTCTGTTTTTCGGCGAGGAGTGTGATAAGACAAAAGAAGATCTGTCCGGACAGATTCGCGAGTGGAAGAGCCGGATCTGTGCGGATGTCCGGACGGCGCAGAAAGAGCAGGCGTTTCAGGACTGGCGGTCCCTGATGCACTGTTATGCTTCTCTTTCGTCCAAACGGGCAGATTATATCCGCGCCTCCGCCGGAGAACTGGTGTATGCTCTGGAAACGGAAAGGGAGATATACGGCGCAGGCGAGGAAGAAGAGCGGCAAAAGCGGATACGCCGTGCGATTCTGGATCATGCCAGTTTGATGGAACTGGAACAGATGCTGGAAGGATACATCGGGGAATGCTGTGATATGGCCGCCAGACACAGCGAGACCAACCGGGTACAGCAGATGGTTGGCCAGGTAAAAAGCCTGATTGAGACGAATCTTGGAAACAGCGAGCTGAGTCTGGAATGGATCGAGGCGCGCATCCATTTCAGTGCCAGTTATATCCGGCAGATGTTTAAACAGAAGACCGGAGAGAGCATTTCAGAATACATGATCCGCAAGCGGATGGAGCTGGCGGGACGCCTGCTGGGAAGAGAGGATGGAAAGGTACAGGATGCGGCGAGAGCCTGCGGCTATGAAAATCAGCGCTATTTTGCCAGCAGCTTTAAGAAATTTTACGGGTGCACGCCGACACAGTTTAAACAGATTGTAGCCAGGGATCCGCAGCTGTGGATGAAATAAAGCAAAGGGGTGGTTTACGATGATTCAATTTATACAGGAAGAACGAATGAATTTAAGAAAACGGGCGGAACGGCAGCCGGAGGTGGTGGAGCAGTTAAAAGAAAATGTCAGAGATGTCATGGAGCGGCCGGTTTTAGTGCCGACGACTGGAATCGCTAATTGGGTGCTGTATTATTATTGTCCCCATTGTTCCGTGCAGCTGGAGTTTGACTGGGATAAAGCGCATACTCACCGCTGTCCTGCATGCGGTCGGGAATATAACGGCGAACCCTATGACAGCGCATGGTGGGGATGCGTCAATGCAGCAAACGAGAAAGCCGCCCATGAGATGGGGCTAATCTATGCCGCCACTGAGGAAATGGCTTATGCCAGAAAAAGTGCTGAGATTCTGCATGCGTATGCCACCTATTATCCCGATTATGAGGTGCATGGAAATATCCCATACAACGGTCCTGGCCGTTCCGGTGCCCAGACGCTGGATGAGGCCAATTTCCAGCGAAATCTGGCCATGGCCTACGATCTGGTGGAAGAGACGATGAAACCGGAGGAAAAAGAATACATACGGGATCGGATATTTTTGCCGGGGGCAGAATTTTTAAAGGAATACCGGCACAATCAGCTCCATAATCACGAGGTACTCATCAGCGCTGCCATCGCCATCATAGGCATTCTGTTTGAGCAGGAGGATCTGATTCAGTTTGCCATCTATGACAAGTATGGAATCTTGTACCAGCTGGAACATGGGATGCTGCCAAACCATATGTGGTTTGAAGGCAGCTTTGGGTATCATTTCTATGCACTGTCCGGCTTTTTTGATTTGGAGAAAGTTGCGATCCATACCAAATATAGTCATATCCATCATCCAAATTATCGGGCCATGATGGAAATCTTGCCTGCGTATCTTCAGCCGGATGGCCAGATGCCGATGCTGAATGATACCACCTATACGCATCAAGTTACCAGCCTGTATCTGTATGAGTTTGCGTATCGTCATATGAAAAGCGGGAAAATGCTTGAAATTTTGCAGCAGCTTTATCGAAGACACAGGCGAAGCAATGCGGAAGCATTTTTCTATGGGGAAGAGACATTGCCGGGAATTGGAGATTCAAAGGAGACGGAACCAAACGGCTCCGCAGAAGCGGAGAAGAACTACCATACAGCAATCGGAACCTTTGGACATACCATCCTGCGCGGACCGGAGGGACGTTATCTTCTTTTGAAACATGACACCTATGGCGGTGAACACGATCACTATGACCGTCTTGGCATCAGTTATATGGCCTATGGAAAACCGATTTCCGTGGATATGGGCACAACCGGGTACGGCGCGGTCCTTCACTATGATTATTATAAAAATACAGGGACGCACAACACCGTGGTCATCGGGGAAGAAAATCAGTCCCCGGCCAGCTGTGAGCTTTTGCAGTATGAGGAACAGAATGGGGTGACGTATGTGACGGCGCGATGCGACTGGAGTGCGCCCTATGAAATGCCGGACAGCTTTGCCATCGTTCAGTGGAGTGAAAAAAACTATAGGCATGTGACGATGACGAGAAAAATTGCATGGACCGATCAGTATTTTGCAGAAGCGTTTTATGTAACAGGTGCCGATGAATCGCTGCCTGTGGATTGGGTAATGCATCTGAAAGGGGACTGGGAAGGCGGACAGGAAAAAGTCTGTCCCGATCCGCTGTCCGAGAAAAAACCATTTTCCCATTTCCATGACGCAGTGCACATGGACGGAGAATGCGGAAAAACCACCGGAACACGGATCCGAACCCGCTTTGAGGGAGTCACCACGGATCTGTACGGTGCAGATCTGGGCGGAGAGCGGTATGTGGCCCGGGGAGTGGACAATCCCTCCATCAATGATCTGAATCATATCGTTGAGAGACGAAAGGGAGGGAAGATTGTGTTCCTTCATGTACTGGAAAGCCATCTGGGAAAATCGGTGATTGACCATGTGGAATTCAGATACGGAAAAGATGATATGCATGTCTGTGTGACAAAGAAAAATGGAGAACAGCAGGTGCTGGATCTGGGATTGCCCCTTTCATGATTGGCTCATTGCAATGGAAATCTGCCGGAATGTACGTTTTAAGCGAACATTTCGGCAGATTTTTTCCTGTAAAAGTCAAACAGGATGCTTATTTTTCGGGACTGGTACGGATTTTGCAGTTGGTCCGGCGGTTTTATATGGGCTTTCCAGCCAGCACTTCCAGATAGTCTTTATAATTGTCAGCAAGAAGCTGCGGGGTATTCAGCCCATAGGGACATTTGGACATGCAGGCATTGCAGTGCAGGCAGTTTTCGATCTTTTTCATCATCGCCTGCCCTTTTTCGGATAAATGCTGCGCGGATGGAGAACGGCGCAGAAGCAGGCTCATGCGGGCGCAGGTGTTGATTTCAATGCCCGCCGGACAAGGCATGCAGTATCCGCAGCCACGGCAGAAGTTGCCGGAGAGCTGGGTGCGGTCCTTCTCGATCAGTGCACGGATTTCATCGGTCATGACAGGGGGATGATCCATATAACTTAAAAATTCATCCAGCTCCCGTTCCCTCTGGACGCCCCAGATGGGCAGGACATTGTCAAACTGATCCAGATAGGCATAGGCCGCGGCGGAATTGGTAATCAGACCGCCGGACAGGGCCTTCATGGCGATGAATCCCATGTTCTTTTCTTTGCATTTCTGTACAAGAGCCAGATCCTTTTCCGTCGCCAGATAGCAGAACGGGAACTGGAGGGTTTCATACAGGACGGATTCAATGATCTCTTCCGCCACATTTAAGCGATGATTGGTGATTCCGATGTGACGGATTTTCCCCTGGGCTTTGGCTTCCAGCATGGCTTCATAAAGCCCTGTGCCGTCTCCGGGTTTTGGGCAGAAGGATGGATTATGGAACTGGTAAATATCAATATAATCGGTCTGCAGTAAGTTCAGACTCTGTTCCAGATCCTTCCAAAACGCATCCGCCGTCTTAGCGGCCGTCTTTGTGGCGATGAAAATCTGCTCCCGTATATCATGGAAGGCGTGTCCAAGTTTATTTTCGCTGTCTGTGTAGGCACGGGCGGTGTCAAAGAAGCGGATGCCGCCGTCAAAGGCCTTGCGGAGAAGACAGACGGCCTCATCCAGGCTGACGCGCTGAACAGGAAGGGCACCGAAGCCGTTTTTGGGAACTGTGATCTGCGTGGAACCAAGTGTGACCATAGACATAAGTAAATTCCTCCTTTGAGATAGGTAATGTTTTAAAAACCGCATGGGTATAGGAAAATTATAGCATATTTTGCGGCAGGAGGGGAAAAATTGTGAACAAAATGTTCCTTCATGCATTTGTCCTGGCAGGCAGCAGATATGGATAGAAATGTTAATAATCACGTGATATAATCAAAAGAGACAAGGGGTGCGGAAGAGAAGGAAGATAAACCGACAGCACAAACGATAAATTTAGGAAAGGATCGATTGGGAAAAATTTATGAGAGTCATCAATTACGGATCATTGAATTTGGATTATGTCTACCAGGTGCCCCACATGGTACGGGAAGGGGAGACACTGGCAGCCTCCGGGATGGAGACATTTCTGGGGGGAAAAGGGCTGAATCAGTCCATTGCGCTGGCGCGGGCGGGTGTTTCAGTTTGCCATGCGGGATGTGTCGGGGAAGATGGACAGGTTTTGCTGGATTATCTGAAGCAAAACGGAGTGGATATTACATGGGTTCAAAGGGTGGAAGGAAAAAGCGGTCATACCATCATACAGGTGGATGCCAGTGCGCAGAATTCCATTCTGCTGTTTGGCGGTGCCAACCGAAAACAGACCGCGGAACAGATTCGGCAGGTGCTGGAGCAGGGGGAGGTCGGAGACTACCTGGTTTTGCAGAATGAGATCAATGGAATCGATGCGATCATGCGGTATGGCAAAGAAAAGGGCATGAAGCTGGTGCTCAATCCATCACCCATCAATGAAGCCATCCTGAACGCGCCCCTGGAAATGGCCGATTATCTGCTGGTCAATGAAATCGAGGGGAGCGCCATCACCGGAGAGCCGGAGCCGGAGGCAATGGTCCGCGTGTTTAGGAAGCGGTATCCGGATACGGCGCTGCTTTTGACTCTGGGAACAGCAGGGGCCATCTATGCAGATGAAAAAGAACTGGTTCGACAGGAGGCCATCCGGGTAAAAGCAGTGGATACCACGGCGGCGGGGGATACCTTTACGGGATATTTCATCGCGGGGCTTCTGAAAAATCGGCCCATGGCCGAGATCATGCGTCGGTGTGCCGCAGCGTCCGCTTTGGCCGTATCCAGACAAGGGGCTGCCCCATCCATTCCAAAAAAGAGTGAAGTGGAGGAATTTCTGCTACTGCAGGACAGATGATTCGGCGGTTTTCATAATGTTTTGAGAGGATTTCACAGTAGGACTGCCGAATTATGCATAGGGCAGTGCAATCAGTTGGAAACATTGGCCAAAATCAGGGGAAACACATGGGATTCTAAAAACTGTTTCTACAATTGTTTTGGGGAAACAGTGGGCAGAAGAGGCGGGAGCGGGGGAAAAAGTTGAGAAAAGATATTGTAAAGGAACCGACAATTTCGTATAATGAATGAAGTAGCTTATGAAAATGGGGCAGTGTTCCCATTGCAAAAGTGATCGATAAAAGCAGGGAGGTACTCACGTGAAAAGAGAAACAGTCATTGTGCTGGATTTTGGCGGACAGTATAATCAGTTGATTGCGCGTCGTGTGCGTGAATGCAACGTATACTGTGAGATTTATTCTTACAAGACAGGGATTGAAAAAATCAAGGAAATCAATCCGAAGGGAATTATTTTTACAGGAGGGCCCAACAGCGTATACCTGGAGGATTCTCCGACTTATACAAAAGAAATCTTTGAGCTTGGAATCCCGATTCTTGGAATCTGCTATGGTTCCCAGCTTATGATGCATGTATTGGGCGGACATGTCTGCAAAGCTCCGGTTCGTGAGTACGGTAAGATAGAAGTGACAGTCGATCAGACGTCGGCATTGTTCAAAGGGGTTTCTGAAAAGACCATCTGCTGGATGAGTCATAATGACTACATCGAAAAAGCAGCACCGGGATTTGAAATCATCGCCCATACACCGGACTGT
>DVJD01000095.1 GCA_018710785.1 Candidatus Fimimorpha excrementavium
ACTTTTACTCTTCCATCATTCTGCATATCAGAATGAACAATTTCTGTCTCATCATTCAATGTCATAAATGGATACATCATATCATCATTCCTCCCTGCTTCTTATACGCTATTTATTGTTTATATTATATCCCATTAAGAATATTTTCAAATCTAAAACTCATACCTTGTTCCATGTGAAAGTAACCGTCCATCGGTTAATTCTACACATAAAATTATAGTATTCTCATCATCAAAATTATTATGTCCATTGTCGATCCACTCAGAAAATACCTTTTTCAATTTCTCGGCAATCCGATAATTTTCCTCTTTCCCGAAATACCCCAAATTGATACTCTTTCCATGTGCCGTGAACCATTCACCAGCTATTGCAACAGTAGAGTTGCTTTCTATATGCTTCATTTTATTTGAACGTGCATATGTAATAATATAAAATGCGCCATTCTCATAATAAGCATTTACATAACGCACAAAAGGTACCTCATTTTCTACTGTTGCCAATGCAATGATGGTATCTTTTCCAAATCGTTCTGCCATTATTTTTTCAGTATCTTCACTTAATTTTATCACAAACTCATCTCCCTTACCAATTCCAATCATCGACCAATTTTTCTTTATTATACCATTCGTTTATTCCCCTGTCATTTCATTTCTCGGTCCTGCAAAAAAAGAGTGGAACACCATCTGTCCACTCTCTTCTCAAACATTTTATATGGTTCATCACTTCACACCATATCACACTCAAATGCAAAAAACGCACTTATTTATGATACGGTTCTCCGTTCATGATTCGATAACTGCGGTAAATTTGCTCCAGCAAAATCACACGCATCATCTGATGCGGAAATGTCATCCTGGAAAAACTAATCTGCTCATCCGCCCGGTTCAAAACCTCCGGATCCAGTCCCAGAGAACCTCCGATGATAAACACAATATGGGCCGTTCCATGGATCCCCAACCGTTCGATTTTCCTGGAAAGTTCCACGGAATCCGGCATGTTCCCTTCGATTGCCAGGGCAATCACATGGGCGCCGCCCGGGATCTTATCCAGCAGACGTTTTCCTTCTTTCTGACGGATTTGATGTTCCAATGCCTCACTGGCGCCGTCCGGCGTCTTCTCATCCGCCACTTCTATCATTTCCAGCCTGCAATACCGGGAAAGGCGCTTTCCATATTCGTCCAGCGCCATGTTCCAGTATTTCTCTTTGATTTTACCAACACTTAATATGGTAATCTTCATTGATAATGCCCCGTCTCAGATAATTTTTCACACATCTTTTTGATATTTTTCTGATTCATGTGAAGTACAAATCTGGCAATCGTATACTGTGTCTCATCAGGCATCTTTTCCATGGCCCGGACCATCCGCCTGCGCAGTCTGGCCGGACCGCTTTCACCGAATCCCTCGCTGGAACTTCTGAATTCTGCCCAAATCTGCTCCGGGGTTTTCTCTTCTTCCAAATCTGCCAAAAACCAATCAATGCTGAAATTATACAGTTCGGAGTAGCGTTTCAGTTCAATCAGCGTCGGATACAGACGTCCGCTTTCCAAATCTCTTTGTCTGCGCACAGTAACCCCAGACTTCTCTTCCACCTGCTCCACAGTATATCCGTTCAGTTTTCGGAAATAAAACAGCTTCTTTCCGATGGTAGGGAGATATTTCTCCATGGTAGGGTCTCCTTAAATGTATGCTATACGTTCATAACCTTGATTCAATTAGTATGTAACCATTAATGATACATCAATCGTACCGCTGCTTGGATTTTCCACATAAACATAGTGAGTTCCTGTCTGCCGAATGGAGAATGTATGGCCAAATACTCCACTACCGGCAACGTACCGTCTTGTCCCGTTCGGCTGAATAATTCCAACATTTGTAGTATGATTGGTTGGAGAAATATCTACCGTAACTCTTATTTCTCCGCCAGCTGTTTTATAATATCCCTGTACCGTTCGATAGGTAGTATTTGAGGGAATTGACCAATCATATCCATAAACTGATTTTGATAAAGTTCCATCCATCAAAACCACATTCCCACTCAAAGGCTCTGCTGTATAGATTTCTTCACTGCACTCACCAAAGTCCTCCTGTGCTACACTTGCTTCTTCCACCGCAGCCTGTTCTCTTACCGCATTCCCATACACACTTGTAAGCAATCCGCTGGCACTTACGGACGATACGGTTCCGATTCCCAGAAACGCTGCTCCAACCAGTCCTGCCACAATTTTCTTCTTCGTACTTTTTGTCTTAAATTTCTTCATCCAATCCACTCTCCATCCTAAGATTTTGGCTCCATTGATCAAATAAACGAATTTCTTCTGTCTTTTCTTCATTCGTTCTTTGTACAATTCAAGTAAATACTCGATTGTCGTAAAATATTCTTTCTTTTTGATAATATGACGATATTCCGTTAAGACTTCTTCATCTACGGCGCGCTCCATCCATATCTCGTACAAAAATCGAAGCAAATGGGCAAATGGATTGAACCAGTGGACATACATCAGTTCCTTGATCAGAAACATTTTGAAATTGTCATGTTTCTGAATATGTACCAATTCATGATATATAACTGAACGGATGCCCTGAATGTCTAAGCAACGACAATTGATAATTATACAGGGCCTAAAAAATCCGACGTTGCACGGAGAGGATGCCGCGTCAAAGCGGTACAATCCAACCTCCCGATTCACGCCAAGTTCTTCTTTCGCCTCTTGTAATATCTCAAGCCAAGGTCCATCTATGACTTCCATACCAATCGTGGTCATTCGTCTTGCTTCATAACAGCTGTGAAGGAAGAATCCCTGCCCCACAATGATACCTAAAATCCACACCGCCATCACTTGATTCGCCAACCGGTTCACTGCATCATATGTCATGGACAGCTCATTGATGACATAAGCTTCCACATCCACTGCCGAATAGAATTCAGAAAAATATCCAAACAGCGTCAATGGTATGACATAAAATACAGCGCAAAACAGCACACCTTTTTTATTCCACGATGCTACGAATCGTTTTCCAACAGTCGAACAATGCAATCCCCATATGATGGTGATGACACTACCGGCTATCGTCATGATCAACATGGTAAATATGAAATTAATCTTCCAGTTCATCGATTTTCTTCATAATGGATTCTCGCTGTTCATCGCTCATCTTAACTTTCTTAAAGAAAGCGGTACCAAAAGCTTTGGCAGAACGTCCGAACCACTCATCTTTTACCTGTTCCTGAACCAATTCTGCATACTCTTCTCTGCTCACTGTCGGCCAGTAATAGGAAAACATGTTGATTCTCTGATAATCCAATAAGCCTTTAGCGACTAGCTGTTTCAGATAAGTTGAAAGCGTAGAATTCTTCCATTCCTTCCCGCTTCTCTTCTTAACGCCGCTGATAATATCCTGGATCATAATCCTGCCGTTATTGGCCCAGATCACTTCCATGACATCCTTCTGGCATTTCGTCAACTTAATATCCATTCCCTTTTGCTCCTTTCTTCATATACCTCCATTTATCAAAGATCCGGAGCCTCTGATCTCCAATAAATAGAAATATTAAGATACGTTATCATGCTACCATGTTCCCCATCGCTTGTCAATAATATTTCGACATTTTTCCCCTCCAATACGTGGATTTTATCACATTTATGGTAAATCTTTCATTCTTTATTTGACTCCTGTTAATATATTTTCCCCTCTTAACAGTTTTTTCTTTTGTTCTGTCATTATACAAAACAGGGGTTTTATTGTTTCACTATCGGCGACAGTTTCCATTATTTTCCAACAATTGCCTAGTTGTCACAAATATTTAATCATGTCGTACCAAACAGCACCGCCATGAACGGATTTCGATTTTCCCAGATTCTCAAATCCAAAACGGTGATAGAATGGAAACAGAGCCTCTTTGCATGTGAGCACGATCCCCTTTCTTCCGCAGTCTTTGGCGTACTGTATCAGGGTTTCCATCAGGCGGGATGCAATCCGATGCCCCTGATAGTTTGGTTCCACATCAATGCCGAACACCGATTGATAGGCTCCGTCCGGACGATGCAGGTCTGTGTTTTCATACATTTCATCTTGAATATACATCCCCTCAATCACCGCGCCGTTAATGAACCCCACCACCCGGTGTTTTGCCTCTGCCACAAAGAAACTGTCCAAAAAAGTATCCATCCGCTTTTGAAACGCCTCTCTGTCAGCAGCCTCCGCAGGCGGAAAACATTCCTTTTCAATCCGCACAATGTCTTCCAGATCTTCTTTCACCGCATGGCGTATTTTTATTGTCTCCATGTTCATTTGTTCTAAGTGACTCTCCTCTTCATCCATTATTCCAATGCTGTATCGTATTATCTCCATAGGGAAAAGCATTGTCTATACTACAACTACATCATAGTACAAACAATGCTCCCTGTCAATTCACCGTTTTACCAAATATTTTATAGAAGATATTGGATAAGTTGTAGACAAAACAGCATGGTTCTTAAATAATAATGCATATCATGCCGCCGTTGCTGTCGTTGATGATCTTCTGCATGGTATCCTGCAGTTTCATCTGACAATCCTCTGTCATCTGGGAAATTTTCGCATCAATTCCATCATCGACAATTTGTTCGATTGATTTTCCAAAGATATTGGTATCCCAGATCCCGGACTCACTTTTCTGGGCCGTCTGTTTCATATAGGCAATCAGATCCTGTGCCTGCTGTTCACTTCCCACGATCGGAGCAATTTCTGTTTCAATAAAGCTCTTAATCATGTGGATGGACGGCGCGGTCGCTTTCATTTTTACGCCAAATTTATTGCCATGGTGAATAATCTGCGGTTCATCCAGGGCAATCTCATTTCGTTCCGGCGTCACCACCCCGTATCCTTTTACCCGAACCGCTTCAATGGCATCTTTCACTTTCTGGTATTGCTTTTTTGTCCTTGATAATTCCAGCAAAGTCTTCATCAGCTGGTATTCTCCCTGGATGGGCATTTCCACGTATTCGCTGATAATCTGGTAATAATAACTCTGACCGATCATGACCTCCAAAGAGACGCTTCCGTCTGAAAGATTTTTCCTGTCGATACGGATTTGGCGGACAAATTCCGGCGCTCCTTCGGATAAATCCGGGCCAATATCCTTCATCCAGGTTACCTTTCCAAGAATCGTTTTGGCGAACTCAATCATTTTTTCCTTCATGGGATGGGTGTCCGGCAGGATTTCCAGCCACTTCGGAATGTGAAAATCCAATTCCGCCACTGGAAATTCTTCCAGTATCATTTTCATGATTTGCGTGATATCTTCTTTTTTCAGCTGTTCGCAATTGACCGGCACCACATGAACGCCGTAGTGGGATGCCATCTCTGAGGCCAATGCCTGGGCCTCTTCGGATCTGGGCTTTACGCAGTTTAATAAAATGACAAATGGTTTTCCCAGCTTTTTCAGTTCATTTACGGTTTTCTCTTCCGCCGGTATGTAATTGGCCCGGTCCAGCTCCCCGATGGAACCGTCCGTCGTCACCACCATCCCGATGGTACTATGGTCATTGATGACTTTTTTGGTCCCCAGCTCCGCCGCCTGGGTAAATGGAATTTCATACTCAAACCATGGCGTCTTTACCATCCGTTCCTGATCATTCTCCGTGTGTCCGGCGGCCCCCTCCACCATATATCCCACACAATCGATCATTCGGATGCTGACCTCCACCCCTTCCGCTATGGTCACCTGCGCGGCATCCTTCGGAACAAATTTTGGCTCCGTCGTCATAATCGTTTTTCCCGCGGCCGACTGGGGCAGTTCATCTCTGGTACGCGCTTTTGCATTTTCATCTTCCATATTCGGAAGCACCATGAGATCCACAAACCGTTTGATGAACGTGGATTTGCCGGTACGCACCGGTCCCACCACTCCGATATAGATTTCCCCTCCTGTACGGACCTGTATGTCCTTATATACATCAAATTCACCCATTTTGATTTCCTCCCATACATACCGGCATTTGCCCCCGGCTGGCTCTTTGTATTAATATATGCGAAGAAATCAGAGAACATTCCAGCTTTTTCACAGGATTCAGCCCAGCGCCACATCCAAAATCATCATCACCGCAAACCCAGCCATGACACCGATCGTCCCCATATGGGAATCCTTCTCCCGATTTGCTTCCGGAATCAGCTCCTCTGCCACAACGAATACCATGGCTCCAGCCGCAAATGACAGCAGCCACGGCATGGCTGCTCCCACTGCCTCCGCGATCAAAACGGCAAGCACACCAGCGATGGGCTCGGCGATTCCGGAAAGAGCTCCGTAGCAGAAAGCCCGTCGGCTGCTGATTCCCTCCTTCTTCAGCGGAAGAGAAATCGCCGCCCCCTCCGGGAAATTTTGTATTCCAATCCCGATGCCCAGCGCCAAAGCCGCTGTCCAGGCTGTGGATGACGTCCCCTCCGCTGCGGCCAATGCACAGGATAATCCGACCGCCAGCCCTTCCGGAATATTGTGAAGGGTAACTGCCAAAATCATCATGGTTGAGCGGCCCAGATGAAACCGCGGTCCTTCCGGTTTTTCTCCCAAAACGTGAAGATGAGGGATCACATGATCCAAAAGCAGAAAGAAAGCCCCTCCCGCCGCGAATCCGCCGGCTGCCGGAATCCAGCCCACGCCTCCCGCTTCCTTTGCCTGATCCATGGCCGGAATCAGCAGCGACCACACAGAAGCAGCCACCATCACACCGGCCGCGAATCCCAAAAATAAGTTTTGAAACCGTTCACTGACATCTTTTCTGAAGAAAAACACCACGGCCGCTCCCAGGGCCGTCATAAAAAAAGTAAATCCAGTGGTTCCCAATGCATACCATAATGCTTCCATTTTTTCCACTCTCCCATACAAATCATATTTCCGTGCGGATTTCATGCTTCCTACTATCTTATGCCCTTTTTCCGACTTTCATAATCAGATAGAGAAAGAAAACTTTCGCGCAAGCACGGCAGCCGCTTTCCGGGCTTATCATGCAAAAAGACGGACGCAAAACTTTACCCAAAAGTCCTGCATCCGCCTGTCTGTGTTTCTGTTATTCCCACGCCACTTCCATGTTTTTATCGCGCAGCATCAGATCAGCCACCGCTTCTTCGGCAGATTTGTGTTCAAACAATACCTGATTCACCTGCTCGATGATCGGCAGAGATACCTGGTATTTTTTTCCAAGAGCCAAAGCAGCTTTCGCCGAGTAAACACCCTCCACGACCATGTTGACTTCCCGCATGGCTTCCTCCATGGATTTTCCCTGGCCGATCAAAATTCCGGCCCTGCGGTTGCGGCTGTGCATACTGGCGCACGTGACAATCAGATCGCCGATTCCGGACAGCCCGGAAAATGTTTCCGCCCGTCCTCCCATGGCCATGCCCAGCCGGGAGATTTCTGCGATTCCCCGGGTGATCAGAGCCGCTTTTGTATTATCACCATATCCCAGGCCATCGGCCACACCGGCTGCCAGGGCAATCACATTTTTCAGCGCGCCGCCCAGCTCAATTCCAAGCACATCCGGGCTGGTATAGACACGAAAAACCGGCGACATAAAATAATTCTGAATCAGTTCTGCCGTTTTCCTCGTCCTGGCTCCTGCCACACATGTGGTTGGAATCCCCCGGCTGACTTCTTCCGCATGGCTCGGTCCAGAAAGCACCGCTGCGTCTGCCCTTGGAATCTCCTCTTCCATCTGTTCTGTGAGCGTCATAAGCGTCTGCTCCTCGATTCCCTTCGCCACGTTGACGATAATCTGGCCGTCTCTGATATACGGCTTCATTTTCCTGCAGGTTTCCCTGGTAAAAATCGACGGAACCGCAAGGACCAGCAAATCTTTTCCCATACAGGCATCCCTCAGATCATCCGCATCAATCCACGTGATTTCTTCTGGGATTTTTACTCCCGGCAGGCTTCTGTGCATCCGGTTTTCTCTCAGGTATGTAATCTCATCCTGGATGGCTGACCATGCGCTGACTTCATGGCCGTTCTGGTGTAATAATATGCTGAGGGCAATCCCCCACGTTCCCGTCCCAATGATACTGATTTTTGCCATATCCGACTCCTTTACTTTTTCGATCCGAACCGGTTCTCCGTTCCATGAATTAATCGATTGATATTGCTTCTGTGGCGCCAGATTGCCATGAGCGTCGTAAACAGCACCAAAATATAAAATTCAACAGCATAATTTCCAAGATCCATCCAGCCCATCTGTCCAAACAGCACGCAGCAGATGAACACAGCCGTCACAACACAGACCGATCCCAGGGATACATATCTTGTAGCTATGGCGATGCCAAAGAAAATAACGATGCCGATGAGCGTGATTCTCCAGTCCAGAGCGATCACCCATCCGGCTGTACATGCAATCCCTTTTCCGCCTTTGAATCCCATATAGAAAGGGAAATTATGTCCCAGGATCACACCGATGGCCATATACATCATATAGATATAGGCGATCTGCGGCTCAAGTCCTACCCCGTAATGGACAATCAGACATGGAATCAGACACTTTAGCATATCCCCGAAGAAAACGATGATCCCGGCCTTTGCCCCAAGGACACGCAGCGTGTTGGTGGCTCCGGAATTTCCGCTTCCCTGTTTGCGGATATCGACTCCTTTCATTTTTCCGTAAAGATATCCTGTCTGCAGCAGCCCGCAGCAGTAACCGATGATTAATAATAATACACGTACCATTACTGATTCTTTTCCTTTCGTTCCCTTATGATAAATTTCAATGATGTTCCCTTAAAGCCGAATGCCTCCCGGATTTTATTCTCAATATATCTTGTATAAGAGAAATGCATGAGCTCTTTATCATTGACGAATATGACGAATGTGGGCGGTTTTACCGCCACCTGTGTAATATAGTACAGCTTCAGACGTTTTCCTTTATCGGACGGCGGCTGCTGCAAAGCGACGGCTTCTGTCATGATCTCATTCAGAACGCCGGTCGCCACACGCAGGGACTGATTTTCTATGACCACATCGATCAGATCAAATAATTTATTCATCCTCTGCCCCGTCTTGGCAGAGATGAAAAGAATTTCCGCATAGGGCAGATACGACAGGATTTCCCGGATTTTTTCCTGATACCGGTAAACGGTTTTATCATTTTTCTCAATGGCATCCCACTTATTGACTGCAATGATAATTCCCTTTCCCCTCTCATGGGCGATACCGGCGATCTTGGCATCCTGCTCCGTGACGCCTTCCACCGCGTCGATGACGATTACCACCACATCAGCCCGCTCCACAGCCGTAACAGTACGGATAATACTGTAACGTTCCAGCTCCTCTTTGATTTTATTTTTTCTTCGAAGACCGGCGGTATCGATAAAGACATACTCTCTTCCATTTCTGGAAATCTCTGTATCGATGGCATCCCTTGTGGTGCCGGCAATATCCGAAACGATCACACGGTTTTCTCCGACAATCTTATTTATGATCGAAGACTTTCCCACATTGGGTTTTCCAACGATGGCGATTTTAGGGCGGTCATCCTCATCCTCTTCTGTCATGCTGGCGTCAAAATGCTTAACCACTTCTTCCAGCAGATCGCCGATTCCCAATCGAGACGCTGCCGAAACAGGGATGGGGTCGCCGATTCCAAGATTATAAAATTCATAAACATCCGGCATAAATTTCTGAAAACTGTCCACCTTATTGACCACCAATACGATGGGCTTTCTGGATCGGCGAAGCATGTCTGCCACTTTTGCGTCGGCATCCGCCAGCCCCTGACGCACATCCGTCACAAACAGGATGACGTCCGCGGTCTGGATGGCGATCTCTGCCTGTTCCCTCATCTGGGACAAAATAATATCATCCGAATCCGGCTCAATGCCGCCGGTATCGATCAGGGTAAATTTATAATCAAGCCAGGAACAATCCGCGTAAATACGGTCTCTTGTAACCCCAGGCGTATCTTTGACGATGGCAATGTTATCCCCTGCCAAAACATTGAACAGCGTTGATTTCCCCACATTGGGACGGCCTACAACGGCAACGATCGGCTTACTCATCTTGGGCTCCTTTCTTTGCAAAACAACTATATCAATTCTTCCAGCTCATACGGCTGATGATTTTTTTCCTTTTCTTTTTCCATGTCCTCTTTGTGTTCTTCTTTTAATCCGAGAACCGCGCGGACAAAATCCTGCCCGCTTGATTTTACAATATTAATCGGAACTTGTAAAGCAATTTGTGCGTCATCCCGCGTCATGTCGTCCAGAAAGACTTCTTCCCCGCTTCGAAACATGACCGAAGAAAGCAGCAGTTCACTGCCCAGTTTTCTTCCCTTTAATTGCTCCACCAGATCCTGTCCGGTGATCAGTCCTGCCACCGTGATCTCTTCTCCGAAAAAGTGGTTGACGATCGTATAGATATTCACGTGCACATGGGGATACTGCTTTTCAATGTCAGCACAGATCTTCTTTAAAAACGGCGCTGCCAGCTTTCCCGTCGCCAGAGAAATCTCTCTTTTTTCCAAGGATACATCCATGGATGTATCCTTGGATACCTCCATGGATGTCAAATCCTCCAGGGCTTCCCTGCATTCATCCAGCAAAAGCCGCACCATACCCACTCCGTTTTCCAGCTGGATGTATCCGTCATACTGTTCTGCCGGAGGGATCTCTCTCTCCGCCAAAATATAAAATTCATCGCTGGCCTGCACAAAATGGGTGCCGTATCTCTGATACAGCCTCTTCTGCCACCGTTCAATGATCGCGAGCGCCGCCTCTGCATCTTCTTTCTGAAATGCTTCCAGCGGATACAATCCATCCCGGTATTTCGTCAGTCCCACCGGAACCACGGATAAACTCTCCATATAAGGCAGATACCGGGACAAATCGGAAATCGTCCGCTCCAGTTCCTCCCCGTCGTTGATTCCCTTACAGAGCACAATCTGGCCGTTCATCTCAATTCCGGCGTCATACAGTTTCTTGATCTTTTCCAGCGCAGTTCCGGCAAACCGGTTATGAAGCATCTGGCAGCGCAGCTGGGGATTCGTGGTATGAACCGAAATATTTATGGGCGCCAGCTTATAGCGGATAATCCGGTCAATATCCTTATCCTTCATATTCGTCAGCGTGACATAATTTCCCTGCAGGAATGAAAGGCGGGAATCATCATCCTTAAAATAAAGCGTTTCCCGCATCCCCGGCGGCATCTGATCGATAAAACAGAAGATGCATTTATTGGTACAGCTTCTGTATTCGGACATTAAGCTGCTTTGAAAGGTAATCCCCAGATCCTCTTCATATTCCTTGTCGATTTCCAGAAGCCACTCTTCTCCGTTGGCTTTCTGCACCGTCAGCTCAATATACGTATCATCAATCAAAAACTGGTAATCAAAAACATCTTCCAGTTCCTGTCCATTGACAGCCATCACATAATCCCCGGCTTCCAATTCCATCTCCTGCGCAATGGAACCCGGTTCAATGGCTGCAATCAAATGTCCTTTCTTTTTCTCCATTGTTACCTCGCTCTTCTATCACTGGTTCGGACGTTCGGATCTTCCAATGGGGTCCTGCCGCCCTTTATTCATACGCAATATATGATTGATACACTTTACTATACCATTATCCGGCGAAAAAATCCACCCCCGCGTCCGAGTGGTTCCCCTCCCCTCCTTTTTTCATAAATTGGCGTTTTTACCTTGACGCGGACATAAAAGAAATGTTATAAATTTAGATGAACATAACAGCGGTGAACCCTCCTTTTCCGTAAGGCCGGGAATATTCACTGCCGGTTTCATAAATTTTTTACTTTTGGAGGAAATCATGGCCAATAATTATACCCTTGACAATACGATCCCTTTGGCTCCCTTAAAGATCGCCGCTTTGGACAGCTGCCGTTCTCTTGCTGAATCGGTGGATCAGTATATTGTCAACTTCCGCAGAAATGATATGGAACGCCTGAAAGATAAATGGATCGGACCGGATTACCGCGGTTACAATCGGGATTCCTATCTTCTGGATCTTAAGTGTTCCCGTTTTGGATCCGGGGAGGCCAAGTGCGTTCTGAATGAATCCGTTCGCGGTACTGACATATTTGCCATGGTCGATGTGACAAATTACAGCATGACTTATTCTGTATGCGGCCATACCAATCATATGTCTCCAGATGACCATTACCAGGATTTAAAGCGGCTGATCTGCGCGGCTTCCACAGCCCATCGCATCAATGTCATCATGCCGTTTCTTTATGAGAGCCGTCAGCATAAGCGTACGCACAGAGAATCTCTGGACTGCGCCAGTGCCCTGGAAGAGCTGGTATCCATGGGAGTGTCCAACATCATCACCTTTGATGCCCATGATCCCCGTGTCCAGAATGCCATCCCGCTTCACGGCTTTGACAACTTCACACCGCCGTACCAGTTCATCAAGGCTCTGTTCCAGAGGGAAAAGAACCTAAAAATTGATAAGGAACATCTGATGGTAATCAGTCCGGATGAAGGCGCCATGAATCGTTCCGTCTACTTTGCCAATAACTTGGGTGTGGATATGGGTATGTTCTATAAGAGACGCGACTATTCCCAGGTTGTGAATGGAAAGAACCCCATCGTTGCCCACGAATTTTTGGGTTCCAGCGTGGAAGGAAAGACCGTCATCATCGTGGACGATATGATTGCATCCGGTGAAAGTATGCTGGATACGGCAAAGGAGCTGAAAGACCGGAAGGCAAAAAATGTCATCGTATGCTGTACCTTCGGTCTGTTTACGGAAGGTTTGGAAAAGTTTGATGAGTATTTCGAGCGCGGATATTTTGATTATGTCATCACCACCAATTTGAATTACCGCACACCGGAGCTTTTGACAAAGCCCTGGTATCTGGAAGCCGATATGAGTAAATTCATGGCTGCCATCATCAATTCTCTGAATCACGATGTATCCATCGGCGCCTCCATGTCCCCGACGGAAAAGATCCAGAAGCTGGTAAAAGAATACAACAGCCGTCAGCAGTAATCGCTGTTCTGTGTTCGGCACACGCATTTCTAAGCATAAAGGCAGAAACGCAACTATCAAAGAGGGTGCTGCAAAATTCGCATAGTCACAGAAAAATAATCGTATTTCAATGGGCAAACGGCTGATTATTTTTTCTGTACGGTGCGAATTTTGCAGCACCCTCTTTGCCTGTGGAGCCGATGCCTATTTCAGCATCAGAAAGGCCGCCAGGTTTCCCCTTTTGTCTCCCATGACCCGGTGGGAGTACAGCAGATCCGGATTGCACTTGGTGCACACATCGGTCACTGCCAAATGTTCCGGCCTGACTCCCGCCTCCAAAAGGACCCTCTCATTGGCCTTCCAGAGATTCAGCAGGTATTTTCCATTCTCCTGCTTTTTCAGAATGGAATCCAGCTGCGGTGCCTGAACGCTTTCCGCAAACGCCATGGCCACCTCTTCTCCCACTTCATAGCAGTCTTTGCAGATACTCGGCCCAATACAGGCCAGCACATCACCGGGATCGGTGCCATAGGCGGCATGCATGGCCAGCAGTGTCTCTCTTCCCATCCTGGAGACCGTCCCCCTCCAGCCCGAATGCGACAATCCGATGGCATGGTGTACCGGATCCACAAAATAAAGCGGTACGCAATCCGCATAAAACGTAACCAGAGGGATCTGCCGTTCATTCGTAATCAGTCCATCCACATCCTGATAATCCCGTTCCCGGCAGATGCCCTTTCCGGCGTCTGCCTCCGTTACCCTGCGCACATGCACGGTATGCGTCTGATGAGACAGCACACACCTCTGCCAGGGCATTCCCAGCACCTCTCCCATTCTTCTGTAATTTTCCATGACTGCTTCTTTGTCATCTCCCCTGGTAAAGCTGAAATTCATGGAGGCATACTCGCCTTTGCTGACCCCGCCGATCCGGGTGGAAAATCCGTGTGCCACTTCCGCGCATGCCTCCAGCAGCGGAAATTGAAAATAATATACGCCGTTTTTTTCTTTTAACTGAATCGCATTCTTTCCATCCATATGTTTTCTCTTCCATTCCATCACGTATATCCTCCCGTCTATAATCCCCCGAACGCATTCACAAAATGCCGAATCTCTTCTCCGAAAACCGCAATGACATCAAACCGGCAGGGGGTATCCTCCGGCCGGTTCTGCTCCACCATATAATATTGGGCCGTCCGCATGATCCGCTGCTGTTTTAAGGGCGTAACTGCCTCCTGCGGTTCCCCTTTTCGGTCATCCCTCCTGTATTTGACTTCCACAAACACCAGATACGCTCCATCCTCTGCAATCAAATCGATTTCCCCGGTTTTTCGCCTGTAATTTTTTTCCAGGATCCGATAGCCTTTTTCCTGTAAATAAACAGCCGCCATGTGTTCACAGCGGCCGCCTATCTCTCTGTTATTCTCCTTCATCCCATTCCTCCCGACTCCGGGCTTCACCATTTCGAAGGTGAACCTCGGTAACCTTCCCCATGAATATCCGTCACAGAGACTTTAAAAAGCTTCTTCTGTGAATCGGACATGGTCCATAGGTGCGCAGCGCTTCCATATGGGCCGCGCTTCCATACCCTTTGTGCTGCGCAAAGCCGTATTCCGGAAAAATCAAATCATACTCCCGCATCATCCGATCCCTTGTCACCTTGGCGATAATGCTGGCAGAAGCGATGGAAATGCTCTTGGCATCGCCTTTGATAATCGGGACCTGTCTGTACGGCACCTCGGGAATCGTCACCGCGTCATTCAAGAGCAGCTGGGGCTTCGGATCCAGTTTTTTTATGGCACAGCGCATGGCTTCATAGGTGGCCTGGAGGATGTTGATCCGGTCGATTTCCTCCGGCCCCACGATGCCGACCCCTACGCTGACCGCTTTTTCCATGATCACCTCATACAGTTCTTCCCGTTTGCTTTCCGACAGCTTTTTGGAATCGTTGACATATGGGATTTCCAGGCCTTTGGGCAGGATCACCGCACCTGCCACCACCGGGCCTGCCAGCGGTCCTCTCCCGGCCTCATCAATCCCACAGATCCATTCACACTCCGGGTATTGATTTTCATACTTCATCATTTCCCGAATCCGTTCTTTTTCTCTCAAAGCGGCATCCATTTTCTTCTCATACTTTTCAAGCAGTTTTTTGACGCCTGCCCGTTCATCTTGCCCGTATTTCTGAAATAAATCCGCCCACTCTTCCACGGGACTGGTCTCCCATTCCCTGGTAATCTCTCCGATTGTCTTCATTGGTAACCTCTGCACATCCGTATGGAGCGCCGCAGATCACTGCAGCATCTCATTCTACTGATGCCTTATAAATTCTATCTTATTCAATGGCCAGAAACGGAGCCATGCTCTTCCCAGTATCTGGCTTCTTTTTACATTCCCCACGCCGGGGTCACGGCTGTCACGGCTGTAATTGCGGTTATCTCCCAGCACAAAATATTCATCCTCCCCCAGCGTCACCGGTTCTTCGGCGCGCATGCCGGAAATCATGACTTCTTTTCCATAAATATCATCTTCCAGTTTTTCTCCATTGATATAGACATAACCGTCAATAATCTGCACCGTTTCTCCCGGCATCCCAATAATTCTCTTAATATAATGATCCTTTTCCGTCTGATCAAACACCACCACATCAAAACGTTCCGGATCACGAAAATGATACGTCAGCTTATCCAGAATCAGATTATCCCCATCCTGCAGAAGCGGCTCCATGGACTGACCGGATACCGTCGTTCTCTGACCTACAAATGTGATAATCAAAAAGCAGACGAAGATCACCACCGCAATATAAAGCAGGGTCTCCAGCAGTTCTCGCCCCACACTTTTTTCTTTTTTCTTGTATTCCTCTTCCTCCTGATTTCTCATCTGCCATCATCTCCTTTTTCTTTCCGGCCGGTTTCATCCGGGCCATCCCCCTGACTCTCCTTCGCCATTTTCCTTTCGGTTGGTATCGGATACTCCACGGTAATCGCTCCCAAACGTCCGCTTCTGAAATCTTCCACAAACAGGGAAGCAGCCTTCTCTGTGTTGTATTCTCCGCCCTTCAGAAGGCAGGAACGGCTTTTTGCAATCTGCTTTAAACAATCGTAGTCATCTTCTTCCAGTTCAATCTGATAACGCCTTTCCAGAGCTCCTGCGTACTCCTCCCTGAGAAAACGGATCAGTCTCAGCGCCAGTTCCTCCAGATTTAAAACATCATCTTTGATTGCTCCGATAAAAGCCAGGTGAAGTCCCACTTCCTGGTCTTCAAACTTTGGCCACAAAATCCCCGGAGTATCCAGAAGTTCCACATTTTTATTCAGGCGGATCCACTGATTGCCCTTCGTCACGCCCGGCTTATTTCCTGTCTTTGCGCAGGCCTTTCCGGCCAGCGTATTGATAAATGTGGACTTTCCCACATTGGGGATCCCCACTACCATGGCGCGGACCGGCCGGTTTAAAATCCCCCGTTTCCGGTCACGCTCTATCTTGGCCCTGCACGCTTCCTGAATGGCCGCGGTCACTGCTTTTATCCCGGCTCCGGAACGGGAATCCAGACAGACGGCCTGATATCCCTTATCCTGAAAATACGCTTTCCACCATTCATTTTTCTTTTTATCCGCCAAATCCGACTTGTTCAGCACAATCAATCTGGCTTTCTGTTTTCCCAGTTCATCAATATCTGGATTCCGGCTGGAAACAGGAATCCTTGCATCAACCAATTCAATGACAAGGTCTACCAGCTTAATATCTTCTTTCATCGCCCGTTTGGCCTTTGTCATATGGCCCGGATACCACTGAACATTCATGTCTTCCTCTCATTCTGCCGAAGATACGGCCCTGCCCAGGCCGGATCTCCGGCCTCTTTTCACTGTTCTATATAAAACTCATATCGGTAAAAGAATGGAAACGAAACCAGACTTTCCCTATGATCTGTTCTTTCTTTACATTGCCAATGGTCGCAAAACGGCTGTCTTCACTGCTGCCGGAATTGGCGCCCAGGACAAAATACTCATCCTCTCCAAGCGTTATGGGCTGTTCCGCCAGGCCTGCCACAGAAATGGAATCCAGATATGGTTCCGCGTCGATAGAAACGCCGTCAATCCAAATCTTCCCATCACGGATCTGAATCGTCTCCCCAGGCAATCCAACCACGTATTTGACAAAAATCCTGGATTCCCCTCCCAAATCATCACGTTCTCCCTGCTCCGTTTCCGATGCTCCCTGCCAAAAAGCTACGGTATCGAAACGGGAGGGTTCAAAAAAGCAGATGGAAATCCGGTTTACAAGCACTGTGGAATCCGGCTCAATGGCCGGAGCCATGGAGCGTCCCTCCACCTTCACCTGAAATCCCAAATAAGTTACACAAAACAATGCCGTCACTGCGATTAACGCAATTTGTGTCAATAATCTTAACGCTCTTTTTCCTCTGCCCTCTTCTCTGTCTTTCCATTGACGCATTGCAACCTCTCATTTCTTTATGATCCCGGATAGCCGCGAGAGTCTGACCGCAGCCACCTATTGAGGGATGATAGCAAAGGGAGTGCTGCAAAATTCGCACTGTACAGAAAAATAATCAACAGTTTTCTCATGAAATGCAAATCGGTCTGACTGTCCGCCTACATCGTACATTCAACCAAATTTGTATTTCAAAAGTCAAACAGCAGGATTATTTTCCGTGACTATGCGAATTCTGCAACACTCCCCTTCATACACAGCATTCCCATGCCATATATTATTTTACTAATTCCTTAACCTTTGCGCGCTTGCCTACTCTGCCTCTTAAGTAGTTCAGTTTTGCTCTTCTTACTTTACCTCTTCTCACTACTTCGATGCGTTCTACAGAAGGAGAATGTACCGGCCATGTCTTTTCCACGCCCACACCATTGGAATTCTTTCTTACTGTGAATGTTTCACGAACGCCGCCGTTCTGTCTCTTCAATACAGTACCTTCGAATACCTGGATTCTTTCACGGTTTCCTTCTTTAATCTTAGCATATACTTTAACCGTATCGCCTACTTTGAAATCTGCCACAGATTCTTTTAACTGCGCATCTTCAATCTTCTTAATGATCTCGTTCATGTGTGTGACCTCCTTGATATTCAGATGTTCTTAATACAGACTTTGTAACAGAGGACCATCCCTTATAATTACACAACATGGTTTATGTTATCATATTTTCTTCAAAAGCGCAAGCATTTCTTAAAATTATTTTTTACAGCGTATCGCCGTATATTTTTTTCTCTTCTGCAAATACTAATCCTGATTATTGAAAAGGAGGTATTTTACTATGTCATGTTTACAATGCTCTGTGGCAACCTGTGTTCACAACAGCGAACACCGCTGCTGCAAAAATGAAATCATCGTGGAAGGCGCCAAGGCCCGCAGCATCCCGGAAACCTGCTGCGGAAGTTTTGATGAACGCCGCGGAGGAACATTTAAAAACCAGTTTGAGACTCCAAATACCACAGCTAAAATCAGCTGCGAGGTCTGCAACTGCATCTACAACAAGGAACATGTCTGTCAGGCAGAACGCGTTGATATCGCCGGAAACGGAGCTTCAGCCGCTACACAGACAGAATGCTCCACATTTCGTCAGAAATAAAACCTCGGCTGGCATAACCGAATGAAAGAAGGATGTTTCAAAAGCAGAACGGAAAGCTTTTGAAACATCCTTATTTCGTCTATTTTTCTTACTGCTCTGTGCTGTAGTTTGGAGCTTCCTTTGTGATCTGAATATCGTGAGGATGGCTTTCTCTCAGAGCGGCGGAAGAAATCTTAACAAATTTGCCCGTATTCTGAAGAGTCGGAATATCCGGAGCCCCACAGTAGCCCATACCGGCGCGAAGTCCGCCGATCAGCTGGAACACCGTATCTTCCACGGTACCCTTATATGCGACACGTCCTTCCACCCCTTCCGGAACAAGTTTCTTCGCATCGGACTGGAAATAACGGTCCTTGGAACCATTTTCCATGGCTGCGATGGATCCCATGCCGCGGTATACTTTATACTTTCTTCCCTGATAAAGCTCATAATCGCCCGGGCTTTCATCACATCCGGCAAAAATACTTCCCATCATGCAGACATTGGCTCCGGCAGCGATTGCCTTTGTCATATCACCGGAATACTTGATGCCGCCGTCAGCGATGATCGGTATCCCGTACTTCTTGGCCACATCATAGCAATCCATAACCGCTGAAATCTGGGGAACACCGATTCCGGCCACGACTCTCGTCGTACAGATGGAACCTGGTCCAATTCCCACTTTGACAGCATCTGCACCGGCTTCAATCAGGTCCTTTGTAGCAGCGCCGGTTGCCACATTTCCGGCAATCACCGGGAGATCCGGGTATTTTGCTTTTACTTCTTTCAAGGTTCTGATGATATTTGCGGAATGACCATGGGCCGAATCAATTACGATCACATCTACCTTGGCTTCAACAAGCGCATCCACTCGTTCCATAATATTTTTGGTAATACCCACTGCTGCGCCGCACAGAAGACGTCCCTGCTTGTCCTTCGCGGACATTGGATACTTAATGGCCTTTTCAATGTCTTTGATGGTAATCAATCCTTTCAGATTAAAATCATCATCAACGATCGGAAGTTTTTCCACTCTGGCCTTTGCCAGAATCTTCTTTGCTTCTTCCAGCGTGACACCTTCTTTTGCTGTCACAAGTCCTTCGGATGTCATGGATTCTTTAATTTTTTTACTGAAATCTTCTTCAAATTTCAAGTCTCGGTTTGTGATAATACCGACCAGCTTTCTCCCCTCTGTAATCGGTACTCCTGAAATTCTGAATTTTGCCATTAAATTGTTGGCATCTTCCAGTGTATCTTCCGGTGAAAGATAGAACGGATCCGTGATAACGCCATATTCGGAACGCTTCACCTTATCCACTTCCTCTGCCTGTGCTTCAATGGACATATTCTTATGGATGATGCCAATACCGCCTTGTCTCGCCATCGCGATTGCCATGCGATGTTCCGTAACCGTATCCATACCTGCACTCATCATTGGAATGTTCAACTTGATTGTCTTTGTCAAATAGGACTGCAGTGAAACCTGATTTGGAATCACTTCAGAGTATGCCGGAACCAATAACACATCGTCAAATGTAATTCCTTCACCGATAATCTGACCCATGATTTTTCCTCACTTTCCTTTGTATTCATTTTATTTTTCCGAAAGTCTAGCACAAAAAAATACTTATGTCAAATACTTTTTTATAGTGTCAGTTTATACCTGCTATAACTACGATTCATGTTTTAGATATTCCTGTCAATATCTTTTCCATGTATCTATTTTTTTACTGTGCAATCTGTACTTTTCTGGGCGAACAGGCCTTCATTGTCTTTAAGAATTTTTCACTCGGCTCGATGATATAAAAGGTCGTGCCATTGGTATCCTCATAAACGATGCCGTATGTTTTTGCATCCGCTTCCCTGGAAGAATAATCCACCACTTTGGTCTTCTGATTATTCTTATAAGAGTCCAGCTCATGACCGGCAATCGGCGCAACCTGAACCACTTTGCTCATGTCCAGACGGACATCTTTTTTTCTTCTGGATTTGCTGTATATTTTATCAACCCCAAATTCATTGGAAACAAAAATATACTCATACTCCAGGCTCGTATACTGGAAACCGAAAAAAGCTGCCAGTACCGTAATAAGCAGAAGAATGAACCCCCACTGGGAAAACACACAGGCCGTCAGTCCGACGAGTACCAGGAACACAAGGGCAACTTTTACCAAAAACATGTATGCCGGTGTCTTCCTTTTTACAAGCCATTCTGCATATAAGTCTTCATTCATTTTTCTTCCTCCTCGACTCCTTCGGATAAAAAATATCTCAGATTCTTTACCCGTGATTTATGTACTATTATAACGTGAATATGCCTATTTTGAAAGACATATTTTTATTATTTTTTTCTAAATGTATTACGGAAGACATGCCCGCCTATTTCGACGCCCGGCAAAATCACCGCACTGAAAAAAAACCGGAATGCAAAGGATATCTCGGTTCAAAACCGTTTCTCCATCCCTGCATTCCGGACATTTCTATTTTATCTTCACTTTACCGGGGCAACGCTTTTTACATCATTCCACCCATTCCGCCTGCACCTGCTGGCATAGCCGGAGTTTCTTCTTTTATATTTGCAACTACGGATTCTGTTGTCAGCAATGTGGAAGCCACACTTGTCGCATTCTGAAGCGCGCTTCTGGTTACCTTTGCCGGATCCAGAATACCGGCCTTCACCATGTTGACATACTCTTCCTTGTATGCATCGTATCCGATTCCTACTTCAGACTCTTTTACCTTGTTAATGATAACAGCGCCTTCCAGTCCTGCATTGGCTGCGATATGATACAGAGGAGCTTCCAGAGCTTTCAGAACAATCTGTCCGCCTGTCTTCTCATCACCTTCCATCTTATCAACCACTTCAGCAACCTTCTTGGAAGCATGGATATAGCAAGCGCCGCCGCCGCATACGATACCTTCTTCCACAGCAGCTCTTGTGGCATTCAATGCATCTTCCATACGCAGCTTGCATTCTTTCATCTCTGTCTCTGTGGCTGCGCCCACACGGATCACTGCTACGCCGCCAGCCAATTTAGCCAGTCTTTCCTGCAGTTTTTCCTTATCAAAGTCAGATGTGGTTTCCGTAATCTGATTCTTGATCTGAGCCACTCTGGCTGCGATTTCCTGCTTATCGCCATATCCGTCAACGATGATGGTATTTTCCTTCTGAACCTTTACAGATTTTGCACGGCCCAGCTGGTCAATGGTGGTTTCCTTCAGATCCAGTCCCAGTTCTTCAGAAATCACAGTACCGCCTGTCAGGATCGCAATATCCTTCAGCATTTCTTTTCTTCTGTCGCCATATCCGGGAGCCTTAACGCCTACTACGCTGAATGTGCCTCTCAATTTGTTCACAATCAATGTGGTAAGGGCTTCCCCTTCGATGTCCTCAGCGATGATCAGCAGCTTTGCGCCGGACTGAACAATCTGCTCCAGAAGAGGCAGGATCTCCTGAATATTGGAAATCTTTTTATCTGTGATCAGGATATATGGATCTTCCAGGTTTGCTTCCATCTTATCCATATCAGTAGCCATGTATGCGGATACGTATCCTCTGTCAAACTGCATACCTTCTACCAGATCCAACTCTGTCTTCATGGTCTTGGACTCTTCAATCGTAATAACACCATCTTTGGAAACCTTTTCCATGGCATCTGCAACCATCTGTCCGACTTCGTCATCAGCAGCAGAAATAGCAGCTACTCTTGCCATCTGTTCTTTGTTTGTGATCGGCTCGCTCATGTCAGCAATGGCTTTTACTGCTGCATCAGCAGCCTTCTTCATACCTTTTCTCAAAACGATGGGATTTGCACCTGCTGCCAGGTTCTTCATACCTTCGTTGATCATTGCCTGAGCCAGAACAGTCGCTGTCGTAGTACCATCACCGGCCACATCGTTTGTCTTTGTAGCGACTTCCTTTACCAGCTGCGCTCCCATATTTTCAAATGGATCTTCCAGCTCGATTTCTTTTGCAATCGTAACACCATCATTTGTGATCAGCGGAGTTCCGAAAGATTTGTCAAGTACCACATTTCTTCCCTTCGGTCCAAGTGTCACACGGACAGTATCTGCCAATTTATCCACACCTGCTTCAAGAGCAGCTCTTGCTTCTGCGCCAAATTTAATTTCTTTTGCCATGATAATCAATCCTCCTGGTTTCTATTTTGTTCTGTAAAACGAATGTTTAACAATTATTCCACAACTGCCAAAATATCACTCTGTCTTACAATGATAAATTCTTCATCGTCCAGCTTCACTTCTGTTCCGGCATATTTGGAATAGATTACTTTTGCGCCGACGGTGACTTCCATTTTTACTTCTTTGCCATCTATCACACCACCAGGGCCAACTGCGATTACTTCTGCCTGCTGCGGTTTTTCTTTTGCGCTTCCTGGCAATACAATACCAGATTTTGTTGTCTCTTCTGCTTCAACCTGCTTCAATACAACTCTGTCTCCCAATGGTACTAGCTTCATGAATAATTCCTCCTTTAGACTGTTAGCACTCATTTTTATCGAGTGCTAATCGAATTGTCTTTATATTAGCCAATTTAATATCAGATTGCAACCATATCAGCTGCCCTATTTTTCTTGATTTTAAACTTTTTCTCTTTTTTTCTTTTTATATCTCTTTTTTTCTTGATTTTTATCATTTGAATACATTTAATATAAAATTTACATTTTATTATATTTTGTCCTTTTCTTTTCTCCCCAAACGTATTACAATAAAAAATAACTGTGAGACAGTTACTTGGGGTCTAAATTGCGACGACCAGAACAGGAAAGGAGTTTTACTATGTCAAAAAAGGGTTTTGGCAAATTTTTGATTGGAGCTGCCGTAATCGGTACTGCTGCCGCATTGATTGCCTATGTAAAACAAACGCAGTCCAAAGAGGATCTGACGGACGATTTTGATGATTTCGACGATGATCTCAATGAAGAAATCTTCGATCACGATTCCTCTTCCAAAGAAACCGATGACAGACACTATGTCACCATTCCGCTTGATAAGTCTGCCGAAGAAACACCGGAAGCATCCACAGACGAAGCCATTCCTCCGGTATCCGAAAAACAGGACGCCGATGCCGCCGCGTCCGATGAGGAGAACGAGGTGCATGCATTTAACCTGGAAGATGAAACGTGAATTTTGTAAACTTTTTACGCAAAACAGGTGTTTTATGTAAATGTAAGTTTTAACGCAAATTAAGAGGATGCCGCAAAATTAGAACCGGCACGATTATTTTTTCTGTGCGGTTCTAATTTTGCGGCATCCTCTATTTTTTATTTTCCTGAGAGGTATTCATGGATTCCCCGTGCACCGGCACGTCCTGCCTCCATGGCCAGGATAACGGTCGCGGCGCCTGTCACGGCATCGCCTCCGGCATATACCCCTTCCTTCGTTGTCTTTCCAGTGGATTCATCAGCCACGATACATTTCCACTTATTGACTTCCAGTCCCTCTGTCGTGGAAGCAATCAAAGGATTCGGAGACGTTCCCAGGGACATGATCACCGTATCCACATCCAATGTAAACTCAGATCCCGGTATTTCCACCGGACGCCTTCTTCCCGATGCATCCGGTTCTCCCAATTCCATCTTCACGCAGACAATCCCTTTCACCCATCCATTTTCATCCACCAGGATTTCCTTCGGATTCGTCAGCAGATTGAAAATAATGCCTTCTTCTTTTGCATGGTGTACTTCTTCCACTCTGGCCGGCAATTCTGCTTCACTTCTTCGATAGATGATGTGTGTTTCTCCTCCCAGCCGCAAAGCGGTTCTGGCAGCATCCATGGCCACATTTCCTCCGCCGACGACAGCCACTCTCTTGCCTCTGACAATCGGTGTATCGTAGTCATCCCGGAATGCTTTCATCAGATTATTTCTGGTCAAAAATTCATTGGCAGAGAACACACCGTTGGCATTTTCTCCTGGAATTCCCATGAATTTTGGAAGTCCTGCTCCGGAACCGATGAATACAGCAGAAAATCCCTCTTCCGAAAGCAGCTGATCGATGGTTACTGACTTGCCGATTACCACGTTGCATTCTATGGTTACGCCAAGCTTTTTCACATTCTCAATTTCCGTCTTTACTACGGTATCCTTGGGCAGACGGAACTCCGGAATCCCGTACATCAATACACCGCCCGGCTCATGGAGGGCTTCAAAAATCGTCACTTCATACCCCAATTTTGCCAGATCACCGGCACAGGTCAGTCCTGCCGGGCCGGAACCGATGACGGCTACTTTTTTACCGTTCATCGTTTCTGCTTTCTTCGGAACGAATCCATGTTCCCTGGACCAGTCTGCCACAAAGCGCTCCAGCTTTCCGATGGAGATCGGCTCGCCCTTGATTCCCCTGATGCACTTGCCCTCACACTGGGTCTCCTGGGGACACACACGGCCGCAGACAGCCGGCAGGGCAGAGGACAAAGCAATCACTTCTGCTGCTGCCTCATAGTCTCCCTCTTCCACTTTACGGATAAATCCGGGAATATCGATGGATACCGGACACCCTGTCACACATCTGGCATTCTTACACTTCAGACACCGGCTGGCCTCTGCCTTTGCCTCTTCTGCATTGTACCCCAGACATACTTCATCAAAATTTGTTGCTCTTACCTTCGGATCCTGTTCTCTGACAGGCACTTTCTTCAAAACGTCCATTATTTGTCACCTCCGCAAAGACCGCATCCGCCGTGATGAGTGGCTCCTTCCCTCTCCGCCAAAAGCGCTCTTCCCTCTTCTGTTTTATACATCTGCTGTCTCTTCATCGCCTCATCAAAATTAATCAGATGGCCGTCAAATTCCGGTCCATCCACACAGGCAAACTTCACTTCATTGCCCACGGTCAGACGGCAGGCGCCGCACATGCCTGTGCCGTCCACCATGATCGGATTCATGCTGACAATGGTCGGAATCTGAAGTTCTTTCGTCATCAGACATACAAATTTCATCATAATCATGGGGCCGATTGCCACACAGACATCGTACTTCTTTCCCTCTTCTTCCACCAGTTTTTTCAGCACATCCGTAACCATGCCCTTCTGTACATAGCTTCCGTCATCGGTTGTAATATACAGGTTTCCCGCAACGGCTCTCATCTGATCTTCCAAAATCAGGAACTCTTTGCTCTTTGTTCCCACGATGACATCCACATCAATGCCATGCTCATGCATCCACTTCACCTGCGGATATACCGGTGCGGCGCCGACACCGCCTGCCACAAAGATATATTTCTTTTTCTTCAGTTCCTCCACATCCTCATGGATAAATTCCGACGGACATCCCAGAGGTCCGACAAAATCCATGAACGCATCCCCTTCTTTCAGCCCGGCCATCTTTTCTGTGGCAGCGCCGACTGTCTGGAATACGATGGTGACCGATTTCTTTTCTCTGTCATAATCACAAATGGTCAGAGGAATTCGTTCCCCGTGCTCATCCAATTTTACGATAACAAACTGACCCGGCTGGCAGTGGGCAGATACCCTGGGGGCTTCCACATCCATCAGATAAATTTTTTCCGCCAGCTTCTCCGCTTTGAGAATTTTATACATTACTGTCTCCTCCTAAACCGTTTATTTATAACACATCGCTTATGGCAGCGCATGAATTATTTCTTTTAGTTATATACTTTTATCTCTGTGACGCTTCCCGTCCCGCCCGGATACCAGATGGGCGACTCATAGGAAATGACTGCCTCATAGACGTCATCTTTTCCCTCCACATTCCAGAACTGAATGGCGCCTGTATGCTGTGTGCCGTCGTCTGCAATATAAGTGAATTCGGCCAGGTTGCTGCGGATAAACGTGGCCACAGTTTCCTCCAAAACATTTCTCTTTCCGGAAGAGGTCTCCGCTCCCGTATCAAACACAACATGATTGTCATCCAGCGCATAAATGGTGACATAGACTCCGGCATCATCTGCATATTCCCGAATCCATTCCCGGTTCGCCATGCCTTTTCCCTCTTCGTCAGGTATGTAGGATACATAGGTTTCATTGCTGGTAACGTAATAATCACCAGTCTTGTACATCAGGTACGGTTTGCCGTCTTCCGCCAGCACATAAATTTTTCCATCCACCGGATAGCTGCCTTCCTTCCTTGTCACATTTCCCGGTGCCGTCGCCGCGTCAAACTGGGGTTTCGCATGGAATACAATGCCTTCCCCATGATCCCCTGACCGGATAATCTGAAGCGTCCCGCTGCATGGGATCACGGTTCCCAGCGTCACCGCATCTTCCAGCGTTTGGGGTTCAGGTATGGATTCCGCCTCGGAAGAGGTTTCTCTCGTCTCAGAAACCGCTTTCGTCGTTTCCTCTGATTTTTTTGTCTCTTCCGCTGCTTTTTGAGTTTCCCCGTTTATGGCTGCTGCCGTACTCTCCCTCACTGCCTGTGAGCTGCTTTCCTCTGCCAAAGAGACAGGTTCCGAAATGATTGTTTCCTGTGTCTCCCCCGCCACCTGATAATTCGGTGTGGAACCGGAATTCCCGCTGCTGACCAAAAACAGGAAAAATGAAGCGAGTACGATTATAATCGCAATCAAAAAGCCGATTATCACCAATGATTTTTTGTCATCCATCGATCCTGATGACCCCTTTCTATTTCTGTACTGGAACGTATATTTTATGACTCCATTTTATGAAAGCAAACCGCCGAACCGATATTATAACCCCTGAATCCATGTACAGGACAGTTTCATCCACGGCTGAACGGCAGTATATTCCTTTTCCTCCAAAGAAGAAGCCGTCTCCCTGTTGGCAAGAGATAATCCGTGCGGTCCTTCCGGGAAAATATGCAGTTCTGCCGGAACGTTTGCCTTTCTTAATGCTTCCATGAAAAACAGGGAATTCTCCACGGGAACTGCCTGATCACTGTAGGTATGCCAGATAAACGTCGGCGGATTCTGATTCCCTGCCTGCTTTTCCAGAGAAACATAATCCAAAAGTTCCTCATAGCGCTCTCCCAATAAATTTACAAAAGATCCTCTGTGGGCATATTCGCCGGATGTAATCACCGGATAGGAAAGAATGGCGCCATTGGGCCTTACCATGTCCCCTGTGAGCCCCAGCGGTTTCCATACAAACTCCTGGTCCCAAAAAGTCGCAAGAGATGCCGCCAGATGTCCTCCTGCGGAAAAGCCCGCAACGATGATTTTATCCGGGTCTATTCCCCATTCCTCTGCATGGGACCGCACATAAGCCACCGAATAGGCCAATTCCAGTAATGCCGCAGGCCAAACATCCGGCGCCACACTATACCAGAGCACAAATGCCTGATAACCAGCCGCATTATACTGAACCGCCACCGGTTCCCCCTCCCTCGGAGACGTAAATCCGTATCCGCCTCCCGGACAAACAATAACAGCCGGACGCTTCATGGGAACGTGGGCTGGTTCAAGCAAGTAAGTATGTAATTCTGGCTGATAGGGCTGTTTTTGAATTCCGGCATTTTCATAGGGTACGTTAAGTTTAATCTTGTCACAAATCATGTCTCTCCTCCTGACATTTGTCATCGCATTCCGCTGAATACCAGTCTGCATCATGGTAGATTCGCTACAATTTTATAATTATAATAAATCTTTCTTACTCATATGTCAATGTAAACACCGGAGAAATCACGGAATCCTGTCCAGTTTCTCCACGACTTCTCCCTGTTTCTTATAGATGCTTTTTGCCGGTACGTATCCGCGCACACTGGACAGGGGATAAATATTGCTTTCCCGTCCCACCACGGTTCCCGGATTCAGCACAGAACCGCATCCGACTTCCACATGATCTCCCAGCATGGCGCCGAATTTCTTCAGCCCGGTTTCCACATTGCCCTTTTCCGTCTTCACCACAACCAGCTTTTTGTCGGACTTTACATTGGAAGTGATGGAACCGGCTCCCATATGGGATTTATACCCCAGCACCGAATCCCCCACATAATTGTAATGGGGCACCTGTACATTGTTAAACAGGATCACGTTCTTCAGCTCTGTGGAATTGCCCACCACCGCATGTTTCCCAACGATGGCATTGCCGCGGATAAACGCGCAGTGACGCACTTCCGCTTCCTCATCAATGATACATGGCCCATTGATAAATGCCGTCTCAGCCACCTTTGCCGATTTGGCAATCCAGATATTTTCGCCCCTCTTCTCAAAACGTTCTGACGGAAGTGTTTCTCCCAGTTCCGTGATAAAACGGCCGATCTTTCCCAGGATTTCCCACGGATAGACGGCTTCCCGCAGCAAGTCTGCTGCAATCGTCTCATCCAATTGATACAATTCTTTTACTGTCAGTTCCTGAATCATACATTCCTCCATTCCGCTGCCGGACAATCGTTCTTTCCTTTTTCGAAGACATCCCCTTGCCCTTGCAGCTTACTATCATTCTATGGGACAGTTTCTATCCCCTTGCCTACTTTTTCTTTCCGTTTCCTACATAATAGGGCAATACATGCTCAAACCGGCTCCGGATCGCCCAGGGATGTGCAATTCCTTTCACTCCCTCTGTCCTCCTTGTCACAAATGTCTCCAGTTTTTCCATGTATTCCTCTGAAGTGATGCTCCCCTCCGCCACATAAGAAAGCCCCTTTTCCCAGCTCGCCGTCAGTTCCGGATTTAAAAGCTGTTTCATGGAAGCATCCACCACATCGTAGACCAATTCTCCCAGCAGAGCGGGAGTTATGATCTGCGTCTTCCCATTTAAAACCAAATATTTGATGTTGACAAGTTTCTTTAAAATCTCCGCCCTTGTGGCACTTGTACCGATTCCGCTTCCCTTAATCTGTGCCCGGAGCTCTTCATCCTCGATCAGCTGACCGGCATTTTCCATGGCCAAAATCAGGCTGCCGGAATTGTATCGCTTGGGCGGGGATGTCTCTCCCTCCTTCACATACAGATCTCGGATCGCAAGTATGTCATTCTTTTTTACCTTCCTCAGCAGTTCCAAAAAAGCCGGATCATTTTTGATATCCTGCTCTTCCTCATCCTTTTTGGATGCCTGGGTATTTCCCGCCACTTTCAGATAACCTTCCTCCAGCAGAAGACGGAAATTGGAGAAGAAATGTTCCGTTTTCCGCTCCATCTCCAAAGCAATCTTCTGGTACACTGCCGGAGGATAAAAAATACTCAAAAAGCGGCGGCAAATCAGTTCATAAACCCCGGCCGCTGTCCCGTTGAGATTTCTCAGATTCGCAATCCCCTGTCCCGTTGGAATGATGGCATAGTGATCCGTAATTTGCTTATCATTGACATAACGGGATTTTACGAGGGATGAATCGGCTTTTTGATCTAAAATCTCCTGTGCAAATCCGCTGACCGCTCCAAAATTTTTCAAACCCGAAAGATTGCGCCGGATTTCCTTTGCCACGGCTGTGGAAAGGACTCTGGCGTCGGTACGGGGGTAGGTCACCATTTTTTTCTCATACAATTCCTGGGTGATTCGAAGGGTCTCATCGGGACTGATCTTAAATCGTCTGGAACATTCATTCTGCAGTTCCGCCAGATTGAACAGAAGAGGCGGATACTTATTTTCTTTTTTCCTTGTGACAGAAAAAATCTTTGCTTCCACCGGCTCTTCTTCCTTCAGCCATCGGATCAGTTCCTCCGCCTTTTCTTTTTTCTTAAACCCATTCTCTTTATACAGATGGGGGGAGGCAAAATATCTGGAGCCCTCCACCGCCCGCCATTCTCCTTCAAAGGTGTGGGGCTGATCCGCGCCGATCTGAAAGGATCCTATGACACGGTAAAACGGTGTTTTTACAAAATCCCGTATTTCCCGCTCCCTGCGCACCACCATGCCCAGAACACAGGTCATCACCCGCCCCACGGACAAAACCGTCCATTTGGCATTCGTCACATTGGCAAGGATGGAACCAAACTTTAAAGTCAAGGCACGGGAGAAATTGATCCCCATCAGATAATCTTCCTTGGCCCGAAGATAGGCCGATGCACTGAGATTATCGTATTCTGAAAGATCTTTCGCCTCGGCAATTCCCCTCTGAATTTCTTCCTCGGTCTGGGAATCTATCCAGACACGCAGACGCCTCTTTCCCTTTACACCAGCCATCTGCTCCACCAGACGGTAAATATACTCTCCTTCCCGCCCGGAGTCTGTGCAGACATAAATCGTATCCACATCTTCCCGGTTCAAAAGCCCTTTCACAATCTGAAACTGTTTTTTCACCCCGTCGATCACTTCATATTTCCACTCTTTTGGAAAAAACGGGATGGTCTCCATATTCCAGCGCTTCAGAGCCGGATCATAAGCTTCGGGATAACTCATGGTGATCAGATGTCCCACACACCAGGTTACAATGGCATCTGACGATTCCAGATACCCATCCCTCCGCTGTCCGTTTATTTTCAGCGCCTTGGCAAATTCCTGCGCCACACTTGGTTTTTCTGCGATAAATAACTTCTTTCCCAAACTGGTCTCTCCATCCGTAAGCACATGAGAAAAGCCAGGCCCATTTCTTTGCCTGGCTTTTGGCATGCAATATTGTCATTCGTTTTTCGCTTTATCGATCCTTTGTCGGAATAAAGCGGAAAACAGTGGTGGTATCGTATTCCTCTCCTGCCTTTAAAACAGGGGAGGGAAAGTTGGCATGGTGCACCGAATCCGGATAATACTGCGTTTCAAAGCATACACCGGCCCTCTTTTCATAGATACAGCCCCCCTTGCCTTTCAATGTGCCGTCCAGGAAGTTTCCCGTATAGAACTGAATCCCCGGCAAATCGGTATGTACCTCCATATCCATGCCGCTTCGCTCATCCGACAATACAGCCACCTTTCGAAATTCATTGCGGCCGCCATTTAAGATCCAATTGTGATCATACCCATTGCCCAGCCGGGTCGCTTCATAATCACTGTCTATCTCATCGCTGATCCGCTTCATGACGCGAAAATCCATGGGCGTCCCCTCCACAGAAAGAATTTCTCCTGTGGGAATGGAAGCGGCATCCGCCCTGGTATAGGCATCCGCAAAAATCTGAACCTTCTGATCCACCGCATGGCCCGCATCATGACCGGATAAATTGAAGTAACTGTGATTCGTCATATTTATCACCGTATCCTGATCGCCGGAAGCGTAGTAATGAATCATCAGGGAGTTTTCCTCGGTCAATGTGTATGTCACCGTGACATCCAGATTTCCCGGAAATCCTTGATCACCGTCCGGGCTGAACAGGTGAAATGCCACCGCTTCTCCCAATTCACTTTCACACACTTCCGCTTCCCACAGTCTCCTGTGGTAGCCATGGGGATTGCTGTGGAGATTATTCTCCCCATCGTTTTTCGCCAGATGGTACTCTTTTCCGTTCAAGGTAAATTCCGCATTTCCAATCCGATTGGCGTGGCGACCGATGACAGCCCCGAATCCGGGATCATTCTCAAAATAGCCTTCCAGCTCATCAAATCCCAGCACCACATCCTTTATGCTTCCATCCGGAAACGGCACCCACAAAGCCTGCAGAACCGCCCCAAAGTCACTGACGGCAGCCTTCATGCCTTTGCTGTTATTCAGCGTATAGAGATACGCCGTCTTCCCCTCTTTTGTCTTCCCAAATTCCGTCTTTGTAATTCCCATACCTTCACCTCAGTCTTTCTGATTTCCACATTTCCGTTATTATACCACAAGACAACGAGCCAAGGGAACATTTATGTTCATTTGGCGACTGTCAGTGATACTAGCCGTTCTGTGGCTAGTATACCACAGACTCCCCAAAAAGGGAAATCAATCACCTTCCATCAGGCCTTTATATGATCAGCCTGAGAAAAGTGTCCCCACCTCTCTCAGGCGTCCGGTTCATAAATTATTCACTCATGCGTTTGTCGTGCTTGGCGGTTTATTCCTTCGCCGTAATATACCCCTTTGCCGTCAAAAGCTCTGCGGAGAGAATCGCTCCGCCGGCGGCTCCGCGGATGGTATTGTGGGACAGTCCCACAAATTTGTAATCATATACCGTATCTTCCCTCAGGCGGCCCATGGATACGCCCATACCGTTTTCATAGTCACGGTCCAGACGTGCCTGCGGCCTGTCATCTTCCTCCAAATACTGGATAAACTGCTTCGGCGCGCTGGGAAGGTTCAATTTCTGCGGCTCTCCCCGGAAGTTTTTCCAACGATCCAGGATCTCTTCTCTGGTCGGTTTTTTTTCAAAGGATACAAATACCGCTGCTGTGTGTCCGTCCTGAACCGGCACACGGATACACTGGGTTGTGATGATCGGTCCGTCTGCCTTTTTGATCACGCCGTCTTCCACTTTTCCCCAAATACGAAGCGGTTCCTGTTCACTTTTTTCTTCCTCACCGCCGATGTAGGGGATGATATTATCCAGCATCTCCGGCCAGTCTTTGAATGTCTTTCCGGCCCCGGAAATGGCCTGGTATGTGGTCGCCACCACCACCTTGGGCTTAAATTCCATAAGGGCATGCAGTGCCGGCGTATAACTCTGGATGGAGCAGTTTGGCTTTACAGCGACAAACCCTCTCTTGGTTCCCAGACGTTTTCTCTGGAACGGAATCACTTCGGCATGCTCCGGGTTCAGCTCCGGCACGATCATCGGCACATCCGGCGTCCAGCGGTGGGCGCTGTTATTGGATACCACCGGGGTCTCTGCCTTTGCGTACGCCTCTTCGATGGCTTTGATTTCATCCTTTGTCATATCCACTGCGCTGAAAACAAAATCCACATCTTTGGATACTTCCTCCACCTCATTGACATTTTTTACAATCATCTTCTTCACTGCTTCCGGCATCGGAGTCGCCATCTTCCAGCGGTCTCCCACTGCCTCCTCGTAGGTTTTTCCGGCAGAACGCGGACTCGCGGCAATCGTCACCACTTCAAACCAGGGATGGTTTTCCAGCAGAGAAATAAACCGCTGCCCCACCATACCGGTTCCTCCAAGGATACCAACTCGTAATTTCTGTTCCATAACATTTCCTCCTCTTTCCGGCAGACCCGCTGCCATTTCTTCGCTGCCTGCCCAGCTCAGGAATCAGGCAAGTGTATTTCTTGTACGGACATCTGTTGTTTATATACGCACTTTTTCTTCCATTTTCCATGGAATCCTCAATATAACAATTGCCTTAAGCGCTGTTTTGTACGCCTAAGGCAATCACATTCATCATGAAATTTATTTCTCTTCCGTCTCCGCATTCTCTTCTTCCACAGGCTCTCCGCATGCCTGGCAGAACGCAGTTCCTTCTTCCAGCTCTGCACCGCACTTCCTGCATGTGCGTTTGCCGGTTTCTTTCTTTTCTTCTTCCGGTTTTGCGGAATCCTTTTTGGCTCCGCATTTTGGACAAAACAGCGCATCCGCAGCTATCTCGGCGCCGCAGTTATGACAGATCGACACTTTCTTAATGGCCTGAATCTCTGTCTTATATTTGGCAATGGCGATTTCCGCATTGGCAATCACCTCAAACTGGATGGCATCTGCCGCATCCGGATTATTTCTGTATTTTTTATAATACGATTTTCCCAGTGCGATATAGGCGTCCCGGATCTTGTTTTCTTCCGAACTGATTTGTCCGTTCAGCTTTGCAATATCTGTCAGATCCTTCGTCTTGTCTATAATGTTCTTACTTCCCTTTGAAAGGGTTTCGGAGATTTTGTCAAAAAATGTCATCTTCTCCAACCTCCTGACTCTTTCCCGTTTTCCAGAAACCTGGTCCGCAGGATATGTATGAAAAACCTTATATTTACAGAAAAAGCTCCCGGCCGGACTTGAACCGGCGACCCACGCATTACGAATGCGTTGCTCTACCAACTGAGCCACGGAAGCTTAAAATCTTGTCAATCTGACGTATGGAATTTTGCAACAACATAAATATAATGGATTTCCTGTCATTTGTCAAGATTTTTTTCCGGTATTTTTATTTTCTGTTTCGTACCCCGCCGATCAGTGCGGCACACAGGAAGAACAGCAGATTTGTCAAAACCACGCTGGCTCCCACCGGTGTCGAATACTCATAGGATACCATCATTCCCACGATGAATGCTGCCACCGACAAAACGGCGGAGCAGATGACCACTCCGCGGAAACTTTTCAGCACACGCATGGACGTCAGGGCCGGGAAGATAATCAGGCTGGAAATCAGCAGCGCCCCCATCATCCGCATCCCCAGCACGATGGTCACAGCTGTGAGCACAGCGATCAGCAGGTTATAGAACGACACATTTACACCGGTGGCCCTGGAAAAGCTTTCATCAAATGTCACCGCAAAAATTTTATTATAGCAGATGAGATACAGGCCCAGCACGATGATGGAGAGCACCACGGAAAGTACCACATCCTCCTGGCTCATGGCAAGAATACTTCCAAACATGTAACTGTCAATATCAGCTGTCAGACCGCTGGTCAGGGACGTGACGGTGATACCGATGGCCAGGGAACTGGACGCAATCAGGGCTATGGCGGCATCGCTCTTTAATTTTCCCGTCTCGGACAGACGCAGCAGCAGAATCGCGGCGATCACAACCACCGGAAGGGAAACCGGCAGCGGAGAAAACCCCATGGCCAGAGCCACAGACAGCGCGCCAAAAGATACATGGGACAGGCCGTCTCCGATCATGGAATATCGCTTTAATACCAGACTGACTCCCAGCAGCGAAGCACAGAGGGAAACTAGAATCCCCACCACAAATGCCCGCGTAATAAACGAATAGGACAGCATCTCTCTAATCATTTCCACTGTTTTCTTCACCTCCCAAAAAGCGCATGCTGACTTCACTTTTTTTATAATCGCTCACTGTTCCGTAAAACAGCGGCTGCTGCTTCAAATGCAGAATCGTCTTGGCCTGAGAAAGAATATTCATAATATCATGGGATACCATGATGATAGCCACATGGTCTTCTTCATTCAGCTTTCGGATGAGCTGATACATCTCTGTCATGGCGGACGGGTCCAGGCCGGTCACCGGTTCATCCAGAATCAGCAGTTTATCGGTGGCACAAAGGGCCCGGGCCAGCAGGACTCTCTGCTTTTGCCCGCCGGAAAGTTCCCGATAACACTGTTTGGCAATCTCCCCGATTCCCAGCTTTTCCATATTTTTTTCTGCCAGAAGTTTTTCTTTCCTGGAATAAAAGGGCAGAAATCCCCTTCTTTTCAGGCAGCCGGAAAGCACCACCTCATAAACCGTGGCCGGAAAATCTTTCTGTGCCTCGGTCTGCTGCGGCAGATATCCGATACTCTCCTCCCGCAGGGAAGGATCCACCAGAATCTGGCCCTTCAGCGGCCGAATCAGGCCGATCAGCCCCTTTACCAGGGTACTCTTTCCGGATCCGTTTTCCCCGACAATGCAGAGATAGTCTCCCGGATACACTTCCAGGTTAATTCCATTTGCTACTTCTCTGTTTTCATATCCAAGACTGACGTCTTTGCATGCGATCAATGGTTCCATCACTGTAGTCCTTCCTTTAATTTCTCCACATTTCCTTCCATCAGTTCCAAATATGTGGCTCCAGCCTCCCATTCTTCCTTCGTCACATTATGGCAGGAATGAAACTCCAATACCTTTGCTCCCGTCTCTTCCGCGATGGTATCGGCGATCCGGGTGGAGCTGAGTTCCATATGGTAGACCACGGGAATCTGATACTCTTCCACCCGGTCGATCAGATACGCCACTGTGCGCACGCTGGGTTCGCTGTCCTCGCTGCATCCGGAAAATGCGGCTCTGTAATCCAATCCATAGCTTTCGGCAAAATAGCGCAGCGGAAAACGATCCCCCACAATCATGATTTTATTGCGGGCGTCGGCCACCACTTCCTCAAAGCGTTCATCCAGTTCACGGAGCTTTCCCAGGTATTCCTCTGTGTTTTCCCGGAATAGCCCGGCATATTCCGGGGCTTTTTCGCTCAACGCATCGCAGATCGCCTGTACCAGCAGCACGGCATTCTTCGGTGATGTCCAGATGTGCTCGTCATACTCACTGACATGCCCCTCCTCGTCATGGTCATGGGTATGGCCGTGCTCTTCGATTTCATGCTCATGCTCCATCCCCTCCACGATCAATTCTTCCAGAGGTTCCACATAGTCCATCATACACAAAAGATCTCCCTCTCCGTCAGCCGCTTCCAAAATCGGATCCATAAAACTTTCCATATGACCGCCATTATATATGACGAGATCCGCCTCCTGGAGATAAATCATATCCTTCGGTGTGGGCTCAAACGAGTGGGTACTGCTTCCGGCCGGAATAAACAATTCCACATCCACCGCATCCCCCGCAATCTGACGCACAAAATCATAATACGGAAACACCGTGGCGATCACCTTCAATTTTCCATTTTCTGACCAAGTGCGGGACTTTGCCTCCCCACACCCGGTCAGTCCAATTGCCAGGGCAGCCAGTGCCAGAGCGATTGCCGCTATCTTTTTCTTCATTGAATCCTTTCCTTTGCTATCATTACATCAAACGCGTCCAGATCCGCATGGAACAGTCTCTTTCCATCCATATCCGTCAGTGCGCGTCCGTCGGGCAGCTGGATGGTTTTCGGCTCATGATTAAAATTCATGATAAAATAATATACCGTATCCTCCGACTCCCTGGCCTGAACAGAAACCCCTTCCGGAATGGAAATCGGAAGTGTCGGCCTGACACCGGCTTCCTGCGCGGCCGATTCATAAAAATCGAACAGCATCTCTGTCTCAAACCGGGCAGCCATGTGGTAGCAGATCCCTTTTCCATAGGGATGCTTTGTCAGAGCCGCTTCTCCCTGATAAAAATCACTGTCATATACTGCCAGCACTTCACATCCCTCTCTGGGGTGCACCCGCTCACAGAAATCCTGAATCTGATAGGTCTTCTCCCCTTTGCCCAGATCCATTCTTGCGGAATTTACCTGTCCCTCGAACAGCGAGTCAATCTCCTCGGCCCAGATTCCTGTCACATCCATCATTCCATCTCCCGGAAATCCTCCCAGGAAGCAGAGATCGTTTTCATTGACATATCCTGTGGCATAGGTGGTCACCAGGGTTCCGCCCTTTTTCACGAATTCTTTCAGACGGTTTGCCACACCCGGCTTCAGCAGATACAGCATGGGCGCCGCGATCAGACGGTATCCGGAAAAATCGCAGTCCTGAGAAATCACATCCGCGGCAATTCCCTGTCTCCACAGACTGCGGTAATGCAGTTTACATGTCTGCTCATAGTTTCTCTTATCGCTGAGCCCCTGAAGATCATTCATGGCCCACCGGCTTTCCCAGTCAAAAATGACAGCCGCCTTCGCATCCACATTCGTTCCGACGATTTCATCCAGCCGTTTCAGGGTATCTCCCACCTGCTTCACTTCGCCGAATACTCTCGTATGCTCATGTCCCACATGGTCGATGACAGCTCCATGGAATTTTTCCGAGGCTCCCCTTCCCTTTCTCCACTGGAAATATTGAACGGAATCCGCGCCATGGGCAACCGCCTGCAGGGAAGAAAGCAGATGCATGCCGGGACGTTTTAATTTATTGACTCGATGCCAATTGACCAAGCTTGGCGTGCTTTCCATCATGAACCATGGCTTTTTCTTCATGGAACGGAAAATATCATGGTTAAATCCCGCATCCGCTGCCACTTCCCAGTCTTTCCTCGTATTTTCATGCCACGCCGGATAATTGTCCCAAGAAATCACATCCACACTTCCGGCCAGCTCCCAGGGATTGTATCCCGCATACGTCTCCATCATGTTGGTGGTCACCGGAATATCCGGCGTTATCTCCTTCAGCGGACGAATTTCATTTTCCATGAATTCCTTGGTCTGATGGGTCACAAAACGTCTCCAGTCCAGATTCATGCCGTGAACCATATGCTCCCCCCGTGCGCTGGGGACTTCAATTTCATCAAAATCCGAATATCCATGGCTCCAAAAATACGTCCACCACTGCTCATTCAATGCTTCAATATCATTGTGATATTTTTCTCTCAGCCACTGCCGAAATGCCTTCTGGCAGTTCTCGCAGTAGCATTCCCCGTTGTATTCATTGGAAATATGCCACATGCCAAGGGCCGGATGATTCTGGTACCGCTCAGCCAGCATCCGGTTCATCTCGGCCGTTTTCTTCCTATAATAGGGGGATGTGTAGCAGTGGTTGTGACGGCCGCCATGGAGATTTCTCTCCAGCCGGTTGTTGACGCGAAGCACTTCCGGATGTGCCAGATCCATCCAGGCCGGACGCGCTCCCGAAGGCGTCGCCAAAATCACTTTCATTCCATTTTCATACAGCTTATCCATCATCATATCCAGCCATTCAAAGGTATACACCCCCTCCGCCGGTTCCAACGCTTTCCACGCGAAAATGGCCAAGGATACACTGTTCATTCCGGCCAGCTTCATCAGGCGCATATCTTCCTCAATAATCTCCGGATGATTCAGCCACTGATCCGGATTATAGTCCGCCCCATGTACCATATGCGAAAAATTCGGAATGGCCGGTTTGCTTTTCTTCATCATCAGATTGTCTACCTCCCAAACAAGTTCTTGGACAATGTCCAAATTTATGTAAGTATATCATACTTTTGGTTGCTGCAATAGTCCTTTTTTGAATTCTGTGTTTATCGCAGCGGTACTCGCACATTCTCTCTTTCAAAATCCCCGCCCATATGGTATGATGAACCCAGGCGAAAATCCGCCATTCATAAATGTAACTTAAAGGGGAATACCAATGCATTCATCATCAATCACTGATTTAACCCAAGGACGTCCCATCGTCCGTATCCTTCTTTTTTCGATTCCGCTGGTTCTGGGAACCATGTTTCAGCAGCTTTACAGTTTTGCCGATACCGTCATCGTGGGCCGCTGCATCAGCGTTGATGCCCTGGCCGCTGTCGGTACCACCTCTTCCCTGCACTTTCTGACACTGGGATTCGTCCAGGGAACCTGCATCGGTCTGGGCATTCCCATCGCCCAGAGCTTTGGCGCGAAAAATGATACCGACGTCCGGCGCTATCTCTGGAATGGGGTCTGGCTCTGCATCATCATCAGCGTGATTCTGGCCATCGGCATGACTCTGCTGGCCAAACCGCTGCTTCGCCTGATTCAGACTCCGCCGGAACTTCTATCCATGGCAGCCCTTTATATCCAGGTGTTATTCGCCGGAATCCCGGCCAGTGTCCTATATAACTATTCAGCCAGCGTTCTGCGCGCTGTGGGAGATTCCAAGCATCCCTTTTATTTTCTCCTGATTTCCTGCGTTCTGAATGTGGTTCTGGATTATGTGTTCATCGTTCCCTTTCAGATGGGCGTATTCGGTGCCGCGTTTGCGACGGTCATCAGCCAGTTTATCAGCGGAATTCTAAACTGTTGGTGGGCCTTCACGAAAATCGATTTAATACAAATAAAAAAAGAAGAACTGCACTGGTCCAGGCTCCATATAAAGCGTCTCTGTCTCATTGGTCTTCCCATGGGATTTGAATATTCGGTTTCCGCCATTGGAGCCATCGTCATGCAGGGAGCCATCAATGCTCTCGGAAGCACCCTGGTGGCTGCTCAGACCACCGGTGAAAAAATCCGTCAGCTCTTTACATTGCCCATGGAAAGTGTGGGAATGGCCATGGCAACGTATGCCGGTCAAAATTTCGGAGCCAGACGGCTGGACCGGGTCAAACAAGGGCTCACCAGCGGCCTGACCATCCAGGTTCTCTATTGTGTCGCTGCCTGGACGGCCATATTTTTATTTAAACAGCCGCTCGTTTCTTTTGTACTGGGAGAATCGGTCAGCGAGACGGCAGCCGGTGCCATCCAGTATCTGACACTGATCAGCAACCTGTTCCCCATCCATGGAGCCCTAATGGTTTTCCGCAATACCCTGCAGGGGCTTGGATATAGTACCTATGCCATCATCTCCGGTATCGGCGAACTGATCGGAAGGAGCATGGGCGGTATTCTGGCTGTGGAATTTTTCGGTTTTACCGCCATCTGCTATGCCAATCCGCTGGCCTGGTTCCTGGCGCTTTGCTACTGCGTTCTGATGGTGAACCTGGTGCTTCGAAAAAAAACAAAGGAATTCCAGACCCAATGAATTTTCAGCGCCACGAAAAATGTGCTGCCAAATCCACGGAAATACAGAAGCAATAGCAATGGTTTCAAACACCGATTCTGTACCGTGCGCATTTGGCAGCACATGTTTTACTGTTGTTTATGATTTATTCTTATTCCTGATCCATCTTGGAAAGCGCCGCCTCATCGGCAATTACAATCACATTGGGATGCATCTGAAGAATAGAAGCCGGAACCTTCGGCGTCACCGGACCGCAGATCACATCCCGAAGAATCTGTGCTTTTCCTTCCCCGCTCACCAAAAGCAAGATCATTTTTGCCTTCATGATGGTCTGGATTCCCATGGTATATGCCTGGCGGGGCACATCTTCCTCCTTCTCAAAAAAGCGCTTATTGGCTTCAATGGTACTTTCTGCCAGATCAACACAATGGGTCGTCTTCTCAAAAAATTCGCCCGGCTCATTGAATCCGATATGGCCATTGTGCCCCAATCCTAAAATCTGAAGATCAATTCCTCCCACCTGTTCGATGATTTCATCGTACTTCTTACATGCGGTCTCGCTGTCTGCCTCCAATCCATCCGGCACATAGGTACATTCTTTTTTTATATTGACATGATCGAATAAATTGTGATTCATAAAATAGCGGTAACTCTGATCACTTTCCGGCGACAATCCTCTGTATTCATCCAAATTTACAGAAGTGATATCCGAAAAGTCCAAAATTCCTTCCTGATACCACTGAATCAGCTGTTTATAAGTACCCACCGGTGTGGACCCCGTTGCAAGGCCCAAGACACTGTCTGTCTTTAATGTCATCTGAGCTGCAATGACGGATGCCGCTTTCCTGCTCATGGCATCATAATCCTTTGTTTTATAAATCTTCATATCCTCTTCTCCTTCATTTCATATTTGACCTGCCACATAAATCCCTGTCTGCTTCGGCTTTTTTTGTCACAAATCAATAAACCCCATTACGGCTATCATAGCATAGGCATCTTTTTAATTCAATTCCTTTTCCAAAACTCGATTCGAATTTACACATAAGTTTTCCATATTTTCTATAACATAGGAAATACCTCTTGTTCCAATGGAATGAATCATGTACAATAACAATCAGACATCATGTCACCTTTTCAAGTGATATGGAAAACACAGGAGGAAATCAATGTGGAGCAGGAAAATTTTATTTTAAAAATCCGTTCTTTATATAATCAGTTTACAAAAGTAGAAAAGAAGGTGGCCGATTATGTCTTGCAGCATCCGGATGAGGTGGTTTATATGTCGATCAACGACCTGGCCGATGCCTGTCAGGCAGGGGAAACCAGCGTCTATCGATTCTGCCGTGATCTGGGGGTGGAAGGCTACCAGGATTTCAAAATGAAGCTGTCTTTAAGCATCTCCAAAAATAAATTGGGATCCATGGATGAGCCCACCGGCAATGTCACCCGCGAAGATTCCATTTCCGTTTTGGCCCAGAAGACCGCCCAGACTCTGACCAACACCATCGCAGAAACGCTTTCTTCTTTCTCTGAGTCCGAATTTCTCCGCACCATCGAAATGATCGAAGAAGCCGAGAATTTTTATTTTTTCGGCATCGGCGACAGCCTTCTGACGGCCATGGAAGCCAGCAACACCTTTATGCGTGTCACCAAAAAGGTGCACTGTCTCTCCGATCCCCATCTGCAGGCCATGACCGCCTCCATGATGACAAGCCGTGATCTGGTCATCGCCATCTCCTACTCCGGCTCCACCAAAGATACGGTCCATGCAGTGAAGCTTGCCAAAGAAGCCGGGGCAAAGATTGCCTGTATCACCCGCTTTGTCAAATCCCCTCTGACGGTTTACGCCGACGCGGTTCTTTTGTGCGGCTCCAATGAAGGCCCTCTCCAGGCAGGATCCACTTCCGGGAAAATCAGTCAGCTTTTCCTCGTGGACCTTCTTTTTTCGGAATATTACCGAAGAACTTACACAGAAAGCAAAGAAAACATCAAGAAGACGTCCCGTTCTGTCCTGGATAAATTGTACTAAAAGGAATCAACTGTTCCCTTGTCTGACATATGATATAGTGAAGCCTGCTCACGTATGTCGAGCGGCGAACGCCGATCACAGGCTCTGCCTGTGATACCGTAGGAGACGCAAAAGCGTCTCCCTTCAGACCGACAAGGAGGACAGTATGAATTGTTTAGAAATTAAAAATATCAGTTATTCTTATCAGACACTGGAAGCAGAAACCATGGCTCTTCAGGATATCTCTTTTACCGTCGGGGAAGGAGAATTTGTTTCCATCGTCGGTCCTTCCGGATGCGGAAAATCCACACTTCTCAATCTCATATGCGGCCTTGCCAAAGCGGATACCGGTGAAATCTTATTAAATGGATCAAAAATCGACCGCACATCCACCCATATCGGCTATATGCTGCAAAAGGATCATCTGTTTGAGTGGAGAAGCGTATACAGCAATGTCACCCTGGGACTGGAATTGAGGCACAGCCTGCATGAACCGGAAAAAGAAAAAGTCCGTAACATGCTGGATACGTATGGATTATCCGGCTTTTCCAAGTCCCGTCCCTCCCAGCTTTCCGGCGGGATGCGCCAGCGAGCTGCTCTGATCCGGACACTGGCGGTGGAACCTGATATTCTCCTCTTGGATGAACCCTTTTCCGCACTGGATTACCAGACCAGACTGGAGGTCTGCGACGATGTGTGGAAGATTCTGAAAGATCAAAAAAAGACCGCGCTTCTCGTCACACACGATCTTTCTGAAGCCATCAGTATGTCTGATAAAATCATAATCTTAAGCAAGCGTCCCGGCCATATCAAATCCATCCTGGAAATACACTTTGAAGAGGGACTGACTCCGCTGAAACGCAGAAATGCGGTGGAGTTTCCTTCCTATTTTAATACCATATGGGAGGAGTTGATGGATCATGGAAGGTAAAGCCAGAAACCACCGGGACTATGTGAGACATTACCGTTTTCGCAAAAAAATGATCCATTTGGAACAGATTCTTCTCCTTTTTATTCTGCTTGGCCTGTGGGAAGGGGCTGCCAGAATCGGCTGGCTCAATGATTTTATCTTCAGCAGTCCTTCCAGAATCGTCCGCTGTGCCGTGGATATGGCCTCTGACGGAACTCTTTTTATACACATCGGCACCACACTCCTGGAAACCGTCGCCAGCTTTCTGATCGTGACTGTAATCGGCATCCTGGCGGCCATTCTTTTATGGATGTTTCGCTCTCTTTCCGAGGTTTTGGAACCCTATCTGGTCATGCTGAACAGCCTTCCGAAATCCGCTTTGGCTCCGGTTCTGATCGTATGGCTTGGAAACAATACCAAAACCATCATCGTGGCCGCCGTCTCTGTGGCCATCTTTGGAAGCATCATTACGCTGTACACCAGTTTCCGTGAAATCGATCCGAATAAAATCAAACTGATACAGGTGCTGGGAGGAAATCGTCTGCAGATCATGACAAAGGTTCTCCTGCCTGGAAGCATACCAACTGTTATCAGCAATATGAAAGTCAACATCGGATTATGCCTGGTGGGCGTCATCATCGGAGAATTTCTCGCCTCCAAACAGGGACTGGGATATCTGATCATATACGGCAGTCAGGTGTTCAAAATGGATTGGGTTATGATGTCCATCGTCATCCTGTGTATTGTCGCCATGTGTCTTTACAAACTCGTCAATATCCTGGAAAAATTATATAGGAAACGAATGTGATTTCCTCCATGCAGCACAAAAAATCCCCCTTTTTCCGGGGGATGCTGCAAAATTCGCATAGTTGCTGAAAAATAATCCTGCTGTTTGACTTTTGAAATACCAATCTGGTTGAATGTACAATGTAAGCGGACATTCAGACAGATTTGTATTTCAATGGGCAAACTGCTGATTATTTTTTCTGTACGGTGCGAATTT
>DVJD01000096.1 GCA_018710785.1 Candidatus Fimimorpha excrementavium
CGGTACTTGATTTTTCCAGCCGGAAACGGCGCCGAAAAATCTTATGTACCGCTACGTTTTCTATAAGCGAGAGCGGCCCGATGGAAGATGGTTTGCTCCTCTGCGGTCGTCCGGGTCTCCAATTTATTCCTTCATACCTCTCGATTATTTATATTTTTCCAGTCCCGAATAATCCAGCGTTGCAAAATAATCAGCCGGAGTTTCCGCGCGTCGGATTTGCTTTACGGAACCGTCTTCTTTTAAGAGAAGCTCGGCACTTCTCAATTTTCCATTATAGTTGTATCCCATGGAAAAGCCGTGGGCGCCGGTGTCATGGATGGCCACATAGTCTCCCACTTCAATTTCCGGAAGCATGCGGTCGATGGCAAATTTATCGTTATTTTCACAGAGTCCGCCTGTCACGTCATATTTGTGATCGCACGGACTGTTTTCTTTTCCCAGCACAGTAATATGGTGGTAAGCGCCATACATGGCGGGGCGCATCAGATTGGCCGCGCAGGCATCCAGGCCCACATATTCTTTATAGATATGCTTCAGATGAAGCACTTTTGCAATCAGATGCCCATAAGGAGCCAGCATAAAGCGGCCCAGTTCTGTATAAATCGCCACATCGTCCATGCCCTCCGGCACCAGAACTTCCTCATATACTTTTCTGACTTCTTCACCGATGGCGAGGATATCGTTGGGCTCCTGGTCCGGTCTGTAATTGACTCCCACACCGCCGGACAGATTGATGAATGCGATATGCACGCCCACTTCCTTTGCCAGTTCCACAGCCAGTTCAAAAAGAATTCTGGCCAATTTGGGATAGTAACCCAGGGCCACCGTATTACTTGCAAGAAACGCATGAATGCCAAACTGCTTCACCCCATGGGCTTTCATCTTTGTAAATGCTTCTTTCATCTGTTCTTTCGTCATACCGTATTTGGCGTCCTTTGGCGTATCCATGATCTCATTCTGAAGCGTAAAATCTCCGCCCGGATTATAACGGCAGCACATGGTCTCCTGAAATGGAGCTATTCCGGCATAATAATCCACATGGGTCAAATCATCAAAATTTATGATGGCACCAAGCTCGGCTGCTTTCTTAAAATCCAGTTCCGGTGTTACATTGGAGGAAAACATGATATCATGTCCCTTTAATCCCACAGCATCCGCCAGTAAAAGTTCCGTATAGGAGGAGCAGTCCGCACCGATTCCCTCTTCCTTTAAAATCTCCATCAAATATGGATTTGGCGTCGCCTTGACGGCAAAATATTCACGAAAGCCTTTATTCCAGGCAAATGCCTGCTTTACTTTTCTGGCATTTTCCCGGATTCCCTTTTCATCGTAAATATGAAACGGAGTCGGATATGCCTTTGCTATCTCCTTGACCTGCTCCAGTGTCACAAACGGTTTCTTTTCCATCAAATTTTCCTCCTATGTCTGTCATTCATCTTTCATTGGTACTCCCAGTCCATCATTTTTCCCATTCTGCCGCATAACGATTTACTCTTATTGCGGAGACGAATGATCGGCTTCATGGGAAGTCACATGCTTGTGTGTATATAAATGGTCCTGACAATATTCATACTGTCCCTCACATTTGGAACAATACCGGAATTCCAAATCATCCCCATCCAGTTCTGTTCTGCCGCAGACGGCACACTTGTGCTTGGGGCCGTTTCCTTTCGGCTTGGCATTTTTTTCAAACGTATAACGCCGCCGAATCTGCTTTGGAGATATTCGCCGATAATTTCTCGTGGCTGCAAAAAATACCAGGAAATTAATCAGCGACATGATAATCATCACTTTGGTGCTCCAGCCTGCGGCAGTCGTCCAGCTGGAAGTGATGAATTCATAAATATAGACAGCACCGCTGATGAGTGCCATCCATTTTGCTTTGATCGGAATGATGAAGTAAAAATAAAACTGCATATTGGGGAACAATGCCGCATATGCAAAAAACATGGATGCGTTCAAATAGGACGTATTCAGCCCGGTCATATTATATCCGGTCACAAAATAAACCACAGCCGCGCCGATCACCTGCCCAAGAAGTCCGGAAATGATATACAGATTCTGCCGGAACGCGCCCCATGCCCGCTCCAAAGACAGCCCGATCATGTAATATACCAGACAAAACAGGATGAGACTTAAAAGGTTGCCGGAGGTCGGAACAAAAATATACGTAACGATTCTCCATATCTGACCGCGGAGAATGGCGCTCATGTTAAAGTTCAGATAATACAAAAATATTGGGTTGATCATATTAATCAAAAAGCCCGCCACATTCGCAATAATAATATAAAGCATCAGATTCGGTATGGCGTACCGTCCGAACTTTCTCTCCATCTTATTGATGAAATTGCTCATAATAAAATCCTTTCTTTCCTTCAGAACATATTTTTTCTCTTAAATATGATGGCTACAATTCCCGACAAAAGCGCAGCGATTCCAATGACAATCCAGAATCCATACGGGGAATGGGCAAAGGGCATACCGTCCACATTCAGATTCATTCCGTAAAAGCTGGCAATCATGGTGGGGATGGACATGATAATCGTAATAGATGCCAGAAGCTTCATGGAGATATTCAAGTTATTGGAAATAACCGAGGAGAAGGTATTCATGGTACCGCTTAGAATCCCCGAATAAATATTGGCCATCTCGATGGCCTGTTTATTTTCGACGATAACATCCTCCAAAAGATCGGTATCCTCCGGATATTTCTTGATTTTTTCATTTCGCATCAGACGTTCCATCACAAGCTCATTGGCCCGCAGGGATGTGTTAAAATACACCAGAGACTTTTCCAGCTCACGAAGTTCCAGAAGTTCTTTATTCTTTGTAAACTTCTTCAGGTTCCGCTCGATTTCCTCACTCTTTTTATCGATGTTTCTCAGATACTGCAGGTACAGCGATGCATTGCGGTACAGAATCTGCAAAATGAAACGGGTCTTCATATGGGTATGGAATCCTCTGACCCTGCCCTTCACAAATGCGCTCAATACCGGCGTCTCCTCCAGGCAAATGGTAAATATCACATCTTCTGTCATGATGATACCAAGGGGGATCGTTTCATACCAGTCTTTGCCATTTCTCTCCTCAATGATGGGAATGTCAACGACAATCAATGTATAGTCGTCTTCCGTCTCAATACGGGAACGCTCCTCTTCATCCAATGATGCCCTGACATCACTGATATCAATATGAAACTGTTGTGCAATCTGCGTAATCTCCGCATTGGTCGGGTCTGTCAAAGCTACCCAGCAGTTCTTAACTATGGAATCACATTCCTTCACGATTCCATTCTCCGTAAGATAGATCTTCTGCATAAGCAACTCCTCCTTCCTGTATGTGAACGATCCGAACCGAATCTTTTTCCTCTTTTCCTCACGGACATACAATCACGTTCATTATAATTTTATCAAGTCTGTTTGTCAAACGAATTTCCCCAAACGCATTTCATTTTTACAAATTCTTAACAATCTTTCAATTTTATTCCTACTTATTTTATATATTTTCATATATTTGGATGATTGCATTTTTACTGCAAAAGGCCTATAATATTATGGGTTTCTATTAGTGACAGAGAAACCAATAAAACAAAGGAGGGAACATCATTGGCAACGAACAGCATAAACAGCAAACCACACCATACTCTTGGAATCGACATCGGTTCCACCACTGTCAAAATTGCCATTCTCGATGATAACAACCAAATTTTATTTGCAGACTATGAACGTCATTATGCTAATATACAAGAGACACTCGCCGGATTATTGAAGAAGGCTCTGGATCAGCTTGGTCCCATGACCCTGTCCCCTTCCATCACCGGTTCCGGCGGTCTCACCATTTCCAAACATCTGGAAATTCCTTTTACACAGGAAGTCGTGGCCGTCGCAACCAGTCTGAAAGACTACGCGCCGCACACAGATGTGGCCATCGAGCTTGGCGGAGAAGATGCAAAAATCATTTATTTTACCAACGGAATTGACCAGCGCATGAACGGGATCTGTGCCGGAGGAACCGGGTCGTTCATCGACCAGATGGCTTCTCTTTTACAGACAGACGCAGCCGGTCTGAATGAATATGCCAAAAACTATAAGGCTATCTATCCCATCGCCGCACGCTGCGGTGTATTTGCGAAAACGGATATCCAGCCGCTGATCAATGAAGGGGCCACAAGGGAAGACTTGGCAGCATCCATTTTCCAGGCAGTGGTGAATCAGACCATCTCCGGTCTGGCCTGCGGAAAACCCATTCGCGGAAATGTGGCATTTCTAGGCGGTCCGCTCCATTTCCTCTCGGAGCTTCGCGCCGCATTTATCCGCACCCTTGGTCTGGAGGGAGATGCCATCATCGCCCCGGAACATTCCCATTTATTTGCCGCCATCGGAGCTGCCATGAACAGCAAGCCCGATGTGTCCGTGGATATCGAAGAACTCTGCGACCGGCTTTCCAAAGGAATCGAGATGGATTTTGAGATCAAGCGTATGGAGCCTCTGTTTCAGAATGAAACCGAATATGCGGAATTTACCAAGCGTCACAGTGTCCATACCGTGAAAAAAGGAGATCTCTCCACTTACCACGGGAACTGTTATCTGGGTGTCGATGCCGGTTCCACCACCACAAAAGTGGCTCTCGTGGGTGAGGACGGTACTCTGCTGTATTCGTTCTACAGCAGCAATAACGGCAGTCCCCTTGCCACCACCGTGCGTGCCATGAGACAAATTCATGAACAGCTTCCCAGTGATGCCCGCATCGCTTACTCCTGTTCCACAGGATATGGTGAGGCTCTGCTCAAGGCCGCTTTGATGCTGGATGAAGGGGAAGTGGAGACGGTGGCACACTACTATGCGGCTGCTTTCTTCCAGCCTGATGTGGATTGTATCCTGGATATCGGCGGTCAGGATATGAAATGTATCAAAATCAAAAACAATACCGTAGACAGCGTACAGCTCAACGAAGCCTGCTCTTCCGGCTGCGGTTCCTTTATCGAAACCTTTGCCAAATCGCTGAATTACTCCGTGGCCGATTTTGCCAAGGCGGCCCTTTATGCCAAGAACCCCGTGGACCTTGGAACCCGCTGTACCGTATTCATGAATTCCAACGTAAAGCAGGCTCAGAAGGAAGGAGCCCAGGTATCCGATATTTCCGCCGGACTGGCTTATTCCGTCATTAAGAATGCCCTTTATAAGGTAATTAAAATCACCGATGCCAAAGATCTGGGAGAGCATGTGGTGGTTCAGGGCGGTACGTTCTACAACGACGCCGTTCTGCGCAGTTTCGAGCGGATCGCAGGCTGCGAAGCCGTCCGTCCCGATATTGCCGGAATCATGGGCGCGTTCGGAGCTGCTCTCGTGGCACGGGAGCGCTATGAGCCGGGGAAACAGACCACCATGCTTTCCATCGATGACATTCTGGCCCTGAAGTATACGACAAAGATGGCCCGCTGTCAGGGATGCTTAAATCACTGTCTCCTGACCATCAACCGCTTCAGCAACGGACGTCAGTTTATCACTGGAAATCGCTGTGAAAAAGGGCTCGGCAAGGAAAAGAATAAAGAAAACATCCCGAACCTGTTTGATTACAAGTACCACCGGACCTTTGATTACGAACCGCTTCCAAAGGACACGGCCAAACGGGGCGTCATCGGAATCCCCCGTGTGCTGAACCTGTATGAAAATTATCCGTTTTGGGCCGTTTTCTTCAAAAAGCTGGGATTCTCCGTCGTACTGTCTCCGCAGTCCACACGAAAAATTTATGAACTGGGCATTGAATCCATTCCCAGCGAATCCGAATGTTATCCGGCTAAGATTGCCCATGGCCATGTCTCTTGGCTGATCCGCCAGGGAGTCAAGACCATCTTTTATCCTTGTATCCCATACGAGCGCACCGAATCCGAGACAGCACAAAACCATTATAACTGTCCCATCGTCACTTCCTATGCGGAAAACATCAAAAACAATGTGGAAGAACTGAAAACCGAACACGTCCGTTTCCTGAATCCGTTCATGGCCTTTACCAATGAACAGGTTTTGACAAAACGTCTGATTGAAATCTTCCAGGAGGAATACCATATTCCGAAAGAAGAAATAGCAGAAGCCGCCGCCGTCGGCTGGAGGGAACTGGAACATGTCCGTGAAGATATCCGCCGCAAAGGAGAGGAGACACTGAAATATATGAAGGAAACCGGCCGCCGCGGCATCGTTCTGGCCGGACGTCCTTATCATATCGATCCGGAAATCAACCACGGTATCCCGGAACTGATTACTTCCTATGGCATCGCTGTTCTGACCGAGGATTCCGTAGCCCACCTGGGTAAAATGGACGGACACCTGATTGTCATGGATCAGTGGATGTATCATTCCCGGCTCTATGCAGCCGCCCAATTTGTACGCACACAGGATAATCTGGATTTGATTCAGCTCAATTCCTTCGGCTGCGGTTTGGATGCGGTCACCACCGATGGGGTCAGTGATATCCTGACCGGTTCCGGAAAAATTTACACCGTACTGAAAATCGATGAAGTCAACAACCTGGGAGCTGCCCGTATCCGTATCCGTTCCCTGATTTCCGCTCTCCGCGTCCGCGAAAAGAAACATGTGGAGCGAAAAGTGGTTTCTTCCGCTTATCACCGCGTGGTATTCACGAAAGAAATGAAGGAAACCTACACCATCCTCTGCCCGCAGATGACACCGATTCACTTCGATCTCATCCAGCATGCCATCAGTTCTTCCGGCTATCGCGTCGTCGTACTGCCGGAAAGCAAAGATGCCATCGATACCGGGCTGAAGTATGTCAATAACGATGCCTGCTACCCATCCCTGATCGTGGTGGGCCAGATCATGAATGCCCTTTTATCCGGAAAATATGATCTGAATCACGTGGCCATCTTCATGAGCCAGACGGGAGGCGGCTGCCGTGCTTCCAACTATATCGGTTTCATCCGCCGTGCTCTGGAAAAAGCCGGTATGGCCCATATTCCGGTTATCTCCGTCAATGTAAGCGGTCTGGAGAGTAATCCGGGATTTAAATTCACCGTGCCCATGCTTGTGAAGGCTATGCAGGCTGTCGTATACGGTGATGTGTTCATGCGTGTCCTCTACCGCACCCGCCCCTATGAAAAGGTACCGGGTTCGGCCAATGCGCTTCATGAAAAGTGGAAAAAAATCTGTATCCGCTCTCTGGACCGGAAAGGATTCAGTATGAAGGAGTTTAACCGCAACCTGCGGGGCATCATTCAGGAGTTCGATGAGCTTCCTCTGCTGGATATCAAAAAACCCCGCGTCGGAATCGTTGGAGAAATCCTCGTAAAATTCCTCCCCACAGCAAACAATCAGATCGTGGATCTTTTGGAGAGGGAAGGCGCAGAAGCCGTCATGCCGGATCTGCTGGATTTCCTGTTATACTGCTTCTACAATTCCAACTTCAAAGCGGAAAAACTTGGTATGAATACCTGGACAGCCCGCTTCTGCAACATGGGAATTTCCCTTTTGGAATACATGCGGAAAGCAGCGAAAAAAGAATTCGAAAAGAGCCGTCATTTTGATCCGCCCAGCACCATTGACCGTCTTGCCAAGATGGCGGATCCCTTCGTTTCCCTAGGAAATCAAACGGGAGAAGGATGGTTTTTGACAGGCGAGATGCTGGAATTGATCCACAGCGGTGTCAATAACATCGTCTGCACTCAGCCGTTCGGATGCCTTCCAAACCATATTGTGGGAAAGGGTGTTATAAAAGAGCTTCGTCATCAGTACCCGAATTCCAATATCATTGCCGTAGATTACGATCCCGGGGCATCGGAAGTCAACCAGCTCAACCGTATTAAACTGATGCTGGCCACTGCACAGAAAAATCTGGAAGCGGAAATCGCGCAGGAATCCGCCGCCAAATAAAATCGTACATAAAAAGGGTGTTGAAACATTCGCACGGCACCGTGTCCATGCGAATGCTGCAGCACCCTTTTTACATTTCACTTTTCAGAAAACCGATAGATTTTCATGCACAATGGGATTTTCAGTTCTTATGCAGACGCCGGTTTTCGATCCCATTTTTTCTTCACGGCGAAATAACAAATCACATGCACTGCCCATGTCAGCACCCAGGAAACCGGGTATGATAAATACAGTACAAACAGCGTCGAATCCCAAGCAAAAATGGTAAAAATCCAGACAATACGCAGCAGACAGGACCCTATCAGAGATACCATCATCGGCATAATGGAATATCCCAGTCCTCTCAGAACACCTACCATGGTATCCATCATCCCGCAGAAGAAATAAGTCGTGCATATGATCTGCATCCTCTGAAGTCCAAACGAAACCACCTGCGGATCACTGGAGTAAATATGAAGCAGCTGAGTTCCCAAAAAATACGCTCCGTATCCCATCACAATCCCCACAATCATGACCAAAAGCTGGCACATCAAGGCTACCTTTTTTATTCTCTCCGGTTTTCCTCCTCCCAGATTCTGGCTTGTAAAGCTGAGTGCCGTCTGATGAAACGCATTCATGGCATTGTAGACGAATCCCTCTATGTTGCTGGCTGCCGTATTTCCGGCCATGGTAAGAGAGCCGAAGGAATTCACCGACGACTGGATCAGCACATTGGAGATGGAGAAAATCGCTCCCTGCATTCCGGCCGGAACACCGATGCGAATCATCCGAAGCAGCTTGTCCTTATGTATGCGAAGCTGTTTCAGATGTACATGGAGGCATCCCTCACTCTTTACCAGACAGCGAAGCACCAGCAAGGATGAAATCACCTGAGAAATCACCGTAGCTGTAGCCACACCGGCCACCCCCATGTTCAACACAATGACAAAAAACAAATTCAGAATAACATTGACAATTCCTGCCAAAAACAGAAAATACAAAGGTCTTCTGGTATCTCCCACTGCTCGCAGAATTGCGCTGCCAAAATTGTACAGCATCATAACCGGCATGCCCATGAAATAAATCTGCATATATAAGGTTGCCTGATCCAGGACATCTTCCGGCGTTCCCATCCAGATCAGCATCTGCCTGGATAAAGATATTCCAATGACAATCAGCGCTACGCCGCAAATCAAACTGATCAATATGGCCGTATGGATGGTTTCACTGACATCTTTCTCCCGTTTTGCTCCGTAATACTGGGCCACCAGCACATTGGTTCCGATGGAAAGACCAATGAATACATTGATCAGCAAATTAATCAGCGACCCGGTAGACCCCACAGCCGCCAATGCCTGACTGCCGACAAACTGTCCGACTACAACAATATCTGCGGCGTTGAACAAAAGCTGCAAAATTCCAGACAGCATCAAAGGTACCGCGAAAAAAATAATCTTTCCCAAAAGCGGTCCATTGCACATGTCGATTTCATATGATTTGGATCCTTTTGTTTTTCCAGCAGAATGAACTTCTCCTGCTTTTTCCCTATTCACTTTTCTTCCTCCTTTTTCCGTCCTCTCCACGCAGTCCATATTCCGCTCCATGGGAATCCTTTGCACACCCGACTGCATAAAGATAGTAGTATAACTATACTATACCTTCCGATATTCCATTACAAGACTTGAAAGCTTTGATAAAATCTGTTATAATTTCAACTATTTTCCATCCATGTATCATTGACGCATTCCTGCAAAAATTTCTATTGAAAAAAACAAGCCTTGTCTTTATACTAGAAGATGCCCTGTCATGTGTTTATTCTCAGGAAGAAAAATCGTCGGCTTACAGACGTAAATTTTCCAGATCAAGGAGGTTATTTATTTTGCATAAAGGACGTTTATCCGGTCTGCTTCCCATAGGAGTCTTTCTGATTGTTTTTATCGGTTCCGGTATTCTCTTTCAGGATTTCTATGCGATGCCCGCCATCGTCGCTTTTCTGATCGCTCTCGTCACAGCTTTTCTTCAGAACCGATCCGTCAGTTTTCAGGAAAAGCTTCACATTGTAACCTCCCATATGGGAGATGAAAATGTTATGATCATGTGCCTGATTTTTATCCTGGCCGGTGCCTTTTCCGGTTCCGTGCAGGCTGCCGGAGGTGTGGACAGCACTGTTAATTTCGGCCTTTCCATCCTTCCCCCTTCCATCGCCGTAACCGGGCTTTTTGTCATCGGATGCTTCATTTCCACCGCCATGGGAACTTCTGTCGGCACCATAGCCGCCCTCACGCCCATTGCGGTCGGCATCAGTGAGAAAACCGGGATTTCCGGCGCGCTCTGCATCGGAGCGGTTGTCTGCGGAGCCATGTTCGGAGATAACCTTTCCATGATTTCCGATACCACCATCGCTGCCACGCGCACACAGGGATGTGAGATGAAAGATAAATTCCGCGAGAACATCAAACTCGTTCTTCCCGCGGCCATCATCACCATCCTTCTTTTCCTTATCATTGCCGGAAATTCCGAGTACCGCATCGAGGAAGAACTCTCCTATAATATATTGGAAATTCTCCCCTATCTTGTGGTTCTCATCGGCGCCCTTGCCGGAATGAATGTATTTCTTGTGCTGGTCTCCGGCACGGTTTTGTCCATATTGGTAGGGGTATTCACCGGTTCCATCCCGGCAGACCAAATTTTTGCCGTCATCGCCAAAGGCCCCGACGGAACCGGCGGAATCATGAATATGTACGATATCACGGTCATTTCCATCGTGGTGGCAGGCATCATCGGACTGGTAAAAAACAACGGCGGGATCGATTATATTCTCTATCACATCAAAAAGCGTGTAAAAACGCCAAAAGGCGCCCAAATTGGAATCGCTGCGTTAAGTTCCCTGGTGGATATCTCCACTGCCAACAATACCATCGCCATCGTCATGGCAGGCCCCATCGCAAAGGATATTTCCAAAGAATACCAGGTTCCGCCCAAACGGGCCGCTGCTCTATTGGATATCTTTACTTCTGTGTGGCAGGGAATCATCCCCTACGGCGCCCAGCTTTTATATGCCAGCGCCGGGGCCGCATCCCTGGCCCTGACGCCAATTGATATCATTCCCTATCTTTTCTATCCGGTCCTGATGGGAATTACCGCTCTTTTCTTCATCCTTTTGGAACGGCCGAAGGATCATATGGGATACGAGAAAAAAAGGAGGAATCCGTTATGACACAATGCAATTTAACTGAATTCGTGGGAACTGCTGTGCTGGATACCATCGGTCTTGTCATTCCAAGTGTGGACAGCCAGCTTCTTTCCTTTATCAGCCAATCCCTTTCGGACTCCCAGGAAAACCCTGGGACTTTGAAGAAAACATATAAGAGTCTCGGTGTCTTCAGTTCCCGGACGGGAGCCGCCGGACAGATCAATGCCATCGATGAAGCCGTCAAATCCACAAACACGGAAGTGGTCTCCATCCAGCTTCCCAGAGATACCAAAGGCTGGGGCGGCCATGGCAATTTCATCATTTTAGGAGGAGACCATGTGTCAGATGTGCGCCGCGCCGTGGAAATCGCTCTGGAATATACGGACAAATATGCCGGTGAACTGTATATCAGCCAGGCAGGCCATTTGGAATTTACCTATTCGGCCAATGCCGGAGGCGCGCTGCATCATGCGTTTCAGGCACCTGTGGGACGTCCCTTTGGCTTTATGTGCGGCTCTCCGGCCGCCATCGGACTTGTGATGGCTGATCTTTGCGTAAAATCTTCTCAAGTGAACATTCTCCGCTATATGACGCCGGATCAGGGCACCAGCCATTCCAATGAAGTCATCCTGGCATTCACCGGAGATGCCAGCGCAGTTAAAAATGCGGTTCTTCGGGCCAGAGAGGTGGGGCTGTCCCTCCTCTCTGCCATGGGGAGCGAACCGAAATCTCCGTCCGTCCCCTATCTGATGCCTTGATTGGCTCGGATCTTTATCTCTCCTGTCTTTTTCCGTTCCAGTAGCGGTCTGCCAGGTGCAGGGTTTCTTCCAAATCCACATCCGTATGGGCATAGGAAAAGAAAATGGCCTCAAACTGGGACGGAGCAAAATGGATGCCATGGTTTAGCATATAAAGGAAATATTCGGCAAATGCCTTGGTATCCGACTTCTTTGCATCCTCATAATTATGCACCGGCGTTTCTGTAAAGAACAGACATGCCAGGCTGCCCACTCCCGTGACGGCATAGGGAAGTTCATACTTGTTTAAGATTTTTTTCATTCCATCCCGATATTTTTCGCCCATTTTGTTGATATGGTGATAAATTTCGGGATGTTTTTTCAAAATACACAGTTCTTCATAGCCTGCCGCCATGGCGATGGGATTTCCGCTCAGCGTGCCCGCCTGGTACACTGTTCCGACGGGAGCCACATGGTTCATGATTTCCCTGGAACCTCCATAAGCCCCCACCGGCATTCCTCCTCCGATGATTTTACCGAATGTGGTAAGATCCGGTTTCACACCATAGTACCCCTGCGCTCCGCTGATGCCCAGACGAAATCCCGTAATGACTTCATCAAAAATCAAAAGCGCCCCGTGCTTCGTGCACAGCTGTCTCAGCCCTTCCAGAAATCTTTCATTTGGCTCCACGACTCCCATATTCGCTGCCACCGGCTCCACGATGACCGCAGCCACTTGCTCCGGATTCTCCTCCAAAAGCGACTCCACGCTGCTTAAATCATTGTATACGGCTGTCAGAGTATCCCTGGCACATCCTTCCGGCACTCCGGCGCTGTCCGGCACTCCGCTTGTCATCACCCCGGAACCGGCTTTCACCAGTAAGGAATCGCTGTGTCCGTGGTAGCATCCGGCAAATTTTATGATTTTATCCCGTTCGGTATATCCCCTCGCCAGTCGGATGGCACTCATCACCGCTTCCGTTCCGGAATTCACCATACGTATCATTTCAATGGAGGGCACCAGCTTGGCGATCAATTCCGCCATCTCCACTTCCTTCTCTGTGGCTGCGCCGAAACTCAGCCCTTTTTCCGCCGCTTTTATGACCGCCTCCCGAATCCTCGGGTCATTATGTCCCAGGATCATGGGCCCCCAGGAATTCACATAATCAATGTAGGTCTTTCCATCCACATCTGTGATTCTGGACCCGGACGCCTGCTTCATAAACCGCGGATAGCTTCCCACGGACTGATAGGCCCGCACCGGGCTGTTTACACCGCCCGGCATGCATGTGACGGCTCTTTGATACAATTCTTCTGATCGGCTTTTCATATCATCCAATCCTCCCTTCTTTGATCCATCCGGCCAGTTCCTTGGCATAATACGTCAGCAGAATCCCCGCTCCGGCCCGATATACGCTGACAGCCGTTTCACAGACAATTTTTTCTTCATCCACCCAACCGGCCTGCGCTGCCGCTTTGATCATGGCATACTCCCCGCTGACACTGTATGCCGCCACCGGAAGAGATATGCTCTGTGCCGTCTCTCTGACAATATCAAGATAAGAGAGGGCCGGTTTTACCATAATGATATCGGCTCCTTCCTCCACATCCAGCATAACCTCTTTTCTGGCCTCTTTTCTATTGTGAAAATCCATCTGATAACTTTTTCTGTCTCCAAATGCCGGTGCGGAATCGGCTGCCTCACGGAACGGGCCATAAAATGCCGACGCATATTTTACGGCGTAGGACATGATCGGGATATTGGTATAATGGTTCTGATCCAAAATCGTCCGAATCACCCGCACCCGTCCATCCATCATATCGGAAGGCGCCACCATGTCGGCTCCCGCCTGTACATGGGAGAGCGCTGTCTTTGCCAGCACCGGCAGGGTTTTCTCATTGTCCACATCATGGCCGTTCAAAATTCCGCAGTGGCCATGGGAGGTATACTCGCACATGCACACATCGGTAATATAGTATAAGTCCGGGCATTCTTTTTTTGCCGTCCGAAGCGCTTTCTGGACGATTCCGTCTTCCGCCCATGCTCCGCTGCCGACGCTGTCTTTTTCTTTTGGAATGCCAAACAGCATGACATTGGATACCCCCGCATCGGCGATCTCATTCAATGCCCGCGGCAAAACGTCGACACTATAGCGATACTGTCCCGGCATGGAAGGAATCTCTTCTTTTATGTTTTCCCCTTCCACCACAAAAATCGGATAAATCAGGGAAGAGGCGTCCACCCGTGTCTCCCTCACCATATTTCTCACCATTGCATTGCCCCGAAGCCGTCTCGGTCTGTTATTCATCTGTCACTCATCCTTTCTTTTCCTGTCTCTTGCTGCTTTGATTTCCACAAACGCTTCCGCCATGGATTCCATCGTCGTCTCCTTGGATATCCGCACGGAAAATCCGTATTTTTCTGCCTCTTTTGCCGTTTTTTCGCCAATGCAGACGGCAGTCTTTCCCTTCCATTCCTCCCCGTCTGTTCCCTCTGCCAATCCCCGGACCGCGGAAGCACTGGCAAAGGCAAAGAAATCGTCCCCGCGGATCTTACGCTCATTTTGGGGAAGCGCCACGGTCTCATACAAAGGAATCCGGTCAAACAAAACTCCTCTTTTTTCCAATTCCTCGGCCAGATGTCCGGGCTCCTGTTTGGGAGAGAACACCAGGAGCGCTTCCCCCGGCTTCATCTCCTGGATCAGCTCCTTCGCCATGGTTTCTCCATCGGAATGCGTAGGCAGAAAGTCGGGAAGAATGCCCCGATCGCCAAGGGCCCTGGCTGTCGCGCTTCCCACTGCCGCAATCCGAATGCCGCCCAGCCGACGGATATCAACCGTTTTCTTTTTTAACTCATCGAAAAACACTTCCACCGCTGTCTGGCTGGTAAATGCCATCCAGTCGTATTTCTCCAATTTTTCTTCCATTCCCTCCAAAAAGCAATGATCTTCCAGCATTCTGATCTGAATGGATGGTGCCTCCAGGACTTCTGCCCCCAGATCATAGAGGATTTCTGCCAGCCTGGAATTTTTTTCCCTTGGCCTTGTCACCCAAATCCGCATCCCGTGAAGCGGCCGTTTCTCTGCCCACAAAAATGTATTGCCCAAACCGCACACCTCTCCCACCACGATGATTCCGGGAGTGCCGATTTGTGCCTTCTTTGCCAAATCCGGCAGGGTTTTCAGGGTTCCAAAGAGTCTCCTCTGCCCCGATGTGGTCCCCTTTTCCAAAATGGCCGCCTGGGTATCCTCGCCCATACCGGCCTCTATCAGTCCTGTACAGATATGTTCCAGCTGGCTGATTCCCATTAAAAAGATGAGAGTGGCACGCCTGAGATCCGCCAATCCCTTAAAATCAATGTCTTCTGTTCCTTTCTTTCTGTGACCGGCGATGATGTGGACCGATGAAGCGAACTCCCTGTGTGTCACCGGAATTCCTGCATAGGCAGGTACCGCCACGGCGGAGGTGACTCCCGGCACAATCTCAAAGGGAATTCCAGCCTGTCTCAGCAGCTCCAGCTCTTCGCCCCCTCTTCCAAATAAAAAGGGATCACCGCCCTTTAACCGGACCACCCGGTTTCCTTCCAGGGCTTTTTCCAGCAAAAGCCGGTTGATGGCTTCCTGTTTCATCGTATGATTGCCCGCCTGTTTTCCCGCGTCAATGGCCTGCGCTTTTTGCGGAATCATTTGTCTGACCCCATCCCCGATCAGCTGATCGTATACCACCACGTCTGCCTGTTCCAGCACATGTTTTCCTTTCAGCGTCATCAGTCCCGGATCCGACGGTCCTGCTCCCACCAGCCAGACCTTCCCCGGCCGCTTCATTGCTTCCGCCAGGCGGACACCCAGACGCTCCGCTTCTTTGCACAGCCCTTCCGCTTTCCGCTTCCAGAAATGGCCGCTTGCCTCATCATAATAAAGGCCCTCCAACTCCATTCTGTCTCCGAACACTCTGGCATATGCCGCCACCGGAGAAGAGCATCCTCCGTTTAAAGCGCGTACGAATCCCCGCTCAGCCAAGGCGGCGTACCGGGTATCTTCGTCATCCAATTCCGCCATCAGTTCCGGCTCGAATCCGGCCCGGCACTGTACAGCCAGGATTCCCTGCCCGGCAGCCGGGAGCATCTCTTCCGGTTCATAATAGCGCGTAATCCGATCCTGGAAACCGGCACGTATCAGTCCGGCTGCTGCCAAAATCAAAGCATCATACTCTCCGTCATCCAGTTTTTTCAGCCGGGTCACAATATTGCCTCTTACACTTTTGATACTGTCTTTTTCCTTTCCCCGCCGTTCCATCTGGATTCTTCTCCTCGCGCTGGAGGTACCGATGATGCCGTTTTCTCCATGCTCTGGCTTCCTGCATACAAGACAATCCCTGGGATCTCCTCTTTTTATGTAGGCGGATATGGGAATCCTGGGATCCTCTTCCATGGGCATATCCTTCAGGCTGTGGACAGCCATGTCAATCTCTCCCCGCAGCAGCGCCTGGTGAAGTTCCTTCACAAAAAGTCCTTTTCCCCCCACTTTATCCAGTGTCTTATTCAAAATTTTATCTCCGGTCGTCTTCATGGTCACCAGTTCCAGATCCCAATCCGGCCGCAGTGCCCGGATTCTGTCCATGACGATTTCTGTCTGCACCACTGCCAGCTTACTTTCCCTGCTGCCTATCCGAACTGTCTTCTTCATTCCATCCTCTCCGTTTCCACATTTTCCATTCTTTTTAAAACTTCGCGTATTTCGGAAGAAACCTTTGCGGCCTGCCTGTGATTCCTTCCTCCGGAATTGACACCTACCACCAAATCCCCTTGTATGATTAAACCGGGAAAATGAAAATCGCAGGCATCCTTCTCATCACAGCGATTGAATAAAATTCCCCTTTTCCGCGCTGCCTCTTCGATCCGGTCATTGACTGCCTTTTCCTGGGTGGCTGCCAATACCAGCCTTGCGCCTTCCACATCTTCTTCCCTGTATTCTCTGGCTATCCAGCAGATTTTTCCCTCACCTGCCCACGATTCCACCTCTTTTTCCGCCGCAGGCGCCACCACTGTGATCTCGCATCCAAACGGTAATAACGACCTGATCCTGCGCGTTCCGATTGTTCCCGCTCCAATGACTACAATTTTCCATCCGCTGATATCCACAAAAAAAGGAAATTTTTTCATATTCGTCTTCTCCCATCCTTCTGAATCCAGGCCAGCCCTTATATCCTGCTAAAATTCTTTTCCGGACTCACAAAGGGCATTCAGACAGACGGCAAATTCTTTTTCATCCATCCGCTCCCGCATTCCCAAAATCAAACGCGTCAGTGATTTTTCCACTGCCCTCTGCACATTTTCCCTCAATTTGACTTCCTCTTCTCCATACAGAGGAATGGCCTGATAGACCCTGGTCAGCTTCGCATCAGTCAATGCTCCCACCTGTTTACCCACGTAATGAATATCCGGCATTACCTCACGACAGGCATACCACCGCTCAAAATCTTCCATACAGGCATCCATAATCCTCTCCGCCTTCGCAAGCCGTTTCGCATCACAGCGCGGGGTCATCCCCAAGCGATCCATATCATATAATTCCACTTCCGGATACGCTCCGATTCCGGGATCCATATCCCGCGGAACCGCCAGATCAATAAAGATGGCCCTCTTTTCCGGAGCTTTCAACTGTTCCTTTTTAATGGTATAGTGGGGACTTAATGTGGCACTGATGACAATATCCATCTTCGGCAGGTAATCATAGCGCTCTTCATACAAAATCACCTTTGCGCCCTCCGGTATGACAGCGTCAAAGGTCTTATACTGGCGCAAAGTCATGGTCACATCGGCTCCCTGCTTTATCAGAAGCTCCGCCATCATCCGTCCCATTTCCCCATTGCCGATTACCAAACTATGTTTTCCCTTCAGATCCGGAACTATCCTGCTTAACACTTCCAGCGCTTTCATGGGAACCGACTGATTTCGAACTGTCAGGCGCACCGACGATTTTACTTTTTTGGCTGCTGTCACCGCCTGGCGAAATAAAGTCTCCAGAACAGGATCAATATAGTTTTTTTCCCTGGCCATGGCCATCGCCTGCTTCATCTGCGCCAAAATCTGATCCTCACCGAAAATCTGCGAGTGAATTCCGCATCCCAGCTCCATTAAATAACGGATCGCTTCCTTGCCTCTGCGTTCCCGAAATAGATGTTCACTTTTTTCTTCTCCTCCGACTGCGCATAAAAACTGCTCCTTCGGCGCTCCTTTTAAACCGGAAAACCATATTTCTGTCCGATTGCATGTCGCCAATATCACGCAGCCGTCTGCCAGCCGTTTCCCGGTAAAATAAGTTCCCAATTGAACCGCCTGTTCTTTTGTCAGGGCATACTTTTCTCTTTCTTCAATCCCCGCAGTATGAAAATCAATTCCCACCATTGAAATGTTCATCATAAATGCCTCTTTCTGTTATCTGACGAATGTCTCATACGGAATTCCTCCAATCGACTGGAGTCTTTGGAATCCATTGCAAAACGAAACGCCCTGTTTGATATCTTTATTATCATACCACGCTGCCACAGACTTAACAAGTCTTACAAAACATCCGTTCACAAATCTCTCCTGTTTTTCATGGCAAAAAATCAAGTGCAATAAAAAACGGGCAATCATCCCCTGCGTGCTTTGTACACACAAGTAAAAATCGCCCGTTTTCTTTCCAGTTATCAAAGCGGCTGCAGCGCCCTCCTGTTTGCCGTCTGTTTTAACATACTGCTATTCCGGCATACAAATCATGTCCAAAGCCACCTGTGGGAAGGTACATTCTTTCTGCTCGATGACTCTGCATTTCCCCTGGCGAATATCATGTTCCCATTCCGGATTTTTCTCGAAAAATTGTCCCGCTGCCGGTAAAATCTGTCTTCTGTTTTTCTCTAAGATTATTGTTTTCCCTTCTTTGTCATCTTTTAAAATCTGCTCTGTCCTCTCGTCCATCATCGCCATACGGTATCCTTCATGTATGATATGATAGTACAGATCAAATATGACAGATTCTCTGCGGGCCATCCAATCCAGATCATTTTTCAATATTCGTTCGCAGTCTTCCTTCATAAGCCAGACGGTCTTACTGTAAACCTTTCCGTTTTCGGAATATCTCTCTTCCAGATGGATGCGGTCTGAATCAAAATTCCTCATGACAATTTGGAACTCCGCTCTTCCACGCTCCCTCTTCTTTGAGGGATCCTTAAAATAAATCCGGCGCACCACCTCTTCTTCTTTTTCTGATATATGATCGTTTCTTTTGTTTGCTTTCTTTTCATTCATCCATTCGTAACGTTCCAAAAAAATTCGATAACTCATATGCTCTCCTGTCTTTTGCGGCTCTTATCCTGCCCGAATTGATGCAGAATTATGTAACCTCATCTGCATATACTCTTTCTATTTTGTTACACTTTTATTTTATATGCTAAATGTGACAGGATTATGTATAAATTATTGTCATTTTTATACAGTTCTTTCAAATTCCTTAACACGTTATAAAATATTGGAATACTTTTTTCTTGTATTCCGCCTTATTATTTTATAAATTTTTACTTTTCTTTTTCTCATTTCTATGCTATAATAAAAAAGCTTTGGGGCATTAGCGCAGTTGGGAGCGCGCCACACTGGCAGTGTGGAGGCCACGGGTTCAAGTCCCGTATGCTCCATCTTGGGAATCCTGAGAGATCAGGGTTCCTTTTCTTTTTCCAGTTTTCATTCGGTTAATGAAGTGTTCACAAAGTATTCAGTTTTTTTCCACACAGACGACATAATTGAACGATATAGTAATAACAGAAACAAGAAATTTGTTTTTCTCATAATTGCCTTGCCGTCAGGCAAGGCCCTCCTTCAATAAATATATTTTTTCATAAATCAGCCGGTATCGTATGATACCGGCTTCCTCCTTTTTATCCCTTATTCTGTTTCAAATACCATTGAAAACGTTCTCCCTGCCATCGGATGGCCATGCTGCCTCTCTCATCGCAGTCATTTCTCAGAACAGATCTGCTCGATTTTTTCCAGTTCTTCCTTTGTAAAATCTGTGTGTCCCACAATTTTCACATTTTCAATAATCTGTGAGGGCTTCGATGCTCCGATCAGGACGCTGGTGACTTCTCCATCCCTTAAAATCCAGGATAACGCCATCTGTGCCAATGACTGGTCTCTCTCCACCGCGATTTCACGCAGCTGCCGGATCTGCTCCAGACGTTTTTCTGTCACATCTCCTTCTTTCAGGAATCGTCCATCTTTTCTGATTCGGCTGTCTTCCGGAATTCCATGCAGATACTTATCGGTCAGGAGCCCCTGTGCCAGCGGACAGAAGGCAATGATTCCCACTCCATGTTCAGCGGCCCATGGCTTTAATCCATCCTCCTCAATATTGCGCTCAAATAACGAATATTTTCTCTGGTTGATGATAAACGGCGTCTTCAACTCACGCAGAATCTTAACCGCAGCTTTGGTCTGTTCTTTATTATAATTGGAAATACCCACGTACAATGCCTTTCCGCTCTTTACTATGGCATCCAAAGCCAGCATAGTCTCTTCCAGCGGAGTATTGGGATCCGGTCTGTGGTGATAAAAAATATCCACATACTCCAGTCCCATACGCTTCAGGCTCTGATCCAGGCTTGCCACAAGATATTTTCTGGATCCCCAGTTTCCATAGGGTCCAGGCCACATATCATAACCGGCTTTTGTGGAGATTACCAGTTCATCCCGGTACGGCTTCAAATCGTCGGCCAAAATTCTTCCGAAGTTTTCTTCCGCGCTTCCCGGTTCCGGCCCATAATTATTGGCCAAATCAAAATGTGTAATTCCCAAGTCAAATGCCGTACGGCACATGGCTCTCATGGTATCAAAATTGCCGTTGCTTCCAAAATTATGCCATAAGCCAAGCGAAACGGCCGGAAGTTTTAAACCACTGCTGCCGCAGCGAAAATACTCCATTCCCTCATATCGTTTTTCATCCGCTATATACATCCTCTTCTCCTTTCCAGTGCCTATCCCATTGGGCTGTGCAATCCATGCACCATGCACTCTTGTTTCTCCATCATTTTATCATAAATATCCGGAAAAATATACTTCCAATAAAAGCAAAAGGCAGCACTTTTTCATAAAAAAAACTGGATGTATCTCACATCCAGTTCATAAATACTGTGCCCAAAGGGATTCGAACCCCCGACCCACGGCTTAGAAGGCCGTTGCTCTATCCAGCTGAGCTATGGACACATAAGCGCGAGACGGGATTCGAACCCGCGACCCTCGCCTTGGCAAGGCGATACTCCACCACTGAGCCACTCGCGCATTTCTATTTATTTTTTCGGATTCTTTCCGAAATCCATGCACCCTCAAAACTACACAC
>DVJD01000097.1 GCA_018710785.1 Candidatus Fimimorpha excrementavium
AAATCCGGACGGTTGGAGAGAGCGAACCTTTTCCCTGTCGGGGCGCTCTCACTCCGTGAAAAACGTAGCGGTACTAAGATTTTCCTGCGCTCCTAAGGAGCTGGAAAAATCAAGTACCGACGTTTTTCAAAGCCCGTCAGGAAAAAGGTTCGTTCTCTCCAACCTGAGAATGTTTTTCGGAAATAGAAGAATTGGCAAGGAGCGATGAGGATGGTAAAGCTTAGTGTGATCAGCCAGAGAGAGGTGGGAGACACTTTGCAGGATTTTGAAAAACGCCGGTACTTGATTCTTTCAGCCCTCCGGGCGCAAAAGAATCTTAGTACCGCTGCGTTTTTCACTAAGCGGGAGCGGTCCAGCAAAGTGTCTCCCACCTCTCTCTGGCGTTCGGTTCACAAATTATTCACTCATGCGTTTGTCCTGGTGTTTTTCCATCCGGCATTGTAATTCTCTTTAAAACCAGGTATAATAATATCATCTATACGAATGATTTTCCTCATACACAAAATGTGGTCCAAACCGTCACATTTTGCCGAAAGGAGGCCTGTTTTGGATCATTATGAAACCATAAATAACATGCTGGTCGATCTGTTTCATCATATCATGGATATTGAACAGAAATCGCTGATCACCGAGGAATTCTCCGATATCACCAACAATGATATGCACATCATAGAGGCTATCGGCATAAAAGAACCCCGCAATATGAGCAGCGTGGCCCGTACTCTGTCCGTCACCGTGGGGACGCTGACCATTGCCGTCAACAATCTGGTAAAAAAGGGCTACGTGGTGCGAAACCGCAGTACAAAAGACCGTCGCGTAGTATTCATCCAATTGTCTGAACGCGGGCGCAAAGCCTATGATCATCATAAAACCTTCCACCACGAAATGGTGGCAGCCGTCATGGATCAGCTCTCGGAAGAAGAGCTTCACATCCTGGTTCTCACGCTGAAAAAGCTGGAGCAATATTTTTTAAAGAAATAGATATGTCTCTAAAACATCAAACGGAGCCGGTCCGATTTCCAAGACACGTCTGTGAAATTCCATGGGGCTGAATGATTCTCCCCACTGCTCCTGAGCTGTTTGACGCAGCTCCTGAAATTTGAGGCATCCAACATAATAGCTTAAATAATTGGCCGGATCATTGGTCATCCTATCATAGATATCCTGAATCATGGTTTCGTCCTCCACATCAAAATACGTTTGAATGAATTCCTTCAACTGATCCACTGTCCATCCGTCATAATTAACTCCGATATCCATCCGCGCATAGAGACCCAGGGATGTGAAATAGTTGGCTCGCACAAACTCTTTTACATCCTCTTCCATGGTATCTATGTAATCATAGGCCAGATTCTCCACATAGGTCGCCCACCCTTCTGTATATCCCGGAAAACTGAGAAGATAGCGGATCGGCGCCGCCTCCTGGTCGGAAAAATACACGTTCTGGTACAAATGACCCGGAAATCCTTCGTGGGCAAGCGTCAAATACAAATCCGACTGATCATATTCCGGACTTTCATTGATATAGATCACATTCTCCCAAGCATGGTCAATGGGAGGGATCAAGTAAAAGGCGGGATTCAGGTGATCCTGAAGAGAAACAGGAACCCTATTGATCTGGAAAGAGACATCACGGATCGACGGAAAATCAGAAGAAATCTTTTGCCTCAGATCATTCAGCAGGGCTTCTGCCGTTCCGGACGGATAGGCGCCGGCAGAGACCTGGGCGGTGATGGACGGATCCTCATCATATAAATTCTGCATATCTGCCATCTGATCGAACAGCGCGTCCGTCACCATGGTTTTCATCTCTTCCACGCTCTCTTCTGTTCCCACAGCCATCTGCGCCTTTGCTTCGTAATAGTCTTTGCCCATGGGAAGAGAGGCCGGACTTCCCGTGATTCCAGTTCCCTTCATGGCAGTCATCGCTTCCATTAGTCCTTCGTAGGCCGGAATCACCGCCTCTTTTACAATAGCCGCATGTTCTTCTGTCCACTGGGCTTTCTTTTCTTCACTGACATCTGTCAAATCACCCAAACGGTCCGAAAACGTCTCAATCAGCACATTCTGTTCCGGATTCTCAATGAAAGAAGCACACTGTTCCACCACGCCGTCCACATTGCTGTCACTCATGAAAAGACCTGCTTCCATCCTTTCATTCTCATATTGGATCAGCTGTTCAAAATAATCGGGAATCTGACGGCACAGTTCCAGATACTCCTCCACATCGTTCTCTGTATAAAACGCATACTCCGAAAGCAGCACCGGCAGCTGGGATGACACCCCGGAATATTCTCCCAAAACCTCCTCATAAAGCTCCATCCCTTCCAGTTTGAGCCCTTGTTCCAGATAGGCCTTCAGCACATCATAGGTAAGCTGCTCTTCTTCTGATAATGCCTGGTAATCAAACGAAAGGAGGGTCTGATACTCCTGCTTATCTTCGTTTATTTTGTTTCTAAATGCCTCGCCGCTGACCTCTCCCCAGGTGACGGATCCGTCTTCCATATTGTATGCGGAAGGATCCGCCACTTTATAATGCCTCGTAAGGGTGTCTGCCTGTACATAAGAGGCAAACAGGCGATCCGTAAACTCCTCAAAGGTTTCTTCACCGGCTGCTCCTTCCACCGTCTCATTGGCAGGAACCGTATCCGGGAATTTATTCTGTATTTTTGCTGCGATTCCACCTATGATTCCCACCGCTGCAATGAGGCAGACCGCAGTGACTGCTGCCGCTGCCGCTCTTTTTCTGTCCTGCTTTCTGTGCTTCAAATATTTTTTCTTCACCAATTCCTCCTTTTGCGAAACAGTCGGCCAGCTAAATGCCGCAAACTGCCGTCACCGCACATAATCATACTGTAATATATTCCTTTTCTGCGGTATTTAGAAGGATCAAAGTCAAATCTCTTCTGCCATGCTTTTCTTTTCATAGGGTAAAAACTCCGCCAGATATCCTTTCTGGTTCAGTGCTTCTTCGATTTCATGAAGTACTTCTTCCGATTCCGCTGAAATATGATGAAAATGATATCCGGATGTGATATTCATCAGCGGCGTGGATTTTCCGCTTCTCAGATCCCTCATAAAATTTTGTACATCTCTGCGGTTTCTGATATTCAGCGGAGCTGAAACTTCCCCATAAATACGATGGTTCACCATCACGTCTCTGATACAGCCGCCCAGATCCACAATCACAGTCAGCTCATCTTCCGTCTGTTCATTGGTATGGCACAGCTTAAACAGACGGACACATTCCTTGGGCTGATCCAGCAAATATCCTCTGGCCGTAGCCACCACCGGATATCCTTCCGTACGCAAAAGGGCGATATCCTGCACCACCACCTGACGGCTGACTCCCGTCGCCTTTCCAAGGGCCGTTCCCGACAAAGGCACTGAGGAACTGCGCATCATTTCCATAATCCGCTTTCTTCTCTCCGACCCGTTTAATGTTCTGTCCATTCTGTCATCCTTTCCCCTTTCCATTCCTTTTCGATATGGGATGTTTTTCCTCAATTATAATCGTTCCCACGGGATCCGACAAGCGTTTTCTGGGATACCCCAGGACAAACGCATTTTTCCCCGCGATTGCGGATAGACATTTCTTTTTTTCTGTACTATAATGAACAGACAGGCAGGCACTCATATAGGACCCTGCAGAATGGAGGAAAAAAGATGAATAAGAAACCGTACTACATTACCACAGCGATTGCATACACATCCGGGAAGCCGCATATCGGCAATACCTATGAGATTGTACTGGCCGACAGTATCGCCAGATACAAACGAATGCAGGGCTATGACGTACGTTTTCAGACCGGAACCGACGAACATGGCCAGAAGATTGAGGATAAGGCCATCGAAGCAGGCGTTTCTCCGCAGGAATTTGTGGATCAGACAGCTGCCGAGATCAAGCGGATCTGGGATCTGATGAACACTTCCTACGATAAATTTATCCGCACCACTGACAAAGACCATGAGGCCCAGGTTCAGAAAATTTTCCGAAAATTATATGAGCAGGGCGATATTTATAAAGGAGAATACGAGGGGATGTACTGCAAACCCTGCGAATCTTTCTTCACCGCTTCCCAGCTTGTGGACGGCAAATGTCCGGACTGCGGCCGCGAGGTGGAACCCGCCAAGGAGGAGGCTTATTTCTTCAAAATGAGCAAGTATGCTCAGAAATTGATCGACTATATCAACGATCATCCGGATTTCATCCAGCCGGAATCCCGTAAAAATGAGATGATGAACAACTTCCTTCTGGCGGGCTTACAGGATCTGTGCGTGTCCAGAACTTCCTTTAAATGGGGAATCCCGGTGGATTTTGATCCCAAACATGTGGTTTATGTGTGGATTGATGCCCTCACAAACTACATTACCGGTCTGGGCTATGATCAGGATGGAAACAGCGATCCCATGTTTGAAAAATACTGGCCTGCTGACGTCCACCTGATTGGAAAGGATATTCTTCGCTTCCATACCATTTACTGGCCGATCATGCTGATGGCTCTGGGACTTCCTCTTCCAAAGCAGGTATTCGGTCATCCATGGCTTCTTCAGAATGACGGCAAGATGAGCAAATCCAAAGGAAATGTGATCTATGCCGATGAATTGGTGAATTTCTTCGGTGTGGATGCCGTCCGTTACTTTGTGCTCCATGAAATGCCCTTTGAAAACGACGGTGTAATCAGCTGGGAGCTGATGATTGAACGTATGAACTCGGATCTTGCCAATACGCTGGGAAATCTGGTCAACCGTACCATCTCCATGTCCAACAAATATTTTGACGGCGTGGTGGCAAAAACCGGCGTATCCGAACCGGTGGACGAAGAATTGAAAACCGTCGCTTTGGATGCTGTAAAAAAGACAGGCGAGAAGATGGATAAACTGCGCGTGGCCGATGCCATCACAGAAGTATTTACTCTATTTAAGAGATGCAACAAATACATTGACGAAACGACACCGTGGGCCCTTGCCAAAGACGAATCCAAGAAGGACCGCCTGGCGGAAGTACTTTACAATCTGACCGAAAGCATCACCATCGGCGCCAGCCTCCTGGCTCCTTTCATGCCGCAGACCGCAGAAAAAATCGTATCCCAGCTTCATACGGCGCTGCGGACAGAAGAGGATTTGGATCAATTCGGCAAATATGCATCCGGCACCAAGGTGACAGACAAGCCGGAAATCCTGTTTGCAAGACTGGATGTGGAAAAAACCATGGAGAAAGTCAATGCACTGATGGAATCGAAAAAGCCAAAGGAAGACAAGCCGGAGGAACCGGTCATTGATATTGAGCCAAAAGAGGAAATCACCTACGAAGATTTCTCCAAAATGCAGTTTCAGGTGGGTGAAATCATCGCCTGTGAGGAAGTGAAAAAGTCCAAAAAGCTGCTCTGCTCCCAGGTAAAAATCGGCAGTCAGGTAAAGCAGATCGTATCCGGCATCAAAGCCCACTACAGCGCAGAAGAGATGGTCGGAAAGAAAGTCATGGTTCTTGTAAACTTGAAACCTGCCAAACTGGCCGGTGTGTTATCTGAAGGCATGCTTTTATGTGCGGAAGATGAAAACGGGGAACTGGCCCTGATGGTGCCGGAAAAGAAGATGCCTTCCGGCGCGGAAATCTGCTGATAAAAAGGAAAAAAGATATACGGAACAGATGCCTTTGGGCATAAAAAAGGAAGCACGATGCTTGTCCTGCCAGTCACTGTCATGGCTGGCGGGAAAGCATCCCTGCTTCCTTTTCTTGACCTTCTTCCTTTACTTTCTTCCGATCCGTCGGATCAATGGGGTTTAAATCCTTCCCCCAGCACCTCATTGGACTCCAAAATAATGACAAATGCCTTTTGATCGATCTCCTTCACCGCACTTCGAATGGTAAACATCTGCTTATTGTTGCAGGCACACATTACCACATCCTTTTCTTCTCTTGAGTAGCTTCCTTCTGCCTTTAAATAAGTGGCCCCTCTGCCCGTCAGCAGGTCGATTTGCTCCGCCACTTTTTTGGGGTAATCCGTAACAATCAGTGCCATCTTGCCGGAGTCCACGCCATACATCACCTTATCTACCACGATGGACAGCAGGTAACTGACGATCGCGCCATAAATCAAACTGTCCATATCTCTGGAAACCATAACCACCCCGATCAGTACAACCAGCATATCCGCGGCAAAGGAAATCTTTCCCAGTGAGAGATGAGGATTTTTGGCCTTCACTGACATAATAATGAAATCCATGCCTCCCGTAGAAGAATTCCTCATATAAATCAGCGCAAATCCCAGACCGGAAAAGACACCTGTGCACACAGCCGCCAGCATCCGGTCCCCTTCATAAACCGGAAACATGGGCGCAATGTAATCCATAATAACCGACGTAATCAAAATCGTTCGCAGCGAACGCAGAAAAAATCTTCTTCCCAATATTTTAAAACAGGCAATGGCGATGGGCACATTCAGAAGCATGGCCACCAGGCCAATGGGCGTTCCCAGCAAATGATAAAAAATCAAAGCAATTCCGTTCAGACCAACCATGGGGAATTTGGCCGCTGCAGCAAAATTATATGTCCCCAGGGCAATCAAGATTCCTCCCACAATATCCATCAAAATATCCACCATCCGTTTTCTTTTCTGTGCCATAACATCCTCCTTTCTGACATCGGAACCAGTGGCATTCCATCCATGCCGCACCATTTCCCGGCAAATATCTGCCCATACTGCACAGCAGCCGCTCGCCAGGCTTATCGCACAAAAAAAGCACTTGCGAATTATAAACAGTCTCCCGCTGGCAGTTATTCTGCCCACGCTGGCTCTCTATAATTCGCAAATGCTCTTCTCCTTATGTAGTATACCGATTTTTCTCTTCTCTGTCAAGGAAAAAGGGAACCGGATACAGGACAAACCGCTATTGACAACCTTCTTTTTTTGGGTATATAGTGGATTTATCATCATAAGAAAGGAGACTCCCCATGTCAGCATCTGATTTGAACCCATCCAATCCGGCCGCTGCCGAACCCACCTTAAATGACGTGAAAAAAAGATTTGAAAACGACCGTTTTGCCACCGAAAGCGGCGCAGTCATCGAAGAAATTCAGGATGGCTATGCCCGCTGCAGTATGGCGCTGGAACCTCGCCATAAGAATGCCGCCGGTTCCGTCATGGGCGGCGCCATCTTTACTCTGGCAGACTTCGCCTTTGCCGTGGCGGCCAACTGGAACAAGCCGCTTCACGTATCCCTTTCCTCCCAGATCACCTATCTTTCTGCCGCAAAGGGAACGAAATTAATCGCTGAAGCCCGTCGCATCAAAGACGGGCATTCCACTTGCTATTTTGAGACAGAAATCAAGGATGATCTGGGACGGCTGGTGGCCCATGTGACCACCAATGGCTTTACTGTTTTCAGATAACAATCTTACCAGCACATCTCTTCATTGCTGTATAATTCCAATCCGCCATCCAGGATTGCCTGAGCTGCCGTGTTTCCGTCGGAAGCTTTGACAATCATGGCGCGGCGGTTTTTGGATGCCAACGCATACATATATTCAATGTTCAGTCCCTGGCTGCACAAAATATGCGTCATCTTATGCATCTCTCCAACCTTATCTTCCAGCTTCACCGCCAAAACATCGGTCAGCATGGCGGAAAATCCCTTCTCCCGCAGTTTGTCTTTTGCCTTTTCCGGATCAGAAACCACCATTCGAAGCATACCATACTCCGTCGTATCGGCCATACTCAGGGACAAAATATTGATTTCCTCGTTTTTCAGCACTTCCGTCACCTGCTCCAGTCTTCCTTCCCGGTTTTCAATAAATACAGACAATTGTTTTACAAACATTCCCCATCTCTCCTTTCCAGCGCTCCATCCATTTAGTCGATCTTCCTCTTATCGATGACATGCTTCGATTTGCCCATGCTGCGTTCCAGACTTTTCGGTTCCACCAGCTTTACCTTCACTGCCAGACCGATGGCCTGCTGAATCACATAGGCAATCTGTCTGGTGAGATTTTCCAATTCCCGGATCTCATCGGAGAAGAACCGTTCTTCCACCTCCACCTGAACTTCCAGGGTATCCAAGTTGTTGACACGATCCACAATCATCAGATAATGAGGCGTCGTACCGCCCATTTCCAGAAGAGCGGCTTCGATCTGGGACGGGAACACATTGACACCGCGGATGATCAGCATATCGTCGCTTCTTCCCTTAAATCTGGCAATCCTTGCCGTCGTTCTTCCGCAGGCGCAGGGGGTATGGTCGATGCTGGTCAGATCCTTGGTCCGGTAGCGGATCAGCGGCATCCCTTCTTTGGTCAGGGTGGAAAATACTAACTCTCCTGTCATGCCGTCTCTCAGCGGCTTTAAGGTATGTTCATCCACAATCTCCGGAAGAAAATGGTCTTCATGAATATGAAGCCCGCAGTGATGTTCGCAGTCCGTGGCCACACCAGGTCCCATGACTTCGCTTAATCCATAGATATCATGGGCATGGATTCCCAGCTTGCGTTCAATGGTTTTCCTCATATTTTCCGTCCAGGGTTCCGCTCCGTTCAGGGACGCTTTCAGCTTAATCTGATCCCGTATTCCCATTTCTTCAATGGTTTCGGCGATATGAAGCAGATAAGAAGGCGTACACATAATCCCCGTTACGCCAAAATCCACCATCATTGTCACCAATTTCTTTGTATTTCCAGTGGACATGGGCACCACCGTCGCTCCCATCTCTTCGGCACCGTAGTGGGCTCCCAGACCGCCGGTAAACAGACCGTATCCATATGCCACCTGGATGATATCATTTTTTCCAAGACCTGCCATGGTGATGCACCGCGCGACACACTCACTCCATACATCAATGTCCTTTCTGGTGTATCCCACCACCGTGGCCTTGCCCGTCGTACCGCTGGACGCATGAATTCTTGTGATCTGCGAGTTGGGAACCGCGAACATTCCAAAGGGATACGTATCCCTCAGATCGTCTTTTGTCGTAAACGGCAATTTATCCAAATCTTCAATTCCCCGAATATCCCCCGGTTCCAGGCCGACTCTCTGCATTTTTTTTCGGTAAAACTCAACATTATGATACACCCGATCCACCAATTTTACCAGCCTCGCACTCTGCAGATTTGTCATTTCATCCCGGCTCATGCATTCTTTCGTCTCATTCCATATCATGTTTTACAAACCTCCGCACCATTTTGTTCCCTTTATATATGTCAGCCATCTCCCCGCAGCAAAACGATTATACAGAAAGCGCATACCCTGCTTCAAAGGCCTTCTTATTGATTTCTATGGTTTTCTCCGGGACCGTTGTCTCTATCACCTGAAGCCAGTCCTCTTTGGAAAATCCCATGTGTTTTGCCGCTGCCCCCAAGACAATGACATTAAACGCCTTCGGCATTCCCATCTTTTTTGCCTCTTTAGTGGCTTCTACAACAATGGTTTTTCTGGCAGCCTTCAGCGTATCAATAATGTGTTCCGGATAGGAAGCCGTTCTCGTCACCACTGTGATGGGATCGATCCTCCAGTCATTTACGATGACCACACCGTCTTTCTTTAAAAAATGCAGGTAGCGCAGAGCCTCCAGGCGTTCAAAAGCAATCAGCACATCTGCCTGCCCTTCCTCCACGATGGGTTCTGCCACATGATCTCCATAGCGCACAAATGTTACCACACTTCCTCCCCTTTGTGCCATTCCATGCACTTCAGAGAGTTTCACATCATAACCGGCTGTGGTGGCCAGCTTTCCAAGAATGCGGCTGGTGAGGAGCGTTCCCTGTCCGCCGACTCCGACTATCATAATATTTTTTCCGTCCATATGATTCCTCTTTTCTTTCCTGCTCTCTCAATTTCCTCGTTCCACTTTTTCAATTGCGTGGAATTTGCAAAGCTGCATGCAAAGTCCGCATCCGTTGCACATGGTCTCGTCAATGGCGATGGTACCGTCCTCTTTTCTGGTAAGCGCCGGACATCCGGGCTTCAAACATGCACCGCATTTCTTACATTGATCGGAAACAGGCCTGCATACATTGGGGAATTTGACCCCCTTTAAGAGGGCACATGGGGCCTTTGTAATAATGACCGAAACTGCATCCCTCTTCACTTCTCTGCGGATGACTTTGGTCAGCCCTTCCTGGTCAAAGGCATCCACTTCATAGACATGTTCGATTCCCAAAGAGCGGCAGAGATGATAAATACTGATGGCCGGAACCACCTCTCCTTTCAAGGTTTTCCCCGTCGCCGCATGATCCTGGTGACCAGTCATTCCTGTGGTAGAATTATCCAGAATTATCACCGTGCCGCTGGACTGGTTATATACCATGTTCACGAGAGAATTGATGCCTGTATGCATAAAGGTGGAATCTCCGATGATTGCCACCCAATTTTTTATGTACTCCTTTCCCCTTGCCTTCTCCATGCCGTGGAGGGTGCTGATACTGGCTCCCATGCATATGGTGGTATCAATCACACTAAGAGGCGCCACCGCTCCCAGGGTATAGCATCCGATGTCGCCTGCCCCGTGGATTTTCAGTTTATTTAATACCGTAAACACGCTTCTATGGGGACATCCCGGACAGAGAATGGGCGGACGGGCCGGTACACTTGCTGCCGGTTCCAATTCCGGCTTCTGTCCCAGCACCCGCTCCCGGATCATATTGGCGCTGTATTCTCCCTGAATGGTAAAGATCTCCTTACCCACGGCCTTTTGTATGCCCCAGGCTTTTACCTGCTCTTCAATCACCGGCTCCAATTCCTCTGCGATATACAATTGATCCACATTGGATGCAAATTCTTCGATCAGTTTTCTCGGCAGTGGATGTACCAGCCCCAGCTTTAATACAGAAGCATTGGGCATGGCTTCCTTTACATACTGGTAGGGAATGCCGCTGGTGATAAATCCCACGGAACGATCATTGTATTCCACCCGGTTGATGGAAAAAGAGCAGGCATCCTCCCCCATCTTTTTCATGCGGGCTTCCACTGCCAGATGCCGCTTGATGGCATTGCCGGGCATCATGACAAATTTTGCCGGGTCCCGTTCATACGGGATATCTTCCCGCTCCTGCCGCTCATTCAGCTCCACCAGTCCCTGGGAATGGGACAGACGGGTGGTGGTGCGCAGCATGACAGGCGTATCATACGTTTCGCTCAGCTCGTATGCGTATTTCATAAATTCCTTTGCCTCTGCGCTGTCAGACGGCTCCAGCACAGGTATCATGGCCGCCCTGGCCACCATCCTGCTGTCCTGCTCATTCTGAGAACTGTACATGCCCGGATCATCGGCAGCCACCAAAACCATACCGCCCCGGACTCCTGTATAGGCCGCCGTATAAAGGGGATCTGCCGCCACATTCACGCCCACATGCTTCATGGCGCACATGGAACGCACGCCTGCGATGGAAGCCCCGATGGCCACCTCTGTGGCCACCTTTTCATTGGGCGCCCACTCTGCGTAAACTTCCTCATATTTTGCCAGACTCTCACTGACCTCCGTACTGGGCGTACCCGGGTACGCGGAAGAAACCTTCACTCCCGCCTCATACGCGCCCCGCGCAATCGCCTCATTGCCAAGTAATATCTTCTTTTCCGCCACGTTCTATCATCCTTTCCTATCTATCTTTTTCATCCAAATTCATTCGTTCAAATCTTATCCCCTCTCAGATCCGTCACCCGCTTCGCCTTTCCTTCAAACCGCTGCAGCGTATTGGGCGACACCAGCTGAATTCTGGCATCCAATCCCAATACCAGGCGGATCCGCTCCTTTAGTCGGCGCTCCAGCTGTTCCAGGGCCCCGTAGGAATCCATCATCTGTTCGGCTTCCACTTCTACTTTTATGGTAAGAATATCGGAATGATTCTTTCGATCCACCACAATTTCATAATTGGGACCGATTCCTTCTGTCTTGATTAAAACTTCTTCAATCTGTCCGGGGAATACGTTCACTCCGCGGATCTTCAGCATGTCATCGGTGCGGCCGGACAGATTTTCCATCCTGGCCGTCGTCCTGCCGCATGGACAGGGCTCATACATGAGCCTCGTGATGTCTCTGGTGCGGTAGCGGATCAGAGGCAGGGCCTCCTTTGTAATGCATGTGACCACCAGTTCCCCTTTTTCACCGGGAGGAAGCACCTCGCCCGTCTTGGGATCGATCACTTCCGCGATGAAATGATCTTCATTGATGTGCATGCCGCGAAGTTCCAGACATTCTCCGGATACACCGGGTCCCATCAGCTCACTCATGCCGTAATTCTGCGTAATCTTCACATCATCTCCCCACACCTTATGCAGCTCACTTCTCATGGCCTCCGTCATCAATTCACTTCCCAGGACCAGCTTTTCTACTTTCAGATCTTTCCTGGGATCGATTCCGATTTCTTTGGCCACCTCAGCGATCCGCATGGCATAGGATGGTGTTGCCACCAAAAGCGTCGTCTCAAAGTCCTTCATATACATCAGCTGTTTTTCCGTATTTCCCGTGGAGGACGGTACGATGGCCGCCCCCACCCTTTCCAGCCCCTTATGAAGCCCCAGGGCTCCCGTAAACATGCCGTAGCCAAAGCAGATTTGCGCGATGTCATCCTCACAGGCCCCGGCTGCTGCCGCAAGCCTGGCCACGCATTCACTCCACACATCCAGATCATGGGCCGTATATCCTACCACAGTCGGTTTTCCGGTGGTTCCGCTGGATGCATGGATTCTGCGCAGTTTTTTTCTGGAGACAGCAAACAGGCCATAAGGATAGTTGTCCCTCATGTCCTGTTTGGTCGTAAATGGAAGGTGTTTCAAATCGTCCAGCGTCCTGATATCCTCCGGTCTGACTCCTGCCTCTTCCATCTTTTTTCGATATGGTTCCACATGTTCATACGCTCTTTTTACCGTATCCTGTAAACGCTCCAGCTGGAGCGCCTCTATCTCTGCCCGGGACAGCGTCTCTTCCCTTGCCCAAATCATGTTACAACTCCTCCTCTAGCAAATCGACGCATCAACGTTTTAACGCATCAACAATATGGAGTTATTATAACATTTCTTCTCTTTTTTGTCTTCCATGTTTGTGATTTCTCTCCCATCTTTGGTACTATTGCACGATAATCCGCTCCGGTTTTGTGTATTTTTCTTGTTTCACTATCTTTTATTCACAAACCATTACAAACATTCCCGCCAAAAATCCAGTCGCCGATCCCTCCATCTATCTCCTTGCATGGATCTTTCATATATTAGGTAATTGCGAAACTCTCAAAGCCGCGTAAACTCTCATCTCTCGATTCCCTCTATCCCAATCGCTCCTCACCAATTCTTCTGTTTCTGGAAACCATTCACAGGCCGGAGAGAGCGAACCTTTTTCCTGACGGGCTTTGAAAAACGTCGGTACTTGATTTTTCCAGCCGGACACGGCGCAGAAAAATCTTAGTACCGCTACGTTTTTCACGAGC
>DVJD01000098.1 GCA_018710785.1 Candidatus Fimimorpha excrementavium
ACTCTGCCACAGGGATTTTATACCCTTTTGACGGGTTAATTGAGTGATGTTATGGCTGCATGGATCAATTTTCAGATTCATGGTACTGTTATCAATTCAGATACTGTTCCGTGAATAATTTAGGATAAATATCATTTGGAAAAAATATCAGATTTTTTCCAAGCCAGCAGAACTGTTTTTGAAAAAACTGCGTGAACGTTTCGGAGAATAAAATCATCTCTGTATCTGCACATGGAATACCGCAAAATTGATCTTTGCAAAAAATAGCATAAATTAAAAAATTATTGATATTGCGCAAATCCCATTAAAAAAATTATAATTAAAGTACGCGAAAGCACGAACCAAGACAATGGGCCGCATATGATGCGGGGAAATCAATTTCAGATTTGGTAAATCAGCAAGATCAAAATGGTATTCAAGGAGGAGACACATGAAAGCAATTACTGTGATGGAACCCGGAAACATGCAGATGCTTACGGCAGAGGAACCTGCCATTACAAAACCGGATCAGGTATTGGTACAGGTCAAAGCCTCCGGCATCTGCGGATCGGATGTGCATGTCTATCATGGAAGCAATCCATATGCCATTTATCCGAGGGTGATCGGCCATGAGGCATCGGGCATCGTAAAAGCGGTTGGTGAGGCCGTAACCGATTTGAAGCCGGGGGACGGGGTTGTGTTGGAACCTATTACCTATTGCGGAACATGCTATGCCTGCCGGACCGGACACCACAATGTCTGCCGCGAACTCAAAGTGCTTGGATGTACCGTGGATGGAACCTTCCGGGAATATATGGCTGTGCCGCGCTCCCAGGTATATGCATTTGACACGAAAAAGATGAGTTATATCCAGGCAGCGCTCTGCGAGCCTTATACCATCGGGGCCCAGGCCAACTGGAGAGGGAACGTGCAAAAGGGCGATTTCGTTTTGGTACATGGCGCCGGACCCATCGGTTTGATATTGGCGGATACAGCCAAAAGCCGGGGAGCCGTCGTGATGGTATCGGAACCGAATGAAAAACGGCTGGCCATGGCAAAAGAATTCGGCGCGGATTATACCGTAAATCCAGATAAGGAAAACCTGGAAGCCGTCGTGATGGAATTGACATCCGGTGAAGGGGTGAACGTGATTTTTGAAGCTGCCGGAATTCCGGCGCTCCTCTCCGGTTCGACAGCCCTCCTATCCCCTGCGGGAAGGCTGGTGGCTATGACCTTTGGAGAGGAGCCCATACCGATCAATTTTAAAGAAGTGAACGCAAAGGAATTGACGCTTTTAGGAAGCCGTCATCAATATCAGAAATTCCCGGAGGTGGTGGAATATCTGCCGTCGAAACTGGATCACGTCGATAAACTGATTACACACGTATTTCCGGCAGAATCCTTTGAAAAAGCCTTTGACGTACTGGCAGATAAAACCAGCGGTGCGGGAAAGGTGATTCTGACCTTTGATTAACACATCCGTTCCAGCCGATCCTCTGTCATCCGAAGGCGATACTCCGTCTGCTTCCACTGGAATTCCACTTCCAAATCATCGCCGTTCCGCTGAATCGTCGGGGATTTTGCCGCCAGTGCGGTTTCTTCTGCCGGTACCGGAATCAAAAGAGCCGCGCTGGCGCACTGGCTTTCCGAGACACGTTTCTGAAAACGGACGATGGTGGAATCATGCCAGATATCATTTCCCGTGGAAATTTTCCCCGCGATCCTCCTGGGTGTCCAGCCTTCTGACATGACGATGGAGATATTGGGATGCCCTTCCCGGCATGACCGGATTCCATTGGGGCCGAATTCCACTTCCGTACGGTCCACGTTGAAATTCAATTCCACCGTTTCTCCCCCTCTCAGTCCTCTCACCAAATCCAGTACCAGCACGATGGTTCCGTCAATCAGGGCGATGGCTCTTTTGCAGACAGCCGGATCATAATTGTGATGTTCGGAGACTGCATAGCTCATGCCCTCGGATTCCCCGGCCTTAAGAATCCTTCCTTCCCTCTGCGGCCCGTATTCCCAGGAGCCTCTGTATTCCCATGGATCTCTTCCATCGATATTCAGACAGTTATGCCAGCGGATTCCCTTCATCCACCTGCGCTCCTCACATTCTTTGTAGGTATAAATTCCCGGATCACACACCAGCGGCTCTCCATATGCCGTAAAGTCGAACCCGCCCGGGTCCATATGGGCATGCTGGTTCTGCACAGGGGTCCGGCAGGCGGTCATGACACTGGCTGCATGATTGTCCCAGCTGCTTCGGAAGAAAACCTGGTCCAGATCTTTCTGCCATGCAAAACACGGCTGCTTCGGCAGTACCGGAGTCAGCTCACGCAGATCCTCTGCCAGACGGCCCAGGTCCTTCACATTCCACAGATTCGTTCGAAAATCCTCCATAATGGTTTCCATGGGATAAAAATGGCGCGCCACCTGAAGATAATATAAATCCCCAAAGGCCATATAGCAGCCCACCGCCGCCAGCGCCATGGTCTCTGTGAGAGCCGTATGGCTGTCCCCCCATGGAGAGCTTCCTCCGCACGGCCTTGTGGCCCAGACCGAATGGGCAAACATGTGCTTCAGCTGCTCCCGGTAGGAATCTTTTACGGAAAATCCATATTTTTCTGCCAGGTTCAGTTTCAGGGAAAACCAGTAGACGCACGCATTGTGGTACGACGGACATCCCTCGATCTGCCCTCCGCATTTGGTGACCTGATTCTCCATACAGCGCTCCAATTCCCGCAGCGCATGGGCTTTCCAAGTTTCGGCATCCTTCAAATCACTGAAAATACAGGAAAAAGTCAAAAGTCCGAGATTCTCCATGAGATAATGATTATGATCGGCCCTTGGCCACAGACGCGGAGAAATCTCATACAGCACTCTGCAGTGCTCGTATACACGGTACAAAAGCTTTTCAAATAATGTTTCCGTAAATCCGGGAGTATCCAACAGATGTTCCACGATATACGGCCAAGTCCGGTAGCCCCGGATCCCCACCTCCAGAGCTCTCCAGCAGGAGCATCCGTCAAAGGCCTCCACGTTATAGGTGCCGTCCTCTTTGAAAAGCGGATGACAGGGAACCGTATCCAGCCAGTTTTCCAGCTCTTCCAGCACTTTATCGGCATAGCGCTGCTCCCCTGTGAGGGAGTAAGCCGCGCACAGAGTCCCCCAGTGTTCCATGCGGTTCAGCTGATAGGTATATTCATAATCCCCGCATGGGTTTTCTGCCCACCTGGGAGGATTCCCCACAAAATAGAGATCCGGCCCCGTCCCGGGCAGCACCAGCATGCCTTCCATGGCCTGATCCGCCAGGGTTATGGTCTGCTCTGCCTCTTTGGGAAACCATGTTTTAATCTGCTTGGCCCGATTTTTTGCCTGCCATTTCGGTGATTTCTCTGCTTCCCTGGCCCGCAGGCGCAGCCATGCGTCCTGCATCGTAATTCCTTCCATCAAAATATCTTCCTGCTTGATATTCACTGCCGTCTCCTTCTCTTTCAATGACTCTTTCAATTTTTCCTCCTCCAAAATACCGCAATCGATAATGATATGGCTCTCTATCGCGGCTTGTCCATAGCCGAGGGCCCCTTTGCGGCTTTGTTTAAATCCATATATCTGACATCTTCAAATGGAAACGAGACACATTCTCCTTTTAATGAAGATAAATAGATTCCCTTGATGATTTCCAGCGTTTTCCGTCCTTCCATGCCGTCTGTTCTCACAGGCGTATCGGTCAGAATGGACTGATAAAAATCCCGAATCTGCAGGTGGTGGCTGCTTCCCCAGTAATTCGGGCCGACAGCCGTATCTTCATAGGCATTCCGGATCTCTGCGTAAACGCCGTCCAACTCATAGAATCCCATATCCTGAATCAATCCGCATCTGCCCTTTTCTCCCAAAAATTCAATGGTGATGGGAGAGTTCGCGCCGTAAATATTGCATGCGTACAAATTATACAGGCATCCGTTTTGAAACATAACGGCCGCATTGGCTGAATCTTCCACGCGCACAAACGAATGGGCATAATTATGGATGCTTCCGTTCACCCATTCCACGTCGTCCCCCAGCATATAGCGAACCCGGTCAATGCTGTGAATGGCCTGATCAATCAGAACGCCGCCGCCTTCCTTGTCCCAGGTTCCCTTCCAATCGCTCTGCGCGTAGTAGTTTTTAGGCCGATCCCAGGTAAGATAGGAACGGGCCGCTGTAATTTTGCCAAAGCAGCCATTGGCAATCATCTGCTTTAACATTTCCACACCCTTTGTATAGCGGGTTTGAAAAATAACCCCCAGCTTCCTGCCTGTCTCCCTTTCAACACGGAGCATTTCGTCCGCTTCCTGGATGGAAAGGGCAATGGGTTTTTCCGTCAAAACATGGAATCCGGCCCGCATGGCTTTTATCGCCATGGGGCTATGAAGATAATGGGGAAGACAAAGATGTACCACATCAATCGCATCCTCCGGGATCTGATCAAAATCAGAAGCATACTTACAATCAAATTTTTTCGCGAACGCCCTTGCCCTCTCGCTGTCCTTATCCACTGCATAAACCACATCCACCATGTCAGACAGACGTTGAAATGCATCCGCATAGCAGGCTGAAATTCTTCCGCATCCAATAATTGCCGCCCGTAATTTTCTCATACAGCCAACACCTCCCCGTTCTCTCTTGCCGATTCTTCTCTTTCCCTCACGTAAAATTTGAGGGCAGCTCACCGTTGATATCATTCAACAGAGTCCGCTGCCCTCTTTCCTGTCCATAAGTCACAAGATCACTGGCAGAAAGATTCCCGTTAATCGTTAATGAGACGATCCAGAATCTCTTTTGCCATTTTAATATCTCTCTTCTGCTCTTCTCCCCGGATCTCCCGCTCGATGGTAATCGTTCCCTGATACCCGATTTCCTTTAATCGGCGGATAAATGCCGGATAGTTGACCCTTCCCTGGCCCAGCGGCTTTTCCTTGCCCAGATTCTTTCCGTCGGTGGGATATTCCCCATCTTTTCCATGGATTCCCCAGACATACTGACCAAACACATCCAGCGCGTCCACGGGATTGGCCTTGCCATACATCAGAAGATTGGCCGGATCCAGATTGATGCCCACATTTCCCGTGCCGATTTCTTCGATGACGCGAAGCAGGGTCACCGGCGTTTCCTGCCCGGTCTCAAATAAAAAGCGCTGTCCATTGGCTTTGCAGTGGTTTGCCAGTGTCCGCAGGGCTTCCACCACCGGCTGGTATTGGCTGTCATAGGGGTTTTCCGGCATATACCCTGCATGGGTTACCAAATCCTTTACCCCGATTTTTGCCGCGAAATCCGATCCTGTGAGCAGCGCCTTCAGACGCATATCCCGATACTCTTCCGGTACCAGTCCAAGGGTTTTCTGACCTTCGTAAAAGTCCCAGACCCTTGGCCCCGGCCATCCGCACCAGAGAGCCGTAATCTCCACCCCAAAGTCTTCCACGGCTTTTTTCACCTTCTCAGCCGTCTCATCGGTGAACGCATCCATATTCCAGCATACCAGCTGGCAGCAGTCCATTCCCAGTTCTTTCAGTTCTGAAAATTTATTTCTTAAATTTTCATCTAACCCGACAAGTGATCCTACCTTCATTTTTCCTCTCCATTTCCCAACGATGTTTGACAATTCCATCTGTTTCTAAAATTCTACTGGTTTTTCTTATTTTTCAAAATTTCCAATGCTTCATCCAGCTCTTCTTTCGCCAGAAGGGCGGAGCGCACAGCGGTCTCCAAGCTGGCTTTTTCCGGTTCGATGCCGTTTTTTAAACAGGTTACAAAATAGATATCCTCCGCGCAATACGGGGAAATCGTGGATACATTGATTTCCGTCTGTCCTGCTTCGCTCTCTGCCTCAGAAGAGAGGGATACGGTATGGCTATCTCCCTCCACCGGATAAATGGTCACCCCATCTTCATCCCTGCCGCCATAGACCACCGTCGCGTTCTCAAAGCTTGCCCGGTAGGTGCTTGTAAACTTCATGGATGTGGAGCGGTCCCAGCAGGCTTCCGCACAGGCCCATACATTGCCGAATTCATAGGCGGCAACCATCTGGTTCGGCGTACCGTCTTCGAAGGACGATACGCACATATGTCTGCTGTCCGGCTCCCCGATCATGTACCGCAGAAAGTCCAGATCATGGATATGCAGATCCATCATGACGCCGCCGCTGCGCCTCCAGTCCAAAAACCAGTTGTCGATCCCATTGGTGGGATGGGACCCCACGCGCTTCATCACAATGGATTTCAGCTCTCCGTATTCCCTACTGTCATATACCTTTTTCAGATACTCGTAAGCGGCAAACCAGCGCACCACATGGCCTACCATAACCGTCTTTCCTGAACGCTTTTTCGCCTCCAGCAGGGCTTTGGCATCTTCCCCATTCAGGCAGACCGGTTTTTCGATAAACACATGTCTTCCCGCATCCAAGGCGGCGATGGCATGCTCTGCGTGCAGATCACTGGGCAGACAGATGTGGACCCAGTCCACATCCGCCTCCTTTATCAAATCCATCGCCCGTTCATACTGCCTTGCGTCCGGCCACACGGTGGCCGCCCGCTCACGGCACATCGACCGGATATCGGCGATGGCCGTCACTTCTACTCCCATGGTTTCTTTCAATGACCGCAATGCGCGCAGGTGTGTCGTTCCCATACCGCCGCATCCCACTACTCCAACTCTCATGGTAATCTCCTTATTCTGTCTCAACTATTTTGATGAATGTTCTCTCTTTAATTTGCCTGGCTTCTCTCATAGGCTGTCTGAGCGATTTCAAGCCAGCTGCTCAGTCCGACACTCTCCAGTTCTTCCAGATAAGCATCCCAGCCGGAATCCAGATCCCTTGTCCCTGTAATAAATTCTGCTTTGGCCTGCTCCACCAGATCTGCCACACTCATCATGGTTTCTGTACATTGAGATGCCTCCTCGGAAGTATACTGCAGCTGCGGCAAAACATACTCCGGATGCTTATCAAGATACCAGTCAATATGTTTCGCATTCAGCATCATATTTTTGGAGGTCGCATCATATGGCGCCAGCCCGCTTGCCAGTCCCAGGGAGTCTTCCCAAGGTGTATAGCCAGGATTTGCATTATGCCAATACTTATTGGACGGCTCAGACCAGATATTGGTCAGGTATACAAGGGTCACCCCGTCTACCATCCCGGCCTCTACATATCCATTCGTATTTTCCGCGCAAACTTCAGGATCGGTTGTCCAATCCACCCCCTCTTCTCCCCAGCGGGCAATTCTGAAATTATCCGCATCCATAAACCAGTCTCCCAATCGGAACGCTAACTCCGGATTTTCACATGTAGATGTAATGAAAAAGCTGGCTCCTGGTGCATAGTTTCTATATGGGGTATAACACACGCCCTCCGGTCCTGTCAATGGTGCAATTAAATCCATCTCTAAAAAATTAGCATTGTTATCTGCATCCGTCCAGTTGCTGGTGGATCCGGCTGATGTCAGGCCCACCACATTGGTTTCACTGTTTAATGTCGCTTTAAATGCGGTATCGTTGTCCGTAAATGTGGAGGATGCCAGCAGACCTTCCGTATAAAGTTTATTCATGTACCGCAGACCTTCTCTCCATTCCTCTGTCGTAAATGGGGCAATGACCGTTTCTCCGGTTTCATCCAGCGCCAGTCCATTGTTCTGGACACCCCCATTGTAGAATACAAACGCATTCATCAATGAATCAATAATATCCTGCCCATATCCTCCGCCAGTAAATCCATAAACACCCAACTCATCCTGAAGTCCGTTTCCATTTGGGTCATTTTCTTTAAATGCTTTTAAAACTTCATATAACTCATCGGTAGTCTCCGGTACTTCCAGTCCCAGTTTATCCAGCCACGCACCATTGATAAACATACGGTTGGGACTATCATCCCATGGAGAAAGACCATAGTTCGGAAGGCCGTATCGGTTTCCGTCTGCACAGGTCATGGCAGTATCCATCCTTTGTCTGTCCTCCTCCGGCAGCTGTGCATAATTGGAATCGCTATCCTCCATATAAGAATTCAGCGGGATAAAGAATCCTCTGGTTCCATAGTCCAGAATCTGTTCCTGTGTTAATGTTCCGGCATTCAGCATAAAAACATCCGGCATATTGTCATCGCCGCTGGTTGCCATCAAAGACAGCTTTGTCTGAAGATCCGCTGCATTGGAAGGCAGCTGGTAAAATTCCAGTTCAACGTTCAATTCCTCTTCTATGACATTTGTCATATAGTTGTTGTCATAATCCGTAATATAAGTATTCGTCTGAATTCCGACCACAAGTGTTTCTCTTTCCCCATCTGTCTGCGTTTCGTCCGATGTTTCGTCCTGTACGGTTTCCCCTGTTTCGTTTTGATCGGAAGATACACCAGTTTCTTCTGCCGACCCTTCTGTCCCCATTGCAGCATTGCCGCTGCCGCATCCTCCAATTACCGCTGCAGCCATAGTCGCTGCCAGTACTGACGCTACCCATCTTTTTTTCATAGACTTTTCCTTCCTTTCTACTACAATATGGATTTATAATAAATACCCCCTATGTTCTGCCGGATCATGCGTTTTTGCAGAACATATAAATATATTGAAAACAATGCATTGACAGAACAAAAATCAGTACTATAATAAAACTAGTTTTTTATTCCTCTTGCCAAAAACGTTTATTTAACCATATTTCTACTGATTCTAACCCTACTTTTCTAAGTGAAGGAGTATAACATCATGTGCCATGATTCATTTATTCTGCAAAGCCAGTTGAACGAAGTTACAATTAACCTTGAACGCGTACACCATGCAAAATGTGATGCTTCACGTTGGAAAGGGGATCACCTTACACCTGCTTTTAGCAGCATAGGCCTTATATTGGATGGTACAGGGACGATCATATGTGATGACATCCAGCTGCATCCTACCAAAGGTCAGCTTTATTTGCTGCCGTCCCACACGACCCAATCCTTTTATACCAGTTCCAAGCATCCCTATGAAAAATATTTCTGCCATCTCCATGTCCAAAGTCACGGAGCCAGTTTTTTTGAATTCATTCATACGCCCTTGTGTGTTGACGCAGGTGATCTTTCAACCGCCGTAAATCTATTTGAAAAGATGATCCAATATTCTGGTCAAACAACAATATCATCTTTGCTGAAAGTTAAGCAATATACCTTAGAGCTTTTAATTTACTTTCTTGAATGCTGTCCTTCCGGCAGTGTCACTTTGGTGGAAAATTCCTTTGATATTCCCCTGAAAAAAGCTCTTACGTATGCTGAAAAAGATCATTATCAATCTGTTACTGTTGGTATGATGGCCGAAGTGGCCGGCTACCATCCGAGTTATTTCTCAAAGTTATTCTCCAAAAAGCTGGGGATTACTCCTGCCCAATTTATCATCCGTAAAAAAACGGATCTGGCCATTGAACAGCTTCTCAATACCAACCGGTCGATTTCTCATATAGCGGAAGATCTCGGGTTTAACAGTCAGTTTTATTTTCACAATTTCTTTAAAAAGCAGACGGGACTTTCTCCATCTGAATATAGAAATCTATATAAGAAAATTTCCCAGTGAGTCTGCCTTATATCTGTATTCTGTCCAGAGAAAGGAAGCGATTCCAAATGCTTTCTTTAAAAAAGCTTCCTTCCCCTGTGCTTTCTTTTGACTTTTATTCTACTTAATTTTCCATAAAAGAACATGTTATTTTGGGGGAAAAATATATGTTTTTTTGACATGAATATGCCCTTGATATCTTCGCACAATTCCTGTTTTTATACCATGCAAACAGGCTTTTTACATGAATTTTTCATTTTATAAAAGACATTTGATAGACAAACTTGCAGCAATTTTGTAAACTTATAAATAAAGAAGGGCACACAACGAGGATAGCAGATACCTGATCGGCAAAGCATTGTATTGGTTGCTGTCCATGCAGGATCAGAGTCCGTCACGCGAGGAGGGAATGGGAATGGGAATGAGCAATATGATTCAAATCACTCATCTCAGCAAGAGTTTTGGGAGCATCAAAGCCGTTCAGGATTTAAGCTTCCGTGTTAAGGAGGGCGAATTATTTGCCTTTCTTGGCATCAATGGAGCGGGGAAATCCACTACGATCAATATCATGTGCGGCCAACTGGCAAAAGACAGCGGAAGCGTTTTCATCGACGGACGCGATTTAGACAAGGATATGGATTTTATTAAGCGTGAACTGGGCATCGTTTTTCAGTCTTCTGTCCTGGATTCCGCTCTTTCGGTTTATGACAATTTGGAAAGCCGCGCCGCTTTATACGGCATTACCGGAACAGAATTTAAGACAAGACTGGCTGACCTTGCGAAAAAACTTGATTTTGAAAATTTATTGAAACGTACCGTTGGTAAATTATCCGGAGGACAGCGCCGGAGAATTGATATTGCAAGGGCTCTGTTCCATAAGCCCAAAATTCTTATTCTGGATGAGCCGACGACAGGTCTGGATCCGCAGACACGCAGAATACTTTGGGATGTCATATCAAGTTTCCGCAAAAATGAAAAAATGACCGTATTTCTAACGACGCATTATATGGAGGAAGCCGCGGAAGCCGACTATGTTGTAATTATTGACAGTGGGAAGCTATCCGCGGAAGGGACTCCGCTTGAACTGAAAAATAGTTATACCGGAGATTACATCTCAATCTACGGGGTTCCGGAAGATTCCATCCGGGAACTCGGCATCGCGTATGAGCAGATACGAAACGGTTACCGGCTTTCTGTTCCGAATACAAAGGCAGCGACTGATTTGATTATTCACCATCCTCAGCTGTTTCAGGATTACGAAATAACAAAAGGGAAAATGGATGATGTTTTCCTTGCGGTTACAGGAAAAACCTTGACGGGAGGTGCTGAAAAATGACCACATCTTTTCTTCTGATCAAAAGAAATGTTAAGCTGTTTTTCAAAGATAAGGGAATGTTCTTTACCTCTTTGATCACACCTGCTATTTTGCTCATACTTTATGTCACCTTTCTTGGAAATGTGTACCGTGATAACTTTACATCGAACCTGCCTGCTGCATTAAACCTTTCCGAGCGCATGATCGAAGGGCTGGTGGGCGGTCAGCTGATCTCCTCCATTCTTGCTGTTTCGTGTGTGACCGTGGCTTTTTGTTCAAACTTTTTAATGGTACAGGATAAGGCAAACGGCACCATAAAAGATTTGCGAATATCTCCCGTAAAATCTGCCGCGCTTTCGCTGAGTTATTACATGGCAACCCTGATTTCAACCCTTATCATCTGCTTCGCTGCGCTGGGCATCTGCCTTGCTTATGTGGCCATCGTCGGCTGGTATATGTCCCTTGCCGATGTATGCTTTTTGTTTCTTGATATTGTACTCCTTGTTTTGTTCGGCACGGCCCTGTCTTCGATTATTAACTTTTTCCTGTCCACACAGGGACAGATTTCAGCGGTGGGTACCATTATCAGTGCGGGATATGGTTTTATCTGCGGCGCCTATATGCCGATCTCATCCTTCGGCGAAGGACTGCAGAAATTCATTTCCTTTTTGCCGGGTACTTACGGTACATCACTGGTTCGAAATCATACCATGCAGGGGGTTCTCGCTGAAATGCAGAATCAGGGTATTCCGGCAAATATAATAGAAGAACTCAAGGATTCTCTGGACTGCAATCTCTATTTTTTCGGGAATCGGGTAAGTACCCCGACGATGTATCTGATACTCGGCATTGCCATTGCTGTCTTGATCGGCATCTATATTCTGCTGAATCAATTAAAAAAATACAGTAATTAGTGTCTTGCGGGGAAGAGAAACGCGGATATACACAATCTGCTTTTCTTTTCCCCCCTCTTATGCTATACTTTTCCCGTGCATTTATAAAATCGGCGTTTTCGCCGGACTGGTTCGTGAACTTCCCAGGATAAAAAACCAAGTATCTCGTACCGCCCTTTCGGCGGAAGAAAAAAGAAAAGGAGATTGGAAAATGAATGCAAGAAAAGTAATCATCGACTGTGATCCCGGCATCGACGACGCGCTGGCCCTCATGCTGGCTTTGTCCTCACCGGAACTGGATGTGCTGGGGATCACCATCACAAGCGGCAACGTATCCGCCGACAAAGGGGCCAAAAATGCCCTGAAAATTTTGAAATGGATGGACCGCACCGATATCCCCGTCTACCTCGGCGAACGCCTCCCCCTCGTCAGAGACTATGTCAATGCCGAAGATACCCATGGAGAGGACGGCCTTGGAGAATCCGGATATGACGTACCCGCAGAACGATCGTACCGGGAAGGTGCTGTCCGTTATCTCGCTGATTCCCTTCATCATGCCGCTTCGGCATCGGAACCCCTTTCCATCATTGCTCTGGGACCCATGACCAATCTGGCCCGCCTGATTAAGGATTACCCGGACAGTCTGGCCGGACTCGGTGAACTGGTTTCCATGGGAGGAAACTATAAAAGCCACGGCAATTGCTCTCCGGTGGCAGAGTATAATTACTGGTGCGATCCCCACGCGGCCAATCTCGTCTATGAGGCCTTTGAAACCCATCCGCTGCTCTCTGATAAGCAGATTCATATGATCGGACTGGATGTGACGCGAAAAATCGTCCTCACACCAAACATTCTGGAATATATCTGTCAGATTGATCCTTCCATCGGTGAAATCATAACGAAGATTACCCGCTTTTACTTTGATTTTCACTGGAAGCAGGAGCAGGTCATCGGCTGTGTCATCAATGACCCTCTGGCGGTGGCCTATTTCATCGACCGAAGCCTCTGCCATGGATTTTCGGCGTATACGGCCGTGGAGACGGAAGGTCTCTGCATGGGCCAGACGGTGGTGGATGCCTTTGATTTCTGGAAGAAGAAGAAAAACAGCATCGTCCTCACCGAGACCGATGCCTTCCGGTTTATGTGCTTTTTCATCAGCCGCATCTGTCATACCGATCCCGCGGCTCTGCTTCCTGTTTTGCAGCAGATTTTCGTGCCGCCCGCAGACCAAAGGCCGCTGACGCCCCATCCATGCCCGGCGCCTCATGGGGTTCCGGCGCCGTCCGCATTCTGTCAGCCCGCCGCAAAGGAGGGCCTGCAGCCATGAAAAAAATCAATGTATATTCCATCTGTTTTGTGGCGCTGGCCGCCGTGCTGAATATCGTCGGAGGAAATATCGCGCTGCTTCTTCGCCTGCCCATTTATCTGGATTCCCTGGGCACCATGCTCACAGCCGCATTGATGGGTCCCCTATACGGTATGATTCCCGGCATTTTAAGCGGAGTATTGAGCGGCTGCATCAATGATCCCTATGCGTTTTACTATATTCCGGTTCAGATGATCATAGGTCTGATCACAGGCGGACTGGTTTGGCGGTTTTCCCCGGAGAAAAAACGAAGCCGCTGGTTTCTTTTTCTGTTTTCCGCTGTGATTTCCATCCCCGGAACCGCGGTCAGCTCCGCCATCACTGCTTTTTTGTTCGGCGGCATCACTTCCTCCGGCTCCACCTTACTGGTCCAGCTGCTCCATGGAGCCGGACTGAATCTGACTGCCAGCGTTTTTCTGGTTCAGGCGGCCACCGATTACATCGACCGCACCGTCGTCCTGTTTGCAGCCATTCTCTTATACCGGGCGGTTCCGGCTGCTTTTCGGGCACGCCTCTGCAGAAATCAGGCAGAGATCCGCTCCCGGCGCGGCCCCGGCCCCACACTCTGACAGAAAGGAAGGCATTTTGTTATGGAACGCTACAATCGCATTACGAACAAAAATCAGAGAGAAATCGTCCTTCTTCAGGCATTTCCCTGTGCCTGGGGCAAGTGCAGATTCTGTGACTACATCGATGACAATTCCAGGGATAAAGCATCCATGCTGAAGCTCAACGAAGAAGTGCTCTCCCATGTCACGGGAGAATTCGGTGTCCTGGAAGTCATCAATTCGGGCAGCTGCTTTGAACTTCCCAAAGAAACTCTGGCCCTCATCCGCCGCATCATTCAGGAAAAACACATCCGCCGCCTGTTTTTCGAGGCCCACTGGATGTATCGGAACCATCTTCAGAAAATGAAGGATTACATGGGCATTCCCATCACCTTTAAAATCGGGGTGGAGACCTTTGACGAGGCATTCCGCGAGCAATATCTGAACAAGCATGCCGATTTCCACTCGCCCGAGGAAGTGCGCCGCTACTTTGATTCGCCCTGTCTGATGGTGGGCATCCAGGGGCAGACGAAAGAAATGATCGATTATGATATCCAAATGCTCAAACAGCATTTTGAACTGGGCACCGTCAACGTCTTTACGGACAACAGCACGGATGTCAAGAGGGATCCGGAACTGGTGGACTGGTTTATGAAGAAATATGCCTGGCTTCTGGATGACCCTTCCGTGGAAGTCCTCTATGAGAAGACCGACTTTGGGGTGGGTGATTAATTTCCATAGGCGATTGCGAAACTCATTGGAAGAGAGAGAAGTTTTGAAGCGAGAACCCGGACGGCCGAAGGGAGTGAATGGTTTCCGCAAACAAAAGCATTGGTGAGGAGCAATGAAGATGGTAAGGCTCAAAAAGTGAGGATTTATGCGGCCTATAGAGTTTCGCAATTATCTATTAAATTCCACGCAGAAAGGAGGGTGCTGCAACATCAGCGCCCTCCTTTTTCATTACGCATAAAAATTTTAAGGTTTTTAAAAGTGGTTCCGTTCGTATGTACGATGGCTCACCTCACACGGTTCTTTTTCAGCACGGCACTGATGACCAGAACCGCAAAGGCAACGATCGCCGCTCCGCTCCAAAGAAGCCCTCTGCTGCTGTCCCCGGTTCCCGGAGAGAATTCCTCTTCCTGATTTTCTTCCTCTGTCGGAGTCTGGTCTCCTCCTGACGTCTGGTCTTCTCCCGGTTTCTGCTCTTCTCCAGGCTTCTGATCCTCTCCTGGGGTCTGCTCTCCTCCAGGATTCTGTTCCTCTCCGGGCGTCTGTTCTCCTCCAGGATTCTGGTCTTCTCCCGGTTTCTGCTCTTCTCCGGGGGTCTGTTCCTCTCCCGGTTTCTGCTCTTCTCCCGGGGTCTGCTCTCCTCCAGGATTCTGCTCTTCTCCGGGGGTCTGTTCTCCTCCAGGATTCTCTTCTCCTGGCTCCTGCTCTCCTCCTGGATTCTCTCCACCCGGCTTCTGTTCTTCTCCAGGATTCTCTTCCTCTCCGCCGGAAGGCGCGGTATAATCACAGGCCAGAGAACCGATGGTCAGGGCTCCGGCGCTGACGCCGTCCTGGAAACGATACACAGGTCTTTGACCGTTGACCGTATAAGCGGCATCTGCAATGGCAAATCCCTCATTGTTTGCGGAAGCGTTTACACCGGCCGGAGGCAAGACATGCACAATATCCGGCGTATCGGTTCCATTCAGGGTAACCTTAGCTCCCCGGTTGCCATAACCGTCATCCGCCATTACCCAGAGTACATTCTCATAGGTATCGTAATCCAGCGCCATGGCTCCGCCGAGTTTCGAATCGATATCCGCGATCTGTACGCAGCTTCCGTCGGCATTTAATACATATGCGTAAACATGGCCGTTATCTTCCAATGCCACGAAGAATACACCGCCTGCCACTGCATCCGGGTAATCCGTCGGCCGGAAAATGGCTCCCGTATTCTGATCCATGAGTTTCCCCGCAACGGCGGAATTGGAAACCCACTCCACAGCCTCGATTCCCATGTTTGCGGATACCTGCGGCAGAGATGCCGTCAGATCCCATTGGCTGAGAGCCAAAAGATCCGTGCCTTCCGCGTTGGGATCCACCATCAGAATCGTGTTGAAGTTGACTCCTTTTTCACTGTTGTCACGCTCACAGGCAAGATACACAAGACCATTTCCGTCCACGGCAATGCCCTCTGCATCCGGACCGGCCGCAGACGGGTTACCAGCATCTTTCTGGAAACGAACCCGCTTTCCATTTTCAAATCCATCGGCAAACGTAAGCGTTCCGTCCTGTGCCACGTCCAGAATCCAGAACTTGCCGGTTCCATTGTCTACCGCGTACAGCTGACCGTTAAAAAAGTCCAGTCCCGAGGAATCCTCCAGGAATGTGGAAGTCGTATCATAGACAGAAGTTCCTTCGTTTCCCGGCCAGGCGATGACATCCGGAATATCTGCAAACTGGTTGGCTGCTCCCGGTGTGGCCGCTTTCGTATTTTGATATTCCGTTCCGTTCACATCCGGATACAGGCCCCATGTGGGATTGGTATGGCCGGTCCAGGATGTGCTGCTGATCAGATTTCCGTTCTCATACAGGCGAACCGCGTCGTCGCTTCCCAGGCCGAAGCCCAAATCATCGATGACCAGATATCCGCCTGCCGGAATCGTCGTGCCCTCCGGTATCACATAGGAATGGGAATCCTCGCTGTCTTTCAGGACGAGACCGGAAACATCCACGGTCTCTGCCGTTGGATTGGCCAGCTCGACCCAGTCCGGACCATCATTGGGATCATTGGACTGCACCTCATTGATCACCGCCGGGTTCACCACAAGATTGGCGGCTCCTTTGGTGGATGTCTGGAAATCAACCATTTCCCCGGTTCCATTGGGGATTCTGGCATACACGCCGCTGGCATGGCCGGACCAGCTGTATTCAGCGACCACCGCGCCGCTGCGGTTATGGATGGTAACCATATCGTCACTTCCAAGGCCGAAGGTAAAATCGCGGTTTCCGTCAAAGACGTAGTATTCTCCCGGATTCAGGATCGTTCCCTCTGCCACCGGTGTGATATCCGAGGCATGTCCCACCGGATCATTGTCATACAGATACCAGCCGGAGATATCCACAGAAGCGGTTCCGGTGTTCATGATTTCCACCCAATCGGTGGCGTCCCCATTGGATTCCACTTCATTGATGACCACCGACGGCGCATACCACGCATTGGCCTGCCCCTTTGTCTCCTGCGTCAGACCAAACGCGCCGGTTCCGTCCGGATATCTGCCGTACGATGCCAGCGCCGCATCTCCATTGTAGGATGCATGCTCGCTCCAGGAATATTCATCCAGCAGATTTCCCATGGAATCATACAGGCGGATGGAATCTCCGGAACCGATTCCGATGGCCGCTTCGAAGGTTCCCTCCTCATAGGCGCCGGTCTGATCGTTATAGATCTGTCCCATGTCCTTGGCATCCACCACCAGCAGCGCACCGGCTTCCAGAACGGTGCCCTCCGGGAATCTCCAACGATGGTCATCGGAATTGTCACGGATTTCACAGCCGGAAAGGTCCATGGTCTCTGTGCCGGTATTCATCAGCTCCACCCAGTCATCCGGCGAAGAATTGATTTCATTCAGCACCAGTCCGGTGAGATCCTGTCCGATTTCGCCGCCTTCCCCTGTGTCTGCGCCGGTTTCGCCTTCGTTTCCGCCGGTTTCTCCTGTATCCGGATCATCGGAAGTCTGATTTAAGGTTCCCTTTGTGGCCGCCTGGTCCGCAAAGGCGCCGGTTCCGTCCGGAACTCTGGAATACGTTCCGAACGCATGACCGCTGTAACTGTAGGTATCCACCGGATTGCTGCCGCTGTCATACAGGGAAACCGTATCTTCTTTTCCGAGCCCAAAGTCAAAATCAATGCTGTCCTCCAGAACCATGACGGCTCCCGGCTCCAATACCGTCCCTTCCGGAAATGGTTTGGCTTCGCCGCTGTCCAGCCGTTCCAGCCCCTTATCATCGGTGACAAACCATCCGCTGATATCCGCAGCCGTCTCTCCGACATTGACGATTTCAATCCAGTCATTGCCTCCGTCCGGATCATCGGACTCAATTTCATTGATAAAAACTGTCGGCTGCGCCGGGGCTGCCTGCACCGATATGCCTGCCGAAGATACTGTACCCGACACAGCCAAGAATGCAATCAGCGCCGAACTCAAATATCGTTTTCTCATAACTGCCTGCTCCCTTCTATATATTTCCTCGTTTCAGTGTAGCAGGCAATTATCAAATCTTGCGGTCAAATACGTTAAATTTGAGTTAAAGCGGCTGTTTTCCTGTTCCGATGGTTCTGGCCGGATCTAGTTCTCCTTTTGATCCGTTTCTTCTTTGTCGTTTTTGTTTTTTATGATCTCCATCATCTTGGGAATATATATGGATAGCCCGGCCACCACGATCCCCTGGGTAATCGCCGTAAATGCCGCCATGGCAATGCTTTTTCCATCCTCCATGGGACAGGAGGCAAATACGTACAGCGTACAGATTAAAATTCCGATCCCGCCGTTGATCAGGGAGAGATATCTGGTATCCACAATTTTGCTTTTTTTCAGCGCCGCTCCCACAAAGTAAAGGACAACTGCCACGATTAAGAGTTCCGGTTTGATAAAATCTACGATATTCATCCTTTCCTTTCTGCACTTCCAGCAAACCTTCTTTTCCCGGAAATACGATTCTTTTTACTATATTCTATGATTCCGGCATACCGATTGTCCGAAAACGGGCACAAATTTTTACAATAAAAAAAGATGCCGCAGCGTTCATACAGCTTTTGGAAACCCATCCTGCTGTTTGAATGCTGCAGCATCTGTGTCATGCTTCTTAACTTAGGAAAATACCGCTTCCCCCATCATCCAGATCTTTCCCTTAAACCGGCGGCCTTTTTCCGGCACGCCCAGAAGATCGTCTTTATTGATCACCACAGAGAGCGGAATATCATTGGCCACCACCATCATCCGATAGATCTCCTCCTTGGTAATGGAATTGGTAAGAAGCTCCACTTCCTCAATATCGCCCATGAGTGAATACTGATCACACTCCACTCCCGTCGGCATAAAGAAGGAATCAATCAGTGTATACATATCACACTTGCTGATCTGGCGGTTCAATTTTGTGTAGAGATTCATCTCATCCAGGGTCAGACTCTCCATGGCGGAGGCATCCCCGCTGCGCGCCGATTCAATCATGCTGGTACGCTTTTGGGACGCGATTTTGGCTGATTCAATCTGCTGCTTTGTCTTCCGGATCGGAAGAATGATCTTACCGCGGTCGGACAGGCCCGTAAAGCAGACTTCGTTTCCCTTGGGAAGCCGACCTGTCTTGGAGAAAAACTCCCTCATTTCCATAAAATTGGTCAGATAGTAGATCAGCGAGACGCCAACCCTGTAATCCTCACAAAGGCCCGCATAGGAATCCTTTTCCCCCTGCTTGCTGAAGGTACTCACCGTACGGCTGGAAACCACATGGCTGATGGAATAGGGATAATAATATTCCAGATGGAACTGGCCATTCTCATCCTCTTCCCCGCACATGGCGATTCCCATATCCTTTGCGACTTCCTTTAACATGAGAACCATGTTGTTCTCCTCGTCGATCTGTATGATCTTCATATAATCCGGCTCTTTTGCAAACTGATCCAGATATTCTTTCCACTGTCTCTTTCGGATTTCATTGCGAAATCCCACAGAACGAAGGTAACTGTGCATGAAAGCTCCTTTCCAAATCCCAGGGAATTGCTTAGCGGATTTCCGTCTTTCCGCCCATATACGGACGAAGAGCTTCGGGAATCCGTACGCTTCCATCTGCCTGAAGATTATTTTCCAAAAATGCGATGAGCATACGCGGCGGCGCCACCACGGTATTATTCAGTGTATGCGCAAAATACTTGCCCTTTTCTCCTACCACACGGATTTTTAAGCGGCGGGCCTGGGCATCTCCCAGGTTGGAGCAGCTTCCCACTTCGAAATACTTTTTCTGTCTCGGGGACCATGCTTCCACATCCACGGATTTCACCTTCAGATCCGCCAGATCACCGGAACAGCACTCCAGGGTACGCACCGGGATATCCAGGCTGCGGAACAGATCCACGGTATTCTGCCACAGCTTGTCAAACCACATCATGCTGTCTTCCGGCTCACATACCACGATCATTTCCTGCTTTTCAAACTGATGGATGCGGTATACGCCTCTTTCCTCGATGCCGTGGGCGCCCTTTTCCTTGCGGAAACACGGAGAATAGCTGGTCAGGGTCTTGGGCAGTTCTTCCGCCGGGATGATGGTATCGATGAATTTGCCGATCATGGAATGCTCGCTGGTACCGATCAGGTACAGGTCTTCTCCCTCGATCTTGTACATCATGGCATCCATTTCCTCAAAGCTCATGACGCCGGTCACCACATCGCTGCGGATCATAAATGGAGGCACGCAGTAGGTGAATCCCCGGTCAATCATGAAATCTCTGGCGTAGGAAATCACAGCGGAATGGAGTCTTGCAATATCTCCCATCAGATAATAAAATCCATTTCCGGCCACCTTTCTCGCGCTGTCCAGATCCAGTCCGTTGAATCTCTCCATGATTTCCGTGTGATACGGAATCTCAAAATCCGGAACCACCGGCTCGCCGTATTTCTGTACTTCCACATTTTCGCTGTCATCCTTTCCGATGGGTACGGACGGATCGATGATATTCGGGATCGCCATCATGGCCTTCTTTAACCTGGCTTCCACATCTTTTTCCTCTTCCGTCAGAGCCGCTACACGGTCCGCGCTGGCTGCCACCTGCGCCTTTACCGCTTCCGCCTCGTCCTTCTTTCCCTGTCCCATTAACGCGCCGATCTGTTTGGAAAGCTTATTTCTCTCTGCGCGCAGCGCTTCCACTTCCTTCTTGATCTCACGGTTTCTGACATCCAGCTCCAATACCTCATCCACCAGGGGCAGCTTTCTGTCCTGGAATTTATTCTTAATATTCTGTCTGACGATGTCCGGATTTTCGCGGACAAATTTGATATCTAACATGGTCTCCTCCTTGACATAAAAAATCCTTTTCGTATGTGGAAAGGATCGTTTCACTCTTCATTTTGTATAGATAATGTATACTTTTTTGGTACGCCCATTATATTACAAAATATGTGAGAATACAAGAGGTTCCTGATATTTGTCCAGGACAAGCGCGGGAATGAACAATACCAATAATTCTTCTATTTCCGAAAAGCATTCTCATATTTTTCAACAATTTCATGTATTTGTCTTGTCAACTCAGCCAGTTCTGTATAATTATACGCAATAGCATCCGACCTCCATTCTTTCGCAGCCATGGAGTCAATAATCATTTTTACTGCTTCTTCGGCCAGCTCATGATCCATTTGGTAGCTTTCCGGCAAAACAAGACCAGCTTCCTCCAGTATTTCAATACATTCTGCGGCCGTTCGGGCATCCAGTTTGTTTACCGCCTCACCGATGCTGTCAACATTTTGATTTCTCCGCTGACCGGCACGATCCGATAGCGGCCGATGGCGGCCGGAAGGATCGCCGTCTCTGCATAGTGGATCTCAAACGGCGCGAAGCTCCCGTCGATGCTTTGAATCTGGGCACAGGCTCCTTCCACCAGATTGATCACATGGACCGAATCCCCGCACGCCGCCTCTGCGGGCTTGGTGAGACTGTAGCGATAGGTATCGATGAATTCCAGCCTGTGAAGTCCGGTTCGCTCGATTCGGATTCCCTCTTCTTCCCGGATGGTTTTCTCCTGGTGCAGAAGATTTTCCTGAATCCACCGGGTATCCCGGTCAAACTGGATGTTTTTCATCCCGCGGTCCACATGGATCGGCCGCGGGATGCCGTCCAAACCCACACGGCCCCAATCCCACAATTTGAACGTAAAGATATAGGGGGTGGCGCTGATTTCCAGAACCATGGTGTTTTTCCCGGAACAGTGGACGGTTCCCGCCGGGATGGAGATGTGATCGTGCTTTTTTACCGGTACTTTATTCACATAGGTTTCCGCGGGGAATGGAATCTCCCCTCTCTCGGCCCGCTTTAGATCCCGTTCCATGGCCGCCGGGTCCGCATGTTCTTTTACCCCCAGATACATATAGGTTTCTTCTTCCTCGTCGGTATCCAGAAAATAGTAGCTCTCATCCTGGGTATAGTGCATGCCAAACTGATCCTGGATGTATTTAGTCAGCGGATGGACCTGGAGGGAAAGGTTTCCGCCTCCCATGGTATCCAAGAGATCGAAGCGGATGGGAAATTCCGCGCCGAACCGGGCATAGACCCGCTCTCCCAAAAGGGAACGCGGACGGTAAAGCACCAAATCCATGGCCGGCAGCTTCACGGTTACATCGCCGAATTTTAAGTTAATGGCATTTTCCTCCGGCACACCGTCAAAGCTCCAGGCAAAATTCTTTGCATCCGGGTCCAGATCAAACATGGTCTGCATCCAGTGGCCGCCCCAGACGCCCGGATCAAAATAGGGTTCCAGGCGGAATGGCTGACGGCTTAAGGCATCCAGCCCTGCCCGAAAGGCGGCGCCTGTGATCATCTTGGGACGGCCCGCATCCTCTGTCTCCAGCACATAATCAAACTGGTCGTACCGCTCTTCTTTATACCGGTCTGCCAGCCTCCATTCGATGAAAAATCCGCACTTTACCTTCGTCAGACTGGGGGCCTGTCCGTTGCTTCGGTTCCAGTTCGGCATCCCCCTCCGATAGCGGAGCTGGATTTCCCAGCGGGTCATATCACAGTAAATATAGATATCCGCCTGGCCCAGAAACCCGGCGCCCACACCTGCCGCGATACACAGTCCCCCTTCTGTTTCCCGAAGTTTCTTTCCGGCGGATTCCAGGGCCTGGGGATCAAAAAAGTCCTTTAATTTTTTATGGCACAGGATCCCAAACACCCGGTCATCCGTCATATAATCGTCAAATTCCTTTTCCATCACCTCTTCGGGCTTTGCCAGGGTATCCATATCAATGAAAACCGCAGGCTGCAGCGGACGAATCAAAGCAAAGATCTCTTCTTTATCCACGCCCGGATAACAATCCAGGAAAAGCACTGCCTTTTTCTGCTTCTCTAAAACGGCTTTTACCGCCTGTCTCAGTTCCGAACCAATCCCCTCCCGGCCTTCCCAGGCTTCCTTTTCAAATCCCGGAATCTCTTTATAGGGATGTTTGTCATAATTATGATACTTATTTTTTATCTTCATACGTTCCTCATTTCTAATATATCAAATAGATAATTGCGAAACTCGCAAAGCCACATAAATCCTCATTTTTTGAGTCCTAGCGCCCGCAACTCTCCTCACCAGTTCTTCTATTTCCAGCGAACATTCACAGGTTCGCTCCCTTCGACCGTCCGGGTTCTCACTTTAAAAATTCTATTCCTTCCAACAGGTGTCGCAATCGTCCAACTATACTAAATGATACCGCTGCCGCGCAGCCTATTTCGTTTTCTATAAGTCCACCGTATACTGATACCGGTTGCCCGGATAGTAACAGACGGAATATTCAAACACAGAACCATCCTTCAAAAAGGTCTGGCGCGTCCTCTTAAACACAGGCATTTGGGAATCAATCTGAAGGAACCCCTGGACCTCTTTGGTGGGCAGCGCGGCCTCCAGGGTATCCCTTCCCCGTTCTATGGTGATCCCCTGCTCTTCCCGCAGATATTGGTACAGCGATTCCATATAGCACTCGCTGTCCATGGGGAGGGCGCAGACCTTTTTCAGATACGTCACCGTATAGACCAGAGGTTTTCCGCCGACGCAGCGCACCCGCGTCAGACAGTAACAGGTGTCGGTTACCGGCACCTCCAGGGCTTTGGAAGCCGGTATGGGCGGATGCACCTCTTCCATTTTGCAGTAGGTGGTCTTCATGGTGATATTGTGCTGCTTCATTTCGTCGGTAAAACTGATCACCCGCTTCAAATGCTCATCGATTTTTTCGTAAATCACGACAGTTCCAATGCCTCTGCTGCTTTTGATATATCCGTCATTGATCAGGGCCGCGCAGGCCTGGCGCACCGTCACTCTGGATACCTGGTACTGCTCCATGAGCATCTTTTCCGTGGGAAATACATCCCCCTTTGTATATTCTCCGCTCTCAATCTGTTCTCTCAAAATCGTTTCCAGCTGAGAATACAGCGGCGCCGCTCCTTTTGCATGATTCAACATTCCAATTCCTCCCTTATATCCCACGTTTACAGCCTGGGAAAACAGGCCGTCGACTTTATGTCAGAGCTGCCCGATGCTTTGGCTTTGCATCCAGGCGTATAACCCCTGCATGGCTCTTATGGATGTATCCTTTTCCAAATAGACGGAAATGGCTCTTTTTTTGCACTCTTCCCTGAGCGCCCCGCCAAAAAACGGAAAACTTCCGGCGATCTGACCGCCCAGGAGCATGGCATCCGGCAAAAACGCATCCATAAACGGAACCATCGCCTCCCGGATCCACGCTCCGAATCTGCGATATACTTCCATGGCCTGACAATCTCCCTTTTGACAGCATTCATAGAGCGTCCGGCCGTCCCGCTCCCTCCCCATGATTTCCCGGGAGAGCCGTGCCAGTCCCCGGACCGAAAGATAGTCGTCGATCACGGATTCGTGAAACGGCGTCTGATAGATCCATCCGTTCAGCGGGATCCCCTTGCCCTGCTTCACGATCCTTTGATGACAGACAAACGCAGATCCGGCGCCTGTTCCCATGCAAAGGCAAAGGATCCGCCCGGCCTGTTTTGCCGGACCAAACCGGCTGGATCCCAGGGCAAAGGCTTCGATGTCATGGAGAAAGACAAATCGGGCCTCCTGCACCGCCGCCGCACGTTTTTTGATTTCTTTCTCCAGGGGCACGCCGTAAATGCTGTCATACTTATCCAACCCCCGCATGCGGCTGATCCCATGCTCATAATCAAAGGGCCCCGGAAACGCCATGCCGACGCCGCCGATCCGTCTCTCTCCTGCCTGACCCGCCAGAGTCTGCACCACCCAGGCAAAATGATCCAAAATGTGCGCCTGGATTTCCTTTGCCTTCGCCGGAAACCGGAGGAGCGGCTGGCGGATGGCACCATCGGCTTCTGCCATGCCGCACTTGATTTCCGTACCTCCCACATCAAACAGCAAATATACCGGTTCCATTCTGTCTCCTTCCCATGCCGCCGTCTGCCTGGCTTTATCTGCAGACCGGAACGGCCGATTCATAAGAAATCTTCTCTCGGAATTTCTTTAAACATCATAATGTTATAACATTATGATCTATCATAATACAGGACGGTGACAAAATCAATGGGTTTTTCATTACACATTTGCCCATATATCCAAATCACAGCAGCAGTCTGTCGTGGAGGGGGCCCGCCACATATCTTCCCGGGAAGAAATGCGAAGCTATGCGGAGCAAATGGGACGCGGTACGACGGATTCGTTAAAACATTCACAGGTCGAATTTCCATTTTGTTCATAATTTATTCACGCATGCATTTATCCTGTATTTTTCCATAGACCTGTTGACAATCGCTCAGATTTCCACTAATATGAGTGTAACATTTAATTTTTATAATTTGTTTCTTTCCCAATCCCAGCTTGTCAGATGAGAAACGGAGGCTGTCAATGAAACGAACGATCCTCTTATGTGCGATACTTCTATCTTTTTCCCTGTCTGCTCGTTCCGGGCAGGCTGCTGCGGCGGGCTATGATGATGCAAAAAGCACCGCGCGCCAACTGGAAATCGTCCCGGAAGGGGAGATGGTTATCCTTGCGAATCTGAAGGAATTCATACAGGAATATCCGGGATTTCTGGAGCAGCATGACATTCCCTATTCCATGGGCGCTTACCCGACCCGGCAGGAAATCGATCCCATGGAATCCGCCAATGTTCCTGAGGATTCCCTGATCATTTATAAGAAGTATGGCGTTTTTCACACGAATCAGGTGAGCCCCACGGCTTTGGGCGATCTTCCCGATATGGATACCCTCGCAAAGGCTTTTTCCCTGCGGATTGATTCGATTGTTTCCGATTCCGCATTTTATGAAAACTCGCTGTATGGATATGCCGATGCCGTCCTTGTAAACTCTTTTACCCAAACGACTTCCTACGATGGTGTATACGAGGAATTCGGCGAACCGGTTCCCGGAAGGAAGGGGAAAACAGAGGATACCTTTCTTACCTACCAGTTCTCCGACACGGACCCCCAATATGACTACTGCATGATCCAAAGAATCACAACCGTATACCCCTACCTGTCAAAGTCCGCTTCCTATGTGACCAGCTCCTATTCCAGTGAACTCGCCCCCTGCACCGGCAATGCTGCCACCTTACTTTTGGCTTCTCCGCTGACCAATGAGCTGCCGATCAGCCAGGATTCCAATCCGGTTTCCGTCTCATCCGGTATGGCAAAAAAGGATTCCGATGGCAGGTACGAAATCCGCTTATCCAATCCGGTGGGATTGTACCGTCCGCTGATGACCGATGGTTCCGAAGGCCAGTTTTCCTATGTCTCATCCACCGAATATCGCGTCGGGGATTTTTCTTCGTTTGCATTTCAGTATAACAACTGTTTTACCAATTCCACCTATGGAAACGGACGGGTATCCTTTCAGCATGGCGGGGAATGGCATCTCGTGCGGGTTTAAACCGCACGAGATATGGCAATATCCTCGTGCCAACTCCTTTGTCTTTTATTTCACGGGCAAAGGATATATGTTTATTGCACTCCTAATCAGTCCTTCAGGCAGCCAATCGGAACTACATATACTCCATCCGGTCTCCTGTATGCATAGTCTCCCACCCCAATAAGAACCATTAAAAAGGAGGGGGCTTTCATTTTTGTTGTATCAATTTTATCCTTTAGAGCCTTGAGATTTTCTGCCCCATCCTCAATCAGCTTATCTCCACCAAGTTTCACTTCAATTAATCCATAGGCCCCATTTCTCAGATGAACCACCGCATCACATTCCAATCCCGCTTTATCCCGAAAATGATACACTTTTCCATTCAATGCATCAGCAAATACCCGTAAATCTCTTATACACATCGTTTCAAAGAACAGGCCAAATGTATTCAGATCCCCGATCAAGTCCTGGGGACCTAATCCCAGAGCAGCAACTGCAATGGATGGATCAACAAAATATCGGGTATTCGAAGTCCGGATCGCTGTTTTAGAGCGAATATTAGGATTCCATGCCTCCATTTCCTCAATTACGAATATTTTCTTCAATGCGTTTATATAAGAACATACCGTGTCTGTATCAAGAGATTCCGAATCATTCGCCATAATACCGTCCTTCAGCAGCGTATTTGTTGCCTGTGAGCCCTGATTTCTGGCATAGGAACGCATAAGGCGCTTTACTCGTTCCGGATTTCTTGTGATACCATCTGCTCGGGAGATATCTGATTTCACAACTGCATCGTAATAATCAAAGGCCTGCTCAAGAGCAATTTCCCCTTTCAGATCAGTCGCCCTTGGCCAGCCACCACGGCACACCAGAAAGGCCAGTTGATTCAGGTCAATTGGATTTACTCCTTCAATCTGCTCTGGTGTCTCAAAAAGCGCTTTCAAACTTATCTCACCAGTCGAATCCAGAGATTCATATAAACTCATCTGAAAAATCGTCTGGTCGTATTCCACCTTCATTTCGACATGCTGGATTCCAATGGATTTCCCGTTCCTCTCCATAAAGAATTCGCACTTTACCGACAGCTGCGGGACTTTGATTTTTTTCGCCAGGTTCTTTTCCGAATATTGGATGCCTGGAATGGAGGGCGGGAAGCCGAAGCAGTTCATTGGCTGCAGGCAGCGCTGGATGAAATACAAAATCAGGATCGTCAGCAGCTCAGCGTTGCAAACTCGTCCATGATTTCCAATATACAGATTCTTTGCCGTCAGATTCAACAGCAACCGGAAAAACGTTGGCTGCTGACAGAATTAGCCGCTGAATACGGTTACTCTCCAGATTATTTTGGCCGATTGTTTTCTGCCATTGTCGGCAGCCCATTGTCCGAATACATATTGACCGTCCGAATCAATCAGGCAAAACTGCTTCTGCGTGATTCCGACTCCAATATCCATGAAATATCCGATCAACTGGGTTATAAAGACTCCGGATTTTTTTGCCGACAATTTAAAAAGAAAACCGGGATTTCCCCGGCAGCATATCGAAAGACTTTGCAAAAGGCCAGGAATAATTTGATTCCTAAGCGTAAACCACGGCTCGAAAAGTAAATGCCGCCGCCTGCGACATCGCTTTCTTTTCTGCACTCGTGGTATAATAATGAAAAAAAGGGGAAAATCACATGGTAAAAAAGGCTCTTTTTTGGGATTTCGACGGAACGTTAATTCTTCCCAATGAATCATTTTTGGATGCATTACAGCACGCACTCAAACCTTTCAATTACAGCGTGAATCCAGAAACAATAAGAATCTCTCTGCGTTCTGCATGTCCCTGGTATCATCCTGAAAAATCATATACAGATACAACAGGAGTAAATTGGTGGGATCACTTTTTTGAAAGCTTTGAAGGCTTTTATATGGAACATAGTATTGCTGACTCAGACAGGGAAAAGATCAACCAACTTTTCAAAGAATATATTTTAAATGATAAAAATTACACCGTATATCCCGATGCCGACATGGTTCTACATCAATGCCATGGGATGGGATATAAAAATTATATTTTAACAAATAATTTTCCCGAACTTGCTGTGATAGCAAAACGCATTGGTCTGTCAAAACATATTGATGATTACATTATATCGACAAACATCGGATTTGAAAAACCCAGGCCAGAACTTTTCCAATATGCTTTACGTATTGCCAACGTTCCAGATACAGGCACAACGAAGCCGAAAATCCTACCAGTATTCCGCCAAGAGAAAATCCGCCAGATGTACAATTTTGATTCCATTGTCAATCCCCACATCCAGGCGGTTTGTTGTCACCACATATTTCGGATAATGATCCGGAATTTCCATTAAGTTGCCGATTTCCCGGTCTGAGTTTTCCGGCAGCTGCACACAAACCTGGACATATATCTTTTCATCCCGGCGGACGCCGATAAAATCAATCTCTTTGGAATCATTTTTTCCTACATAAACATCATATCCTCTGCGCTTCATTTCCAAAAAAACAATGTTTTCCAGTGCACCATCCAGCATGTTCCGGTTATAGCCCAAAAGGCAATATTTCAGCGCAGCATCCGCAAGGTAATATTTTTCCTTTGTTTTTAAAATACTTTTCCCCTGAATATCATAACGATAACAGGGATAGATAATAAAAGCCTGCTGCAGCCAGCGCAGATAATTGTAAATGGACTCGACTGACACGGTGCGATGTTCGCTTTTCAGAAATTTCGCGATGGAGTTGGCCGAAAACGTTTTTCCCACATGTTCAACAATATACTTCACGACACGATCAAAAAGATCCTGACGATTGATTCGATGGCGCTTTACAATATCTCTGGAAACCACCGTATGATAGATACCATTGACGATCTGATAGGCACTTTGTTCGTCATAATTCCCCAATGCAATGATGGGAAAGCCGCCAAAACGGATATATTCTTCCAGCAATTCGTTCTCAGAGCGGGAATCCTGTTTCTTGAAGTCCAAATATTCTTTAAAAGACAGGGGATAGACAGGAATGGACACAAAACGCCCGGTTAAATAGGTTGACAGCTCGCCAGACATCAGTTTTGAGTTGGAACCGGTAACATAGATATCCACATTCTGCCCTTCCAAAAGACTGTTCACACATCGCTCCCAGCCTTTGACCTCCTGTATTTCATCCAACAGCAGATAACAGCGTCCTTTTCCCTGAATCCTGCCAAGCAGCTCCGCATACATATCCGCAGCGGATATGTCCTCCGGAATGTCCATCTCCGTATATCGTTTCTGTATGATATTCTCATCCGGAATCCCCCGTCTTCGAAATTCTTCCGCAAGCATTTCAAAAATCGTCGATTTGCCGCATCGGCGGATGCCAGCAAGAATTTTCACCAGCGGCTGATCGATAAAAGGTGTAATTGCATGAATATAGTCTGGCCTGATAATCATGGGAATCCCTCCTTCCATGTAAAACATATCACTCTTTATTTCTTATTATACCCAATATTCAACCTCAGAACAATATATTTTTTCCTGTCAGACCGTAAAAACTATATAAAAATCAGACTTTTTTCACCTCTAACCTTAATTATACATATCCACGGTTTCCGCAATATCCGCTTCTGAGCCAATTATCATTCGATTCTTTTTATGGAGCCATTCTTCACTTCCAGGAAACGCTGCTCTATGTTCCGGCGGCTTTTGATGATCTTGCATCCCTGTTGATTGCCTTTCTCTGTCCGAACCGATATACTATATTCGATTATATTCGATTCTCCGGCGGAAACAGGAGGCAAAAATGACAACCGCATGGACGATCAGCGGCTGACGCAAAGAAAATAAAAAATTTTGTAAGATTCCTCCGTTATGGAAGTCTTATGGGTGAGGAGGTGAAAAAGTGACGGAATCCGGACAGGAATTTGAACAGATTTATCGTTCCTACTTCAATGATGTATTTTTGTATCTTAAAGCGTTATCAAAAGACGAATCCCTTGCGCTGGAGCTGACAAGTGAAACTTTTTTCAAAGCAATGCGTGCCATCGATTCCTTTCGCGGCGCGTGTGATATCCGCGTTTGGCTCTGTCAAATTGCGAAACATTGTTATCTTTCCTACTTGAAAAAACAGCAGCACACGGTAAACGTCGAGGATTTCGAACATATGGCTGACCAGGACAACGCAGAAAATGTCGAAGAAAAAATAGTGCGGCAAAGCGAGGTCATGCAGATCCATCTGCTGCTCCATGAACTGCCTGAACCGTACAAAGAAGTTTTCATGCTGCGTGTTTTTGGTGAATTGAGTTTCAAACAGATTGCCCGTATTTTTCACAAAACCGACAACTGGGCTTGTGTCACTTATCACCGGGCAAAAAACAAAATCATGAAACAAATGGAGGATAAGGATGCGTAAAGAATGTAATATCGTAAAAGACCTGCTCCCACTCTATGCGGAACATCTGGTGAGTGAGGACACAGAATCCTTTGTTGAGGAGCATCTTAAAACCTGCGGGGAATGCCGCCGTGAGCTGAAAAAAATACAGACCCCCGCCCAATTGGCACCGGATGTGAATACCGCGCCGCTCAAAACCCTGAAAAAGAAATTGCTCCTAAAGAAAATACAGACCATTGTGTTTACCGCCGCATTCGTATTGGCTGTCGCCATATCTGTATTTTCCGTATTAACTTCACCGGATTATCTTCCGTATTCCGACCGCTTAATGCAGGTGACGAAAGCTCCCGGCGGTACCATCAGCATTGTCTTCGATGATTCCGTCACCGGTTACAGCTGTACGGAAGCATTGGACAGCAGCACAAATGCAACGATATACCAAATCAGCGCATGGAACACCACGTGGGACTTGCATGTTTCCAACCGCGGAACACAAACTGTACTGATACCTTCCAACTCTGAAACAGACATACAAGTTTACTATTGCCAAAACAATGGTTCTGAAGATATACTGATCTACGGTTCTTCCGATGCCGGTGGAGGTACGATGGCATTGCCAAGATTGTTTTTAATGCCTTACTTTCTAATGGCACTGATTACATTTGCTGTACTCATCATTCTGCGGCTTGCCCTGCGAAATAAGAAGGCAGTGACCGTATGGATGGACAGAGCCATTTTTCTGCCGGTTTCCTACATGCTCGCACATATCTGCACAAAAGGATTTTGCTTTCGGACCTATTCCCCCCAGCGGGACTTTTTTATCATCCTTCTTGTCGCTATTTTCTTTTATTGTGCCATACTGTCCGGAATCCGTTTGTACCAATCCGGGCGGGAACGGAAAAAGCAGACATAAGCCCGGGCAGCCATACTATATGAGGAGATAAGAGAATTGTTATGGAAAATCAACGTTGGAACTATAAAGTCGGCGGCAGAGCCCAGGGGATTATCCCCTCATTGTTTATAAGCATCCTTTTCGGAGGGATCAGCATATACCTGTTTTCCATCAAACACGGAGCCTTTCTGTTCGCCATGCTTTTGGCGGTGATCGGTCTTGTTTTGCTCATCGCCTGCATCTACCGGGCCAAATTTGTAAAGGTTCTGATCGGTGAAGATGGATTTTACCATCAAACCAAACCGGACAACGGCAGGTTTTATAAGTACAGTGAAATCCGACGGGCATGGCAGAGCATGGGGTGGGAGCTCAACGGAGCCACAGGCTGTTTCTGCAGCTGTGAGACCCTTGAAGGGAAAGTGATAAAATTTCAGTTTTTCCCCCTTGAAGCAGACGGTGTCGATTATTTGATCCAGCGTGTTGAGGAGGACGGCGGTCAATCCATCCCCGCGGATATGGATGATACCACTCTTGAATACACCATTGACGGAAAAACATACGGCAAGACAGCAATTGTCTCTGCGGCTGTATTGCTTGTCCTATTTCTCTCCATGACAATCCCGGCAATACTTCAATCCGGGAATATCGGCGGCAACTCATCGGAGTCCTATTTGTCCTGCTGGTCATTCGCTACCGCTGTTTTAAGGTAGAAATCGGCGGTACGGGATTTTATTTTCGCTCTACCCCGTTCAACGGAAGATATTATCCATACAGCGATATTACAGACTGCCGGATAGAGGAGAAAGTGTATCATCACCGCCGAACCCGCGGCTCAGGCAGCAACCAAACACTGTATTATTACTATTTCATATTTACAGATAAAGACGGAAAACCACAAAATTTCAGTTTCAAAAACCGATCTCCGGCTATGAGGTTGAGAGGTTAAAAAAGCGGATTGAGCAGGCCAACGGGTTTTCGGATACATTTTCCCATTGACAGAATGCCAAAACGGTGCTATCCTTATGGAAACTTTGGAGGTGCTGACTATGAATCCTATTCTTTTTGTATTCAATACAAACAGGGACGACGATAGATAGCGCTTGTATCTTGAATGAAAACAGGTACAAGCGCGTCTTGTGTTGTACCTGTGTGAATGATCATAAGCAGAATCACACAGGAAAGAATCCGATCTGTGTGGCTCTGCTTTTTTGCTGCATTATTTTTCAAGGGAAAGGATTCCAAGGAATGCATTCCTGGAATATATTCCTGGAAAATATTTCTCAAAAAATCCCCTGAAATCCTTGCCCCGGCAGTGCCATACAGACGCAGCGAAAGGTTGTGATCGTATGGGACATATGGATGATGTCCTTCTGGATGCTTTTTTCCTTCCTTTGTAACCGAACACATAAGGTCAAACGGATATTTGAGTCCGTTTCGCTATTTACTCACAATCAAAGAGCCGCTTTGGCGGCGGAAGGAGAAAAATAATGAAAGCAATAACAAATCATGGAATCTCCAACTCTTGCGCAGGAGTATGGGAGTTAAATCAACAGATCGGCAAAACCGTACAGATACAGGGGAGTATTTATAAAATACGTAAAATGAGCCATTTTTCCTTTGTTCTTTTAAGGGCAGGGGGAACCATCGTGCAGTGTGTATATTCCGAAGAGCAGAGCCGCTTCCCGTTGGAACTGCTGGAGGAGGAAAGCTGTGTAAGGCTCACTGCCCATGTGAAGGAAGAGCCCCGCTCCAAAAGCGGCTTTGAACTTCTGCTTCTTGATGCCGAGATCCTTTCCCGGCCTGAGGCCAAATGTCCGGTGGTCATCAATAACCGCAGTGTGGACACCTCTCTGGAAACACTGTTAAATTACCGTCCCATCACCCTCAGAAACCAAAAAGAGGCGGCGATCTTCCGGATTCAGGAAACTTTGGCGGACGGCATGCGAGCGTATTTAAAGGCTTGTCACTTCACGGAAATCCATACGCCCAAACTGGTATCCGAGGGAGCGGAAGGCGGCGCCAATGTATTCCGGCTCAACTATTTTGACACAGAAGCCTGCCTGGCACAGAGTCCTCAATTTTACAAACAGATGATGGTGGGGGTATACGAACGCGTCTTTGAGATCGGTCCCGTATTCCGCGCGGAAAAACACGACACCTCCCGTCATCTGAATGAATATACCAGCGTGGATTTTGAAATGGGTTATATTCAAAGTTTTGAGGAACTGATGCAGATGGAAACCGGTATGCTGAAAGAAGCATTGGAAACAGTAAGGGAACAGTGCCCCGAGCAGATTGCGCTCCTTCGCGCACAGATTCCATCCATACACGAAATTCCCTGCCTGAAATTCCAGGAAGCCAAAAAACTTCTGAAAAAGTCCTGCGGGACAGGTGATGAAACCCAGCCGGATCTGGACCCCGAAGAGGAAAAGCAGCTGTGCCGCCTGATCCAAAAGGAAACCGGCAGTGAGTTTGTCTTTGTCACCCACTACCCTTCCTCCAAACGTCCCTTCTATGCTATGGATGACCCGGAAAATCCCGCAGAAACCCTTAGCTTCGACTTACTGTTTCGGGGAATGGAAATCACAACCGGCGGCCAGAGAATTCACAATTATCAAATGCAGCTGGAAAAAATGCGCCGCAGAAATATGAATCCGGAAAATTTCGAGAGCTATCTCATGATCCATCGCCATGGAATGCCGCCTCACGGCGGCCTGGGGCTGGGTCTGGAGCGGCTGACCAGCCGTCTCCTGGAACTGGATAATGTACGTCGTGCATCCCTCTTCCCCAGAGACATTCACCGACTGACTCCCTGAATCTCCTCATAAAGGGTAGGGATGGTTTTTCCTGAATTGTCCGGCTGACTTCTTTGACACAGCAAATGTCTGAGCGAGGCGCAGGGAATTCAACAATATATTCCCGTCTCACTCAGGCATTTATTCCATAAATTACGCGGTCATTTTACTTTAAAAAATGGGCAATTAATGAGTTTCCTGATATTTTTTATTTGTAATTTAACGATTTATATGGTATTTTATAGTTAGATATACATCGTGACTTCATTGGAAAAATTATACCCTGATTTTTATTTCACCGGCATTAGTAATGACTAGTCTTTTATACTTTACTTTTTCTCTTACTCTAACCCCCATATAGTCCATATTTCAGCATATTGATCCGTGTTATCTTTGTCCATTTAATTTTCTTATGGAGGGATGTCTATGAAAAAGTGTTTGATAATAGTTCTTCTGCTTATCACAGTCTGCCTTCTCTCATCCTGTCAGACATCTGCTCCGGATACTGCAGAAGCTACGGATGCTTCCAACTCCTTCCCGGCTTCCATCGATCCGGAAACCCTGTTTGACTCTATAGTGACAGTATCCGAGGGCGATTACGTTGTATCCGGTCTGCCCTGGTTTTCTCCCCTGGAAGATATTACGCAGATGATGGAAGCACATTATCAGGTTCGGCACACGCTGGAGAAAGACGATTCCACAGATCTGATTTACCAGGGAACAGAATACCGCCTGTCGGATCAGACTCCGATTTACGGATGGCCATGGTTGTCCATCAGCCACAATTCCACCGGCGGCGGACTTTATTCCGTACAGTTTCCGTTTATTATAGAAGAAAAGGATGACGGCCGTTTTCAGCAGCTGACCGACGCCATGACCCAATCAGCTTCAGCCCTAAAACAGGCCGCTGCCCAGGAAGTTTCCCAGGATGGCATTCTCCGCTATGTAACCGAATCCCAGTCTTATGTTATGCTTCAGTTTCTTCCCCATGCGGAGCAGGACAGCTACTCCAAGACCCTGCTTTTTGGCGAGGATGAGCTGCCTCAGGATTTTTGGGAAGCCTACAGCGGTGTTATCGTCATCGTGCGCTGTCCTACTCCGGAAAGCTATCGGATAGGAGGAACCGATTGACTTTCCACAATATTTATGTTACCCTTATAGAAATTTTACCAAAGGGAGGTGGCTTGATGTCGTCTATTCGCTAATCACGGGACAATAAAATATACGAACGAACTTCGTCCTCATCTTTATGATTATGATGGGTTATTTTGTTGTACTTATTTTGCGAATAGATTCATGAAGCTGACTCTGTCTGGCAGGTAGTTTACCCGGGCATCCGCCTGAGAATACCTGTTTCTGTTGGTGCGGATTTTTACGCCCATTGCTGATCGCCGGAATCCCATAAGCAAGGTATACAGATAACCCGTCTTCTGAGGGTTATCTGTTTTTTATTGTCCTTTTCGCAAACAAATAAAATACGTGATGCGCAAACATTTGCGCGCAGAAATGAGGTATACTATGTTTGAAAAAGACAAATGGGTGGATGCAGCTGATGAATGCTGGCTCTTTTCTGCTGGGACCTGTCATCGGAGCCGCTCTCTACGCCGCGTTTCCCATGTCCGCTGTACTGCTCAGTGACGTCATCGGAGCCGCTCTGGCCAGCCTTGCACTGGGCATTGTCAAAATTCCGAAATTGGAAAAATCACACGAAATGAAGCAGAATATGATGACTGAATTTAAGGAAGGTCTCCTGGTCTTCCGGCAGGACAAAACGCTGTTTTATCTGGTGATCGCGGAGGCTCTCTGTATGTTTTTCTACGCGCCTTTGTCCTCCTTCTATCCCCTGATGACCAGCGATTATTTCAGCCTTTCCGCCATGCACGGCAGCGCGGTGGAGCTGTCTTTTGCGGTGGGAATGATCGCATCCTCCCTGCTTTTTTCCAGTATCCTTAAAGTACAGCGAAAAATCCGGGTATCTTATATGGGATTGTTTGGCATGGGAGCGATTTCAGCCGCCTGCGGGATGATTCCTCCCGTATTTTCCGGATGGATCCTCTTTGCCATCCTGTGTATGGGACTGGGCGCTTCCGGCAATGTACACACAATCCCTCTGACTGCCTACATTCAGGAAACCGTGGAAGCAGAAAAAATGGGACGGGCGTTTTCCGTACTGACCCTGATCTCTTCCGTCACCATGCCGGTGGGATTATTATTCAGCAGCCCCATTGCCGAAAAGGTAGGGGTTTCTGTCTGGTTTTTCATCGCCGGCATCGCCATCCTGATACTGACCGCCGCTGTCTTGCTTTGGTCCCGTCTTATGCCGCTTTCCCGGCAGAAAAGGAGGAAACTATGATTCGAACACTAAAACACTGCGACATGGAACCGATATTAAACATTTGGCTGGAAGGAAATAAAGAAGCCCATGACTTTATTGCCGGGGAGGTGGATGAGGACACCGGCGAAATGGATCTTACAATGACCTGGAACAAAAAAAATTGATTTTCTTTGCTAATATCCGTTCTCAAATCCTGTCTATATAGATAGAAGGCAAAAATCATAGATTACGAGGGGGTGAATACTTGTATGGAAGATGCTCAGATTATTGCGTTATACTGGAGCCGAAATCCTGCTGCCATCGAAGAAAGCAGCAATAAATACGGCCGGGCGCTCCACCGGATTTCTTTCCGGCTCCTTTCCTGTGAGGAGGACAGTGAGGAGTGTGTCAGCGACACCTACTATCAAGCCTGGACTTCCATCCCGCCGAACCGGCCCGGCAGCCTGTTTGCCTATCTGGGACGCATTGTGCGCAACCGATCCATCAATCTCTGGCATAAAAACCACGCCCGGAAAAGAGGAAGCGGCGCTTACATGTTATTGTCTGAACTATCCCAATGTGTCCCCTCCGGCCCCTGCGCCGGTATCTCTTCCATCGAGGAGGAAGCGGAACACCGGCTTTTGACGGAAACCATAAACCGATGGCTTTCTTCTCTGAAGCGGGAGGACCGCATCCTGTTTGTCCGGCGTTACTGGTATGGGGACGGCATTAAAGAGCTAGCAGCCGAATGCCGCACCTCTCCCAATCAGATGTCGGGCCGACTGTTCCGTCTCCGAAAAAAATTAAAAGCGGCTCTGGAGCGGGAAGGGATCACCCTTTGATCCGGAAGAAACTGCGCCATATACCGCCAGAAAGGAGGTTCCCATGAAACAATCACCTGATCAGAAACTGTTCGATGCCATCACCGATCTTTCCGATGAACACATTGAGGAAGCGGGAAAAGCGAAACTGACGCCCCGTATCCGGATCCGCAGGCGCATCCTGGCCCTGGCAGCCTGCGCCGCCCTCATCCTGGGCATCCTGCTTTTTATTCCCCGGGAGACCATTTCTCCCGCCGGAACACTGACCGACGTCATCTTTCCGCAGGCCTATGCCTTTGACGATACCGAAGCCAGACGGAAGATTCTGGCGGAAAATCCCGTGGAGGACTCCTTCCTTTCCTCCATCCGGGATTTTTCCTACGAAACCATCTCCTGCCTCTTATCCGATACCGAAGAAAATTCCAATTATTCTCCCATCTCCCTGTATTATGCCTTGGCCCTGGCCGCATCCGGGGCCCAGAATGGAACATGGGAGGAACTGAGCGCGCTGCTTCACGTATCCGACCCGGAAACCCTCGCCGACCAATGCGCCAATCTCTACCGGCAGCTTTATACGGACAATGAGGTGGGCCAACTGAAAATTGCAAATTCTCTTTGGATGGATTATCATGTTTCCTGGAAGGATTCCTTCATTGACCGGGCAGCAGCACAGTTTTTTGCCTCTTCCCACAGCGTGGATTTCAAGGATGAGGCCACTGCCCGGGACATGGCCCAGTGGGTGGCGAAACAGACCAACCAGACCCTGCTGCCGGAATTTTCCTTTTCCGATAACCAAATCCTTTCCATCCTGAATACCATTTATTTTCGGGATGAGTGGAGTACCCAGTTTGCGGAAGGCTCCACAGGCGAAGACACCTTTTATCTCTCCGACGGCAGCACCGTCTCCTGTGACTTCATGAACCGGAGGGATGAAACTTCCTCCTTCTATAGAGGCGAGGATTTCCTCCGCGCCTCCCTTAGCTTTAAAAACGGGGGAGAGATGGTGTTTATCCTGCCCGATGAAGGGACTTCGCTTCACGATCTTTTATCTTCACCGGAACAGATTCGCTCCATTTTCGAAGGCGGAGAAGAAACGCAGGGAAGCATCACCTGGAAAATCCCCAAGTTTTCCTTTGATTCCGACTATGATCTGGTGGAACCCTTGAAGGAACTGGGCCTGTCCTCCGTCTTCAGCGAAGATGCCGATTTCTCCGGCATCACAGACAATTCGGCCTATTTCAGCCTGATCCGCCAGCAAACCCATATCGCCATCGACGAAAACGGCGCCGAGGCCTCTGCGTTCACAGAGATCGCCTTTGAAGGAACCCGGTGGGCACAAGAAAAGGAAGATGCGGAAATGATCCTGAATCGTCCATTCCTCTATGGAATCACCGCCCCCAACGGGACACTGCTGTTTGCCGGTATCTGTGCCAATCCGATTTCCGGATAAAGAGGGCCATTTCCTTTGTAAACAGCGGGAAATCACACCACTTTAAACCACCCCCTGCGCATTGACAGCGCAGACGATACTAGAGAAATGAGGAAATTCCATGAAAGGCTGTTCCATCAAAAAGTTAATCAACCTGACTTCTCTTTTCACGATTTATGAGAAAACCTTTGTCGATGACTACTATTTCACAGGGGAAAGCCATGATTTCTGGGAATTTGTCTGTGTCATCGACGGCGCGCTGGGCGTCACCGCCGGAACGGATGTATTTATCCTGGAGCACGGCCAGGCGGTTCTCCACAAGCCCATGGAGTTTCACCGTCTCTGGTCGGAAAAGAGGACCAATCCCCACATCATCGTCCTTTCCTTTGCCGTGGACAACATGCCCGCCGTAAAAGAGAAGCTTTTCCGTCTGAGTGAAGAAGAACTGGAAATCATCAAACAGCTGTCCCGGCAGACGGATCAGGTCTTTGACCGCAGAAATGATATTCTGATTCAGGGTGTCCGTCCCGGCATGGAATATGAAATGCACCTGTTTGCGGACACCTTTGAGCGGGTACTCCTCCAAATGATCAAGGAAAACGGAGAAACCATCCTCCCCATCCCCAGCACCAGCGCAAAAAATTATAAAATCATCGTCACACAGCTGGAGCAGGCGGTGGGGGAAAGTCTGACCCTGGATGAACTGGCGGGCCGCTGCGGCATGAGCGCTGCTTCGATTAAAAAAATTTTTACCAAATATGCCGGAACCGGCGTCATGACTTATTTCAATGAGCTGAAAATCAAGAGGGCCGTCCAGCTGCTGGATGAGGGGAAAACCATCGGACAGACCGCCGCGCTTTTGGGATTTTCCGATCAGAATTATTTCAGCACCGTATTTAAGCGCATCATGAAACAGCCGCCGTCGGTGTATCAGAAACAGCGAAAGCAGCTGGAGTATATCAGTATCTGAATTCAAAGAAAATATCTCTTTTTTTGTATAGAAACTCATTTTCAGCTATGGTATTCTGGTGTTACCAACTAAGGAAATGGAGATATGTACTATGAGCAAATTGAAAGTCGGAATCATCGGGCTTGGCTCCCGCGGATTTAGTTTACTGAAAGAAATCATCCTTCCCATTGACACCATTGAAGTGACTGCAGTCTGCGATTCCTATGAGGACCGTGCAAAAGAGGGCGCAGATGAAGTGGAAAAGAAATACGGTCATCTGCCGTTCTTCACCACAGATGCCTATGAAATCATCCGCAATGAACAGGTGGAAGCGGTCGTCATCAGCTGTGCATGGGAAAGCCATATCCCTCTGGCCATCGCCGCCATGAAGGCAGGAAAGGCCGTGGGCATGGAAGTCGGCGGCGCTTACAGCGTGCAGCAGTGCTGGGATCTGGTGCGCACCTATGAAGAAACCAAAACACCGTTTATGTTCCTGGAAAACTGCTGCTTTGGAAGACGGGAACTGATGGTATTAAATATGGTCCGCCAGGGCCTATTCGGCGATATCATAGCCTGCAAGGGCGGATATCTCCACGATCTGAGAGATGAAGTCAGCGAAGGGGAACAGAACCGCCACTACCGCCTGCGCAATTATATTCACCGAAACGGGGAAAATTATCCGACCCATGAGCTGGGTCCCATCGCAAAGGTGCTGAACATCAACCATGGAAACCGCATGCTGTCCCTGACATCCACGGCTTCCCGGGCTGCCGGACTGCATGAATATATCAAAACACATATGCCGGAAAATGAAGAATTGCTGCATACCCGATTCGCCCAGGGAGATATCGTCACCACTGTGATCCGCTGCGCAGGCGGAGAAACCATCACCCTCACCCTGGATACCACCCTCCCCCGCTACTATTCCCGCGACTTCACGGTGCGGGGCACCAAAGGAATGTATGAGGAAGTGACGGATTCCATCTTCTTTGATGAAGAGCACAAAGATCTTCACTTTAAGTGGCACGAACAGTGGGGCAACGCCAAGAAGTATGCCGATCCGTATGAGCATCCCATCTGGAAACAGTTTCTGTCCGACGGCGTGCACGGTTCCCACGGCGGTATGGACTGGCTGGTCTTCAACGCCTTCTTTGACAGCATCATCGAAAAGAAGCCCTGCCCCATCGACGTATACGACGCAGCCTCCTGGATGTGCATCACCGCGCTGTCCGAAGAATCCATCGCTCTGGGCGGACAGCCCGTCGCCATCCCGGATTTCACCAACGGAGCCTGGACCACATCCGAAGATCCGCTGGGCTAATCGGCAAAGTTTCCTGTATACAGCTGATAATACTTTCCTTTCTTTTCTATCAGCTCATCGTGGGTTCCCCGCTCAATGATGCGTCCCTGTTCCATGACCATGATGCAGTCCGCATTCTTGACCGTGGACAGACGGTGGGCGATGACAAAGGTGGTACGTCCTTTCATCAGGGCATCCATACCGGCCTGAACCAGTTTTTCGGTACGGGTATCGATGGAGGACGTGGCCTCATCCAGGATCAGGGCCGGAGGATCGGCCACAGCCGCACGGGCGATGGCCAAAAGCTGGCGCTGTCCCTGGCTCAAATTGGCGCCGTCGCCGGTCAGCATGGTTGCGTAACCGTCCGGAAGACGGCGGATGAAACCGTCGGCATTGGCCAGTTTGGCGGCGTTGATGCATTCTTCGTCGGTGGCATCCATTTTTCCGTAGCGGATATTGTCCATGACGGTTCCGGTAAACAGATGGGTATCCTGAAGCACCATTCCCAGGGAACGGCGCAGATCCTGTTTTTTGATCTTATTGATGTTGATGCCGTCATAGCGGATTTTTCCGTCCGCGATATCATAGAATCGGTTGATCAGGTTGGTAATTGTCGTCTTACCGGCACCGGTGGCTCCGACAAAGGCGATCTTCTGTCCCGGCTTTGCCCACAGGCTGATATTATGAAGAACGATCTTTTCATCCGTATAGCCGAAATCCACATCGTCGAAGACGACGTCGCCTTCCAGCCTGGTGTACGTAACTGTGCCTTCCGCCTTATGGGGATGCTTCCAGACCCACATGTTGGTTCTTACAGGGGATTCGGTCATCTGTCCGTCGGCATCCTGTTTGGCATAAACCAGTTCCACGTATCCCTCATCCTGTTCCGGTTCCTGATCCATCAGATCAAAGACACGCTGTGCACCGGCAGCCGCATTGATTAAGAAATTGATCTGCTGGCTGACCTGGGTGATGGGGTTGGTAAAGCTCTTATTCAGTCCTACGAAGGTGACGACGGTACCGATGGTCACACCTGCGATGCCGTTGATTCCGAGGATGGCGCCCACGATGGCCACCAGGGCGTAACTGATCCATCCGATGTTGGCATTGACCGGCATCAGCAGATTGGCATAGCCGTTGGCCTTTTCTGTGCTTTCCCTCAAAACTTCATTGACCTTGTGGAAATCAGCCTTGGCTGCTTCCTCATGGCAGAAGACCTTTACCACCTTCTGACCATCCAGCATTTCCTCGATGAACCCATCCATATTTCCGAGAGCAATCTGCTGACGGATGAAATATTTCCCGGACAGTTTGGAAAAATTGGACGTCACCAGCAGCATGACGGCCGCTGTCAGAAGGGAGATGATGGTCAGCGTCGGATTCAGTATAATCATCGTAACCAGCGTCGCCATCATTGTGATGACAGAGTTTATGATCTGCGGAATACTCTGGCTTAACATCTGCCGTAAGGTGTCCACATCGTTGGTGTAGACGGACATGATGTCGCCGTGGGCATGGGTATCGAAATATTTGATCGGCAGCGCCTCCATCCTGCGAAACAGTTCATCTCTCAGGCGGCGCATGGTCCCCTGGCTGACATTGACCATGATCCGGTTATAGGAAAACGCGGCGATGACCCCCACTGCCATGACGCAGGCCAGACGGAACAGATCCGATGCCAGGCCGCTGAAATCATCGGAGCCATTGGCCAGCATGGGCGTAATATAATCATCCACCAATGTCTGCGGAAAGGTGGAGCCGACGACTGTGGCGATGGCCGTGATCAGAATACAGGCCACCACAAGCAGAAACGGAAATTTGTAATAGTGAAGCATATATGTGATGACCCGGCTGATCAGTTTTGTCGCTGCAACACTCCTGGGTCTGGATTTTTGATTGTTCATAAGTTCGTTTCCTCCTCCCTGGTTTTAAGCGGGCTGATCAAAATCGCCGCCGCCCTCCATCTGCGAATTGTAGATTTCCTGATAAATGGCGTTGGTTTTCAGCAGGTTTTCATGGGTATCAAAGGCATCGATCTTACCATCCTCCAGCACCAGAATCCGGTCTGCATGCTGCACACTGGAAATACGCTGGGCGATGATGATCTTTGTGGTACCCGGGATCTGTTTGGCAAAGGCTGCGCGGATGCTGGCGTCGGTCGCCGTATCCACCGCGCTGGTGGAATCATCCAGGATCAGCACCTTCGGTTTTTTCAGAAGGGCGCGGGCAATACAGAGACGCTGCTTCTGACCGCCGGAAACATTGGAACCGCCCCGCTCGATCCGGGTTTCATATCCATCCGGCATCCGGTCGATGAACTCATCGGCACAGGCGGCCTTGCAGGCTTCGATGCACGCTTCCTTGGTGGCATCCGGATTTCCCCAGCGCAGGTTATCCAGTATGCTGCCGGAAAACAGGGTATTTTTCTGAAGGACCACGGAAACCTGATTTCTCAGAACTTCCGTGTCATACTTTCTGACATCCACACCGCCGACGCAGACCGAACCGCTGTCCACATCATACAGACGGCAGATCAGATTGACCAGACTGCTCTTTCCAGAACCGGTTCCGCCGATGACGCCGATGGTTTCTCCGCTCTTAATGTGCAGGTCAATGTCGGACAAAGCATTTTTTCCGCTGCCATGTTTATAAGAAAAATTCACATGGTTGAAATCGATCTGTCCGTCCTTTACCTCCATCACCGGGTCAGCCGGATCCTTCAGATCGGGAACTTCATCCAGCACTTCGCTGATACGGCGGATGCTGGCCAGAGACATACTGATCATAACCACGATCATGGACAGCATCATCAGACTCATGAGCAGACTCATGATATAGCTGAACAGACTGGTCAGATCACCGGTGGTCATGCTTCCGCTGACGATAAACTGGGCGCCGAACCAGGATACGGAGATGATGCAGAAATAAATGGCGATCATCATGGCCGGGTTGTTGAATGCCAAAAGCCCCTCTGCCTTTACGGAAAGGTCATACAGCATTTTGGAGGCTCTGGAAAATTTGACATTCTCGTAGTCTTCCCGGACAAAGGCCTTTACCACACGGATGGCCGTCACATTTTCCTGCACACTGGTGATATCCGTGGTCATACGGGTAACCAGGCCCGGCACACTGAATTTATCAATATTGGAAAAGGAAAACGTCTGAATATTGGAATAGATCGCTTCCCTCAGATTGGCAGACAGACCGGCTGCTGCTCCGGCAGCATTTCGTCCTGCCAGCGCGCCAAATATCAGCCCCAGAAAAGCCATGACAACCATGACGGCGCCCAAGCCATATACCACCGGAAGATTACCGGCTTCCAGGCCTCTGTCAATGATGAACGCCGTGACAAAGGGCATCAGTATTTCCATAATAACTTCAAGGGCGGTCAAACCGATGCATAGAAAGGTCTGCCGTTTATACTGTTTGAGCTGTTTCAACACATTTCTCACGGTAAATGAACCTCCTGTCTAAATGTTCTTTGTCGTGCTCCATGTTCGTCAGCTGACGCAGAAGCTTCTGCTCCAGCAGCCACAGCTGCGCTTTTTCTTCCCGATCGAGCACACGACAAATTTCGGCTTCCAGCCCATCGACTTTCTGAATAAAGGCATTGCCTTCCTTCTTAAGCTTTTCGGTTGGAAGCACTTTCTTTTTCCGGATATCTCCAGGATTTTCACCGCTACAGAGATATCCGTTCTCTTTTAATTTTTTAATCATGACAGACAGTGTCGGTTTGGATACGCCGGTTTCATGGCACAGCTGTGTCAGATACGTTCCCTGAGGATGATTTTTTAAAATATACACCAGCAAATACATCTGTGTCCCACTCATATCTTCATTCTTCAGATGCATTTCCATTTGGGCATTCAGGCCTCGGCTGATTTTTCTCAACATGGGAAGCAATTCTTCCTCTTTGCGTTCTTCCTCCATCTCCATGAGCACCTCCCTTTTTTTGATTGTTCTGTGTCGAACTGTTCGTATCCTTACATTCTGTCTAGAAACGATTTTACGGCAAAACTTTCAAAATGTGAAATTCAAAATTCTTATATTCTATAAATTTCTTTTATTGATATCAATGGCTTCTCATTTTCATGCTGCTGCCTGATACAACAAAAAAATGCCTGCTGGAACATTTTTCCGCAAGCATTCTAACTATCCGGACGACCGGAGAGCTGATCACACTCCCCGTCCTTGCATCCCTCTCTGCAACCTGCTATACTAAAAATTATCTCTACCCCATTCAAAAAGGAGGTCATCATGAACACCATTCAATTGGAGTGCTTTGTCGCGGTGGCAGAGCATCTGAACTTTTCCAAGGCATCCCTGGCTCTGAAACTGACCCAGCCCGCAGTCAGCCATCAGATTCAGGCCGTTCTGGGGGGTTCGGGAAGAGTCCAAAAAGATTTCCCTTTCTTTTCATGAAATCTGTTCTGTCCCCTTCACCTGCATCTGTTCCCCCGATCATCCGCTGGCGCAGTACCGGGCTCTGACCACTGCACAGCTGGAAGGCAATTTCATCGCCTGCTCTCCCCGCCAGATTTCCGATTCCATCTTCCGTATCCACAGCAATGTCCTGACCACCCTCCCGCCGGAGAATCGTCTCTTCAACGAATCCATCGAGGGCGCTCTGGCTCTTGTCAAAGCAAAAATGGGCTATACGCTGTATCCGGATATCCAGGCATCCAGAGAACCGGATCTGTGCTACATTCCCGTCACCGACCTGCCGAAGATTTCCTTTGGCGTATACTGTCAGTATAGGAACCGCCAGCCGGTGCTGAAACGTTTTCTCACTCTGCTTGAACAATCCATCCGAAAGGAACATTCCTGATGGCTATCCCCTGCCTGTCAAATCATCAGCCGGGAACCGGACTCCCTGCGCCGTCCGATACGATGACAAACAGCTCATCCAGCTTTCGGATGGTGAAATCCGGCCGTATTTCTTCCGGATACCCCTTTCCCAACGGATCATACAAACAGGTATCAATCCCCGCATTTTTTCCCCCGAGGATATCGGACGTCACAGAATCCCCGATGACCAGCGCCTCCTGTCTCCCTGCTCCTGTCTTTTCCAGTACATAATCAAAAAACTCCTTCTGCGGTTTGTGGAATCCCACCTCTTCCGATATGAAGACCTCGGATACCACCTCCATCAGCGGCGACCCCTGCAGCCGCTTTCTCTGCGTTTTGGACACACCATTGGTCACCAGACAAATGGTACATGTTTCAGACAGCGTCCGCACGACATTCAGAGCTCCCGGCACCATAACCGAGCACTCCGCCAAAAAGTTTCGGTAATCCCGATTCATTTCTTCACAGCACACATCCGTTTTTTTCACCTGCCTGCATACTTCTTCAAACCGCCTGGTCTGCAGATCCTTTTGCGTCACTTCTCCCCGCTCCAGACTCTTCCACAGCGCGTCATTGACTGCATGGTAAAACGCAAACAGCTCCGGACAGAATCGGATTCCATAGACCATGCATACCTTTTCAAAAGCCTGTCTCTCCGCCTCGTTAAAATCAAACAGCGTATTGTCCAGATCAAAAAATAAATACCGGTATCTGTTTTTTTCCATATACTCTCCTCTTTCCCATCTTTCTTCATGTTTGTCGTATTTCATACCACCAGTATGCTATGTCCCGGTCCATTTGTCAATTCATCCCGCCCTTCCGGCAGGACAAACGCATGAATGGATAAATTGTGAACCGGACGCCAGAGAGAGGTGGGAGACACTTTGCTGGACCGCTCTCGCTTCAAACATGAACCAACTAGTACATTTCCTGCGATACTGTTACGACTGTTCATGTTGAAAAACGCAGCGGTACTTGATTTTTCCAGCCGGCACGGCGCAGAAAAATCTTAGTACCGCTACGTTTTTCATTGAGCGAAAGCGCCCCGACAGGGAAAAGGTTCGCTCCCTTCGGCCGTCCGGATATCCATTTTAGACCTCCTCACTCCCCTCCAATTTCATGTTTTTTATAAATAGCAGATGACTTTACCTCTCCGCTGTGATACAATGAAAGCCCCGGGGCGGTTTCCCATTCAGGCAGCTCATACCGCGGGAAATCAATCATCATCCCCGACAGACAGAAATGGAGGAGTTTATGGAGATTTTAGTTGCGATTCTCTTTGGAATCGTGGAGGGCATCACCGAGTGGCTGCCCATCAGCAGCACCGGACATATGATTCTTTTAAATGAGATCATTCCGCTGAATGTATCGGAAGACTTTTACAGTGTATTTGAAGTCGTCATCCAGCTGGGTGCCATCCTGGCCGTGGTCATTCTTTTTTGGAAACAGATTTTTCCGTTCGGCAAGAAGGACAACCGCCATCCCCTGGCCAAGAAAGGCATATTGTCCTATGTAAAAGGGGATATTTTTGTGCTGTGGATCAAAATATTGGTGGCGTGTATCCCTGCCGCCATCGTGGGCATCCTGTTCAATGATTACTTTGAGGCGCTTTTCTATAATTCCACCTGTGTGGCCATCGCGCTGATTGTCTTCGGTATCGCTTTCATCGTCATCGAAACGGTTCATAAAAACATGCATCCCAAGGTCAATCATCTGAAGCAGCTGACCATGCTCCACGTGATCCTGATCGGTGTGTTTCAGCTAATCGCCGCCATCTTTCCGGGAACCAGCCGCTCCGGCGCCACCATCGTGGGAGCCCTTTTGATCGGCGTGTCCCGTACTGTGGCCGCTGAATTCACCTTTTTCCTGGCCATCCCGGTCATGTTCGGAGCCAGCCTTTTAAAAATCGTTCAGTTCGGTTTTTCCTTTACATCCATGGAGATTATCCTACTTCTGACCGGTATGCTGTCCGCGTTTATCGTATCTCTGCTCGTCATCAAATTCTTAATGTCCTATATTAAGAAACATGACTTTAAGATCTTCGGATGGTACCGCATCGTACTCGGTATCGTCGTACTGCTGGCCTTCCATTTCCTTCTCTAAAACACATCAGCGAAGGGAGTGCTGAAAAATTCGCATAGTCACTGTACGGTGCGAATTTTTCAGCACTCCCTTTATTGTTTGGAAAATGTCGGCAGAGGTTTCTCGAATTTCTGCTCCATTCCTGCAAGTTCCTGTTCTGCCTTCTGATGAGCAGCATGATTCTTCTTCTGAATCGCAATGGCCTCTTCAATCGCCGCGATGAACTCCGCGTTTCCCTTGTTCAGCGTTTCCAAATCCACCATGCCCCGTTTGGATTTCCCGGCTGTCTCCGCCTGCCGGTGAAGTCCCAGGGCCATGGCGATCTGGCTCTTCCAAAGAGGAATCGTGCCAAGGACCGCCATTTGTATTTTATCTGCCAGCATTTTATCATGATTCTGGATCATCCGGATCTGAGGCGCCGCCTGAAGGGCAATGGCCCGGCTCAGCTTCAGATCGTAAAGCTTTTTTTTCAATCGGTTTCCCGCATCTTCCAGCTCCCGTACTGTCTGAACCTTCATGGGATTCCCCTGGTCGGCTGTCTCTCCCCGAAGGTTCGGCAGCGTATGGTTTTGCAGCTCATCCAGCTTCTCTTCGCCGGCCGCAATATATACTTGAAGATCCTGATAATATTCCATGTTTTTTTCATACAGCCCACCCAACAGGATGATATCCTTCAGGATCCGCATGCGGACCTGTTCCAGCTCCTGCTCCATACGGTCAATCTGCACTTCCAGGATTTCATACCGCCGCGCCATTTTTTGCCTCATGCGGCGGCCTTTCCTAAAAAACGGAAGCCGTTCAAAAATTCCCTCTTCCGACTGGTCAGCAGCCGTATCTTTGATCTTCTGCGCCAACTCCTGCATCAAATCTCCCGCATGTACGCTGTCCGGATTCTGCATCTGCGCCAGAATCGTTTCCGAACATCCGGCAATCTTCCGCTGTACGCCTACGCCATACTGAAGCAGTGCCTGCATATCCGTCCATTGAATGTTTGCTTTGATTTCTTCCTTTCTGGCATTCTGTTCCGGAGTCAGCTGCCCGTCTGCGCCCATTTGCTTTGCCGGGCCTCCCCCTGTGATTTCGTCTGCCATAGCTCCTGCATCCTTTCTTTCTCCTATGAAAGCGCTTTGATGATCTGGTCCATGGTATCGGCATCCGGCATGGGAACCACCTGCGTAAGCTCTCCGGCTATGCCGGACACGCCAAAGTGCTCCGCGTCCGTCGGCGTATCATACACACCGGTGCGAAACCCATGTTTTTCCCAGGCGATCCGCTGGATCTCTTCATCCAGCAGCGCATCGATACCGGCCGCTCCCTCCTCATCCAGAGCAATGTACACATGGGAGGACCATACCGTAGGCGTCGGATAAAGCATGACGATGTCCTCCTTGATCTGACTCCATGTTTCGGGATTTTCTGCCGCAAATTCCAAAAGCTGATTTTCATATCCTGCTATCAGCGGTTTGGCGCCCATACCGGTTTTTAAAAACTGATCAAATAAATCCGAGGATGCGCTTTCCATATAACCCAGTTTCTGAAAAATTTGAATCAGTCTCGGCAGGATTTCATCCAGATTGCTTTCATCTGCCACACCGCCGCAAAGGGTATTGGCCAGCAAACCGGCGAACATATTTCCGGAATTGGATTTGGTTGGGTCCGTGGTGCCCACTGTGATGCTGCCGTACAGCTGGGGCAGACCGAGATCCGCCCAGGCCGTCCCCGCCTCAATTTCCTCCGCCAGCCGGACCATATCGGCAAAATACACGCCGTCTTCCAGAGAAACCATCCCTGCCTCCGTCAGCGCCTGTGCCACCGCGCTGCGGGTATACAGCACAATGGGGGTGTTGAAAATAATCTCACTTTTCACCGGTTCGCCATTGATCTGCCTGTACAGCTCCAATGCCGTCTGGTTTGAGGGAAACAAAAAATTCCGGTTGGCCGTATCCGCGGTAATCATATCAATGGACCCGGCCTTGGCATAGTCGATGGACAGCCGATAGTCGTCCTCCAGAATACGTGTCACTTCTTCATCTTCCAAAAAGCCGATTTTCTCGCCTCCCACATATCCGCTGATTTCCGTCACCGTTTGGCTGCTGCTTATGAATACGTAAGCCACGGCTGCCAGAATTACCACAGCCAGGATCCCCAATCCCATTAGTTTTGTTTTCATGTCCCATCCTCCATTTTCAAGGTACTTTTCAGAAGCTCCAGATCGGCCTCCACATCCATCAGCTCTCCCTGCATCAAATGGGTAAACTGCCCTTCAAACGCCCGATTCAGTACGGGCAGGGTTTCAGCCGTTTTCGTTAAAATATGTTCCACCTCTTCTGAATGGAGCCCGGTATTTTGAAATTCCACATATCGTTCTAAAATCTTGGCGGTCGTATCCAGATAATACGTGAAAAATCGGCGTGCCAGCTTGATTTTATCCGGATTTTCTTTCAGATAATCGAGAATTCGCATACCAGCGGCATACAGTTCCTCCCCATCGCGCCGCACATCGGAAGCGGCAATGGCACGGACCGCGTGTTCGATCCGGAGCAAATCCGCCCGGGCATCCTCCAAAAGTTTCTGCATCTCCTCTCCGCCCGGAAGGGATTCCACATCCATACCTGCGATTTTCCGGCTGGGTTTCAGGAGGAAAAACAAGCCAAAGTAGACGCCGACACACAAAAGAATACAGACCATCAGGTTCCAGTTCAAAAGCAGAAACAAAAGCAAAAACAACGCGGAGGCAGACAAAGCAGCAATGATCATTCGTACCGTATCGTTCATCAGTTATACCCCTTTACACTTCGAAATGCCTCAGTCAGATTCGTACGGCCGTCAAACACCCGGGCATTGGTATACTGTGCCAATTCCTCCAGCTGCTCTTCATCCGCTTCCCCAAACATGATGGAAAAAACCGGTACATCCAATCCAAGGCTTTCATACACAGCTTCAAAATCATAAAGGGAACCGCCGGATTGTCCGTCCGTCAGAAGAATAATGGCCGGTGTATACTGGGACAAATCGTATCCCTTCAGCATCTCGGCGCCTGCGGCAGCCGCCGCATACATATCTGTACCGCCTCCCACCCTCTGGTTTTTCACTTCATCATAGAGAGATTCCAGCTCACTGCCGTTTCCCACAGCCGTATAGGTGCAGATCACGTCTCCATTGAAGGGAATCAAGATATTCACTTCCTGTTCCGATGCCTGCAGAAAATTTTTCTCCGCATTTTCCTGAATCAGCAGCTGCTCCATGGCCTGTGTAAGCTGTCTGTTTCCATCGCCAACCATGCTGCCGGAATAATCCAGACAGTATACGGTAAGAGACGGCTTTCTAAAATCCGTCTGATACAGATTCAGACATTCAAACAGCACATCCGCCGCAGGCATTTTGATGGGAGACAGAACCCGGTCCGGCTGCAGCCCCCAATCTTCCCGAAAAACGTCCCTGTTTTCTTCAGAAACGCCGGTATAGCCCGAACGGCGGCCGGTTCGCTGGATTTCATTCTGCACGTCTTCCGACAGCAGATATTCCTGCAGCTTTAAAAACAGGTTCTCTTTCTCTTCATCGCCCTGATCCACATAGCCCAACGGGGAATCGGCAAGGGAAAGTCCGTCATAGGGATAAACCGTATAAAGCGGTTCTTCTCCCCGCGCTTCCAGCTCCTCATTGGCCTGGATGATCAGACATTCATAATTGACCATGGCATCATAATCGCCTTCCAAAAACATATCTTTCAGCCAATCCGAACTGCCGGAAGAGCGGTCCACACCGGAAAGCAGCTCCCGCATCTGTGTTTTCAAACGCTCACTCTGCAGATCTTCCCGGGTGATTACCTCCGGATTTCCCAAAAGAGCGTATAAAAAGCCGATATATGCACTGGCTCCGGAGTTGGACTGCGTGGCGCTGGTCATGCAGAAACGAAGGGATCCGTTTTGAATGGCAGCCAGCAGATCACTGACCGATACTTCCCTTCCCACAAACCCCAGCTCTTCTGCCAGGCTTCTGCGGATACCAAACACCACCGGCGTAATGGAAACCGATTCTGCGTGTTTGATTCGATGGTTCGTATCTCCCACGGAAAGCCAAAGGCTGCTGGCCGGCCAGACAGCGTCATATGGGATTTCCTCCTCTCCAAGCAAACGCATGATATCCAGTGACCCCTGATACGTCATCTCAATACGGACCTCTTCTCTCTGGGCAAACGTTTCCAACACAGGCTCCAATTCCGCGTTTTCCGAGCCGGAAATGATGCGCAGCACCTCTTTGCCGCTTCCCAAAACCGTATCCGCTTCCTGTGCGTCCGAACCTCCCAGGCCACAGCCGCCAAACACAGCTGCCGCCGCCAAACATGCCAGAAACAAAACCATCCATCGTTTGAACCGTTTCATATGCATCCCCTCTCTGATCTCCTTCTCAACTGACTGCGCAGTAAAAAAGGATACTATCCCATTCTGAAAATCTACTATCAGTTTAGTTTAGCTCAGCTTCTGAAAAGGGTTCTATCATGGATCTATAAAATCTATGTAAAATCGCAAGCCATTTCGCACGCTTTACATCAAAGGAAGAATATGTTAGGATATCCAAAATAGGACAAACTCATGAGTGGACAATTTGTGAACCGAACGCCTGAGAGAGGTGGGGACACTTTGCTGGAACGCTCTCGCTTAGTGAAAAACGCAGCGGTACTAAGATTCTTTTGCGCCGAAAGGCTGAAAGAATCAAGTACCGGCGTTTTTCAAAATCCTGCAAAGTGTCCCCACCTCTCTCAGGCTGGTCATACACAAGCCCAAGGGAAGCAAACCCTCTTCCGGAGGGTTTTAGAAAACGTCGGTACTTGATTTTTCCAGCTCCTACGGAGCGCCGAAACATCTTATGTACCGCTACGTTTTCTAGAAGCGAGAGCGTCCCTCCGGAAGAGGGTTTGCTTCCCTTGGGCTGTCCGGGCTGTCTGTTTTGTTCACAGTCTATTTGTTTGTCGTGATATCGGAGTATTTCATGGAACGTATTCTTACTTACACCGTATCTTCCGAAGATACCATAACTTCAAAAACATGCAGCGTCCATCATCTTTTAAAACACCGCCTTCATCTCACGGAAAAAGAAATCAGCCGCGCCAAGTTTCTGGAACGCGGCATTCTGGCAGACGGACAAACTGTTCCGACTTCCAGGCAGCTGATGTCCGGCCAGCAGCTGACCGTCTGCGTGGAGCGCACCAAAAAAGAAGACTGCACGCTGCTTCCCTTTTCTTATCCGCTGTCGATTCTCTATGAAGATGAGGATCTCATCGCCGTGGAAAAGCCTCCCCATCTGGCCGTCCACCCTGCCCACGGCCATTACAGCGATACCCTGATCAATGCGCTTGCAGCCTACTTTTATGAAAAGGACGAATGGATCGTCCCCCGCGTCATCGGCCGTTTGGATAAAGATACCTCGGGGCTCATGGTCTTCGCCAAGAATCAGCCCGCTGCTGCCCGGCTTTCTTCCAGGCATGGAACCGGAAGCTTTGCCAGAACATACCTTGCCCTGGTCCACGGCAGCTTTTCCTCCCCATCCGGCACGGTACATGCCCCTTTGGGCAGCGTCCCCGGATCTCTCATGAAACAGGAAATCCGTCCGGACGGCGCACCGGCTCTGACCCGCTATAGCGTCCTGCGCACCTTTCAAAGCGGTCCGGCCAGCTGTTCTCTCTTAAAAGTACGGATCGAAACCGGCCGTACCCACCAGATCCGCGTCCACATGAGCAGCATCGGTCATCCGCTCCTGGGGGATCCGCTGTATCATCCCGCCCCCGGTGAGCCGCCCTTTTCCTGCCTGTTTTCCCGCGCCGCTCTCCATTCCTTTCAGATCACATGCACCCAGCCCTTCACCGGCCGCCCCATCCGCCTGACTGCCGGGCTGCCGGATGATTTCCTGTCTTTTTTCCGGCGGCAGGCGAAAAGAAATAGAAAGGTACCGCAAAATCAGCACCGCACAGAAAAATAATCATGATGTTTGACTTTTGAAATCGGAATCTGCCGGAATGTACGTTTTAGGCGAACATTCCGGCAGATTTGTATTTCAATGGGCAAACAGCCGATTATTTTTTCTGTGCGGTGCTGATTTTGCGGCATCCCCTCCTATACTGTCATAAATTACTGTTCCAGACTCCTGTCATATGCAGTCTGTGCAATTTCCATCCATGTATTCAGACCCAGACTGTCAAGTTCATTGAGATAAGACTCCCATCCTGTATCCAGATTTCTCTGACCTGTGATAAACTCTGCCTTGCTTTGTTCGATAAATTCCGTCACTTCCATTATAATTTTTGTACATGTGGAAGATTCTTCCACTGTATAATGCAAGGTCTCCAGCATATGTTCCGGATGCTTATCACTATACCACTCCAGATTATAGGCATATAACATGCCGCTCTTTGTCGTTTCATCAAATGGTGTAACTCCGCTGGCAACTCGATTTACATTGTCCATGGATTCATAATATGGATTATTGTTTCTCCAGAATTTATTGGATGGTTCCGACCATATGTTGGTAAGCCATACACAGTTGACGGAATCTACCAAACCAGCCTCCACATACGCATTGGTATTCTGGGAACAGGTTTCCGGATCATCCGTCCAATCCACACCGTTTTCCCCATATCTTGCGATTCTGGAGTTTTGCGGATCCATAAACCAGTCTCCCACCTTAAATGCCAGCTCCGGATTTTCGCACTTTTCTGTTATCATAAATGCGGCATTAAATGTGCTTCCCCCATTTACAGCATAGCAGACACCCTCCGGTCCTGTCAGCGGCGGAATCATGGACATTTCCAAAAAGTTGACATTGTTGTCACAATCGGTCCAGTTGGATGTGGAGCCAGCAGATGTCAGACCTACCACATTTACTTCATTGTTAAGAGTCGCCCGGAACTGTGTGAGATCATCGGTAAAACGGAAGGTACAAACAAACCTTCATCATACAGCATCTTCATATACTGCAATCCCTGTCTCCACTCTTCTGTGGTAAAGGGCGCGATGACTGTTTTTCCCGTCTCATCCAAAGCTAACCCGCCGTTCTTACTTCCTCCGTTATAAAATACAAAGGCATTCATAAGCGTATCTACGATATCTTCTCCGTAATCACCTGCCGTATAACCATATACGCCCAATTCATCCTGTGCGCCGTTCCCATTCGGATCCTGATCGCGAAACGCCTTTAATACCTCGTATAGCTCGTCTGTGGTTTCCGGTACCTCAAGGCCAAGTTTTTCCAGCCATACGGTATTGATATACAGCCGATTCGGCGTATAATTCCAGAGATTATCTGCAAACTTCGGAAGCGTATAAATATTTCCGTCCGCCATGGTTATGGTATTTAATATGGTTTCTTTATCGTTTTCCTCTATTTTTGCAAAATTAGTATCTTCCCGCTGGATATACTCGTTGAGGGGAATAAAAATTCCTTTGCTTCCATAATCAAAGACCGCATCCAGTGACAGCGCCGTTGTGATCAGAATATCCGGCATATCTTCTCCGCTTGTCGCCATCAGGGATACCTTTGTCTGCACATCCTTCGCGGCAGCCGGAAGCTCGTAAATTTCCAAGTTCACATTCAAATCATCTTCAATCTTTTTCGTCATATAATTGTCTTCATAGTCAGTGATAAAACTATCTGTCTGCAGTCCGACCACCAATGTTTCACGCTCAGCCGGATCTGTCTGCTGTGCCTGTGCAGTTTCATTTTGTTCTTCCGTTGCAGATAAACCGGTACTATTTGTCCCCTCTGCCGGAGCCGCACCGCAGCCTCCGATGAGGCACAGTGCCATACCAAAAGCAGCCGCTGACAGAAACATTCTTTTCCTCATACCATTACCTCCTATCTATTTTAAATATGATTAAAATTGTGAACTAATTGTTAATGTAACAATATATCTTTTCGCTTCAAAATTGAATTCATTATAACTTACAACACCTATAATTTTTGATCTTGATGAAATATGAAATATATACAAATATTATAAAATTTTTATAAAAAATTATATGGTGTCCCCCATCTGGATTTTATATAATAAAAAGATAGAAAAAGTAGAAAGGAGTCCATGTTCTATGAAGAAGAATAATATCCTGGTAATTGTCACCGATCAGCTCACCTGGCGAGCTCTGCCTGCCTACGGAAATACCTATGCCCGTACCCCAAATATTGACCGCATCGCAGAACATGCGGTTATCTATGACGAGTGCTATACGCCCTGTCCGCTCTGCCAGCCGGCGCGCACTTCTTTCTGGTCAGGAATCTATCCCCACGAAACAGGAGTTCTGTCCAATGGAAGAAACTTTCCTGTACAGGACCTGGATTCTTCCGTCCCTACTCTGGGCAGCTCCTTTTCTGAGGCAGGATACGAAACCGTACATTTCGGCAAACGGCACGACGCCGGCGGTCTGAGAGGTTTCTGGTGTGAAAAAGAGGGCCAGACAGCCGTTCCTCCCGTCAGTGATGCCTGGCCGGTCAATATGGATACCTTTGCCGACCGATATACCACCGACCATGCCGTAAAGTGGCTGTCTTCCTATGAAGAAGACAAACCATTTCTTATGGTAGCCGATCTGGTCAATCCCCACAATATCTGCGGGTTTGTGGGCGCTTTCCAGGGGGAAAATGAAGGCATCGATCCCGGCGTCCCCCTTCCGCCTCTGCCGGAAAATTTCGATTTCCCCGATATCAGTCACAGGCCCCTTCCTGTTCAATATATTTGCTGCAGTCATAACCGCCAGGCCCAGGTCTCCCAGTGGACGCCAAAAAATTTTCAATATTATCTGGCCGCCTATTATCATTACCTCCAGCGGGCAGACGGCGAAATCGGCCGGATTCTGGACGCTCTGTACCGCCGTCCGGATGCGGATGATACCCTCATCGTGTTCCTGGCTGATCACGGCGACAGTATGGCGGCCCGCCGCAGGGTGACGAAGCAGGTGGATTTTTATGAGGAAGTCACCCGGGTCCCCTTCCTTTTCTCCGGAAAAGGGATCGTGCCAAGACGGATATCCCACCGGGTTACCTCTCTTTTGGATCTCTTTCCA
>DVJD01000099.1 GCA_018710785.1 Candidatus Fimimorpha excrementavium
ACGAAAGATATTTTGATTACATAACCGGTGTGGCAACTGGTGATCTGGGTACTGCCATTACAAACAGGCAGCCGGTGATTGAAAATATAAAAGCTGCTTTGCCAGTGACCTGCACTGTCATAGTCATGGCAATGGCATGGGTGGTTTTGTTTACAGTCATCCTTTCGGCGATTTCTGTGATCCGGAAGAATGGTATCTTTGACAATGTAACGCGGATTATCTGTATCATTGGAATCTGTGTACCGAGTTTTTGGCTGGCGCTTATTCTTTTGACGGCTTTTGCAGTGAATATTCCGATCTTTAATGTCATTGCCGACGGCAGTATAAAATCGCTGATACTGCCCTCAATCGCTATGGCTGTGCCGATCATCTGTATTTCAACAAGGGTGCTGAGAGCTTCCGTTCTGAATGAACTGAAAAGTGATTATGTACTTTTTGCCAGAGCAAGAGGATTTTCTAATTCACAAATTGTTTTCGAAGAAGTTTTGCGTAATGCTCTGCCAGCGGCAATCACTTTATTTGCCCAATACTGTGCCGCCTTATTTGGAACATCGGCTCTGGTGGAAAGTGTGTTCTCCATTGATGGGCTTGGAATTTATCTGATGGAATCCTGCGAAAGCATGGATGTGTATGGAATATCCGGGGCTATTTTGGTGTGTGCGGTTCTTTTCGTTCTGTTTAATACAGTAGCAGACATCCTTTCCAGTGTGATATGCCCGGCATATAGGAGGAAGCGTGTATGAAAAGAAAACCGCAAATTATAATAGGCATTGCCTTAATTACTCTTTTTGTTATATTGGCTGTTGCTGCTCCCATATTGGTACCCAATGATCCTAATGCAACGAATCTTGCCTTGAAAAATGCGCCGCCGTCCGCTGAGTATCCTTTAGGTTGTGACCAGATGGGACGCTGCGAATTGTCACGCCTGATTTATGGAGCAAGATACTCTCTTGGCCTGTCCATCCCTGTACTGATTGCTATTGCTGCGATTACCCTTTTTGTTGGCTGTTACTCCAGCTATAAAGGCGGGATATTGGATGAAATCATACGGCTGGTATGTGATATTTTAATGGCTTTTCCGTTGATCGTTATTGCGATGGCGTTGGTTTCTGCTGTGGATAACTCGGTTGCCAGCATCATTATTGCGATTGGCATTTCCATGGCTTCATGGTTTTTGCGGATGGCACGCTCTTACGCAAAAACAGAGTGTGGAAAAGAATACATTGAAGCATCCAAAATTTCCGGCGCCTCTAACTTTCGTATTGTGACCCGGCATTTGATTCCCAATGTGCTGCCGCAGTTTATTGTTTATTTCACAACCGGAATTGCAACTGCGATTATGTCTGTCTCCAGCTTTGCATTTTTAGGGGTGGGCTTGATTGCAGGGACACCGGAATGGGGTGCTATGCTGGACGAAGCCAGAAGCAGCATTTATATCAATCCCAGCCTGATTCTCTACCCTGGTATCTGCTTAATTGTCTGCTGTGCCGGTTTTAATCTTCTGGGTGAGGGCCTGCGGGACAGGATCGGAAAGGAGGATGAAATCAGTGCTACTTGAAGTGAAAGACCTTACGATTTCTCTCCCTTCTGGTGAGCCTGTAGCCGAAAACATATCCTTTCAAATTGAAAAAGGAGAAATGCTTTCGATTGTCGGAAGTTCAGGCGCAGGAAAAACAACCATCTGCAAAGCGATTATGGGATTGCTTGGTTCCGCTTACCAGGCTACGGGCCAGATTATTTTTCAAGGGACGGATCTTTTGGCCTTGCACAAAAAGGACCGAAAACAGATCTACGGGAAAGAAATATGTTTCATCATGCAAAATCCGATGACAGCTTTTAATCCCTCGATACGTGTCGGAAAGCAGTTGGAGAAAACCTATCGGCTGCACCATGATCATTCATCCAGAACAGAAATGCACACTTTATTTGACAAAACTTTGCGGCGGCTGGGGTTAGAGGATACAGACAGGATTTTAAAAAGTTACCCTTTCGCCCTTTCCGGCGGCATGCTGCAGCGGTTGATGATAACTGCTGCCCTTATCAATGAACCGCAGATCTTAATTGCGGATGAAGCAACCACAGCCATTGATGCCTGTAATCGTATGGCACTGATGAAGGAGTTGAAAAAACTCTGTACGGAAGGTATGTCGGTACTGTTTGTTACCCACGATCTTCGGGCAGCCTCCTTTTCCGATTACTTGCTGATCATGAATCACGGAAAAGTCATTGAAGCTGGAAAAACGCAGGAAATTATCAAGGCTCCCAAAGAAGAATATACCGCCTATCTCTTGGGCGCATGCCGCTTAGAAATCCCGCAAGGGGATACCTGTATGCCGCAGCAGGCGCGGCGGAAAGAGGAAAGGAGGGGTGACGATTGATTGAAACAAGAGATCTAAGCTGTACTTTTTCGGAAGGCTCATTTTCACAAAACAGATTTACAGCGGTATCACCGATCAGCGCCATTTTCAAGAATGGGGGACGCTATTCGATTGTCGGTGAATCCGGCTCGGGGAAAACAACGCTTGCACGAATGATTGCTGGACTGCAAAAACCGGATGGAGGAAATGTATATTTTGATAATACTCCGCTATATGGCAGGCACTATAAAGTCCGGAAGGAGCATTTTAAGAGAGTACAGATTATCCAACAAAATTCCGCTTCGGCATTGGACCCAAAGATGTCTGTGGGAAAATCCATTGAGGAACCGCTGATCTGCTTTTTTGGTATGGACAAAGCCCAGCGGAAAAAGCGATGCGAAGAATTGCTGACGCTTTGTAACCTTCCGGTGTCCTACTATGCGCGGCTTCCTTCGGAATTGTCCGGTGGCGAGCAAAAACGTATAGCGATAGCACGGGCATTGGCTGCCAAACCGGAGTGCCTGATTTTCGATGAAGCTACAAACGGTTTTGACCTGCCTCTTCGGAAAAAAATTGTGGAAGAAATCATTGATCTCCAAAAAGATGTCGGCTTCACTTTGATTTTTATTACCCATGACATGGAACTTGCTGTGGTAGTGGCGGATGAAATTCTTGTGATGCAAAGTTCGAGGCTGGTTGAGCAGGTCACTTTTTCCGGGGACCCTTCGGTATTTCAGCAGCCGTATAGCAAAGTGCTGTTAGAAGCCAGTGGAATTATTTAACCGAAGCCGTGAAGCGGCTATTCGGTTATGAGCAAGTAGCGAAGCGGATTGCGAATATCCGCTTAGTATTGGAATCCAATGGATTTGGATAAATAAAATCAAGAAAGGAGAATCACACAATGAAATTCAAACGATTAGCGGCGGCTCTGCTGTCCGCAGCGATGGTTGTTTCCCTTGCTGCATGCTCCGGCAATGAGGAGCCGGCCCAGTCCAGTTCAGGGACAACAGAGACAACAGAAACAGAGGCTGTACATGTTAATTTGGCTGAAAGCTGGGGATTTGAATATTTCTATACGATCATCACTCCCGAAGTATCTTCCAGCCAGTATGATATTACCTATTACCTCACCAGCTTCTATGATACGCTGGTGACATACAATGAAAATAATGAACTGGTCGGCTCTCTGGCCGAAGATTGGTCTATGAGTGAGGACGGGCTGGTGTATACCTTCCAGATCAGAGAAGGCGTTAAGTTTTCGGATGGCTCAGACCTGACCGCCGAAGATGTGGCAAAATCATTGATGGCTGTGCCTGTGAATCTCGGCCAGTATAACGGAGGGTATGGACGCCTTTCTACCATCATTGAAAGTGCCGAAGCCACCGGGGATTATACAGTGGAACTTCGGCTGACACAGCCCTACTATAATACTTTGCGGGAACTTTGCCTTGCCAATCCTTTTGGTATTGTCTCCAGCGAGCAGTTAAATGATGATTTAACCGCTAAAGATACTTTCCGAACGGCCACCTATGGAACCGGTCCATACATGTACGAAGGGGACAATGACGGCCAGACATGGAATTTTGTTCGCAATCCCAACTACTGGGGTGAAGCACCGGAAGTGGATAGTTTTTCCATTAAGAGCATCCCGGATAATGACGCTAAAATTCTTGCGCTGAAAAATGGAGAGGTTGATTTCATATCCGGTATCAAAAATGTCTCTGCGGAAAGTTATGACGAAATCAGCCAGACCGAAGGCTTTGGCGCCAAAATCGATGATAAGGCTTTGCAGACTTACTATGTGGGATATAACCTGAACGATACTGTTTTTGGCGATTCTGTTATCCGAAAGGCTATTGCCTCTGCGATTGATAAAGATGCCGTTGCAGACAGTATTTATGGTGGCCTGCATGACCGGGCAGACAGCTTTTTCTCCACAGACCTGCCGTATTGCGACTTGGAGCTTTCTACAACAACATTTGATATTGATGCAGCAAATCAAATGCTGGATGAGGCTGGATATGTTGATACAGATGGTGATGGAATCCGGGAAAAGGATGGGGCAAATATTTCGGCGGCCTTCCTGTATCAGACCGGTTCCGCTTCAGATGATAATTTAGTTGTCTACATCTGCGATCAGGCACAGAAGATTGGTATTGAATTAACACCTCAGTCTGCCGCAATGATGGATTGGTATGCTATGGTTCAAAGCGGGGATTATGGTTTGACGGTATTCAAAACGCAGGGCGGTTTCTATGACCCGGCGAATGTTGTTACGAATATTAACCCTCAGACTTCTATGGACCCTATTGTGATGCTTTTAGGCTCCACCCAGCCGGAACTTGCGGATCTGGTTGCTGAACTGGATTCTTCTACCGATGGAACGAGGATTCAGGAAATTTATCAAACGATTTTAACGACAATCGCTGATGAGGAACTGACGACACCTCTGGTGTATATGCACCAACTGGCAATTTACAGCGACAAAATTGCGGACTATACATTCCCTATGGACGCTAACTTTACATCCGTTCAAAATATAAAAATAAATGGATAATCTTTGAGAAAAAGCGGTTATGTCGGCCGCTTTTTCTTTCACATATTTTCCTGAGCTGATTGGAGCGATGATTTACCCAATAGGTCATAGACGGGAAAGGTATGTAGGATTACACTTTAAATATAAGGTTAGTGAGAACTAATCAAAATAGTAAGGAGGGTATATATTAATGAAACAAAAGTCTGGCGGGATTCGTCGGTTGATGGAGTTCACGGGAAAACATCGTGGACTGCTGACGGTTGCCCGTATTTTATCTGGTATTAGTTCCGTTTTTATTTTAGGCCCATTTTTATGTGTATATTTTGCCGCCCGGGATTTAGTTGGTGTGTTTGCTGGAACCGCATTAAGCACAGCTGGCCTTGTGCGGTGGGGAATATTGGCCTTGGTTCTGGAACTGATTGGTCTGGCGCTTTATTTTGCTGCGCTGCTCTGCTCTCATGTGGTGGCATTTCATACGGAAAAGAACCTAAAGATGGCAGCATTGAAACATTTGGCGAAAATGCCCATGGGTTACTTCGATGCCAACCCCAGTGGCAAGCTGCGGAAAATTATTGATGATAACAGCTTTCAAACAGAAACCTTTATTGCCCATCAGCTGCCGGATTTGGTAGGGGCGCAGGTGACGATGATCGTAAGTTTGATTCTGATGCTGATTTTTGATTGGCGTGTGGGTGTACCGTTACTTCTTCTTTTCGGGATCGGTTTCTTTTTGCAGGGTTCACTGATGGGAAAGGACAGCATGAAATTTATGCAGACGTATCAGGATTCTCTGGAAACGATGAACCACGAAGCTGTGGAATATATACGGGGGATTTCTGTTGTCAAAGTATTTGGACAGACCGTACAGTCCATTACAAAATTCAATAACGCAATCAAATCCTATCGTAAATTTGCTCTTGCTTATACAATGTCCTGTAAAAAAGGGATGGTGGCATTTAATTCTGTCATCAACTCCAGCTTTCTGGTACTTGTACCCGCAGCACTCATTATTGGTTTTGTGTCCAACGATCTGATTGACTTTATGCAGAGCTTTCTTTTTTATGTGATTTTCTCACCTGCCTGTGCAGTGATGCTTAACAAAATCATGTATATGACCAGTTACAAGATGCAGGCAGAAGAATCCATGCGGCGTATTGACATGATTCTGACAGCCGAACCCCAGAAAGAAACGGCTTGCCCAAAGTATCCGACGGGCTATGATGTTTCTCTTGAGGACGTAACCTTTACCTATGCAGGTGCGGAACAGCCGGCAGTTTCCCATCTCAGTTTTCAGGCCAAAACCGGTACAACAACCGCTCTTGTCGGACATTCCGGCTCTGGCAAAAGTACCACTGCCAGTCTGATCCCGCGTTTCTATGATGTTCAGGAGGGTGCGGTGAAAATTGGAGGTGTGGATATTCGTGATATTCCAC
>DVJD01000100.1 GCA_018710785.1 Candidatus Fimimorpha excrementavium
AAAAACGTAACGGTACTAAGATTTTCCTGCGCTCCTAAGGAGCTGGAAAAATCAAGTACCGACGTTTTTCAAAGCCCGCCAGGGAAAAGGTTCGCTCCCTCCGGCCTGTGTGTCTCCCACCTCTCTCTGGCGTCAGGTTCACAACTTGTTCATTCACGCGTTTGTCCTGCGGCAGCGGCCCTTTTTATTGTCAGGCCCAGTCGCGTGTGATATACTTTTCTATAAATTATAAGGTGAATGTTCATCTGTTCAGAATGAATATGGATGGATGTTTTGGAAACCGGAGTCAATCTGGAACAGGAAAGGAAGGATGATGGTATGGCGTGGGAGTTTGCTGTGTTGGATTTTATCCAGGAAAATATGAGGAACGGAATCCTGGATACGATCATGCCCATGATTACATCTCTGGGAAATGGCGGAATCGTATGGATTCTGCTGGCTGTGTGTCTGCTGATCAGCCGAACGTACCGCAGGACGGGTGTGGTCCTGCTGGCAGCGATCCTGATTGAAACGGTTTTGTGCAATGGGATACTGAAACCGTTGATTGCCAGGCCGCGGCCGTTTGATGCCAATCCGGGCATCGAACGTTTGATTGCGCCGCCGGGGGATGCCTCATTCCCATCGGGGCACACGGCTCTTGCCTTTGCAGCGGTTTTTGCTCTCGCGCTTTCACGGGAGCGATACTGGTATCTGGCGGCGGTTCTGGCTGTGCTGATCGCTTTTTCCAGGATGTATCTGTATGTCCATTATCCTACGGACATCCTGGGAGGAATCGCGGTGGGCGCGGTCAGCGGGATGGCGGCCTATGCTGTTTTGGGGAAACGGAGAAAGCAGAGTGATGTAATCCGGACGGAAAAGTGATCGATGTCCGGACAATGGGGCCGATAGGGGAGATATGCGGATGAAAAAAATAAAAAAGGACTTGCCTCTGGAGCAGACTTCAATGTTATACTGAAAGGGGAAGGGGGCTGCAAAAGTCAAACAGCAGGTGGATTTTTTGTGACCATGCGGCTTCTGCACCCCAGCCGTGTAAGAAAACAATCGGATAAGGAGGCAGAACTATGGGATTATATCGTTTGATACCTTTTGTATTGGCTGTTCCAGTCATTGTATATCTTTATATATTCTTATCCCGAATCGTCAGTCTGACAGGCGGATGGTATAATAACGAGGAAAGTGAGGATCATGCTTGCATGAATCCTCATTTGACGAGAAAACCATCGAAACGTCAGTTGAGATGGTATAAGAAAAAAGCGGGCAGGGCGGTGATTCTTTTGGCGGCGGTGGCTTTGATGATACCGGCGCTTGATATTTGGGGATTGTGGACCGTCATCCTGCTGCATATTGTGGCGGCATCGCTGCTGGTGGATTTGATCAGTCTGATCATAAGGATCTGGAAAAAGGAGTGGAGTCCGGCATGGAAGACGATATACCGAAGCGGACTGATTCCAATTGCCATGGCGGCGCTGATTTTGGGATATGGTTATTTTAATATGCACCATGTGATTCAGACCGAGTATACGGTGAATACGGAGAAACATATCCGGGAAGAGGGATATGATGTGCTGTTTTTATCGGATCTGCATTTTGGAACCACGATGGATGCGGACGATTTACAAGAGGTTTGCAGCCGGATGGAAGCGACGCAGCCGGATTTGGTGATTCTGGGAGGCGACATCGTGGATGAAAACAGCACACTGAATCAGGTCAGAGAGGCGTTTGACGTATTGGGGCAGATCGACAGCACCTATGGTACGTTTTATATCTATGGCAATCATGACAAGGGAAGATATCGGCAGGACTGTGATTTTACTGCAGAAGAACTGGCAGATGCCGCTGAATCGGCGGGGATTCGTATTTTGGAAGATGAAACGCTGACACTGGGAGACGAGCTTACGCTTACCGGACGGCGTGATCGTTCGGATGCCGCCATGGACGGGATCATGCGGGAGGACCCGGCAGAACTTCTGAAGGGAACCAAGGACGGTGCGTTTCATATTGTGGCGGACCATCAGCCCCGCGGTATGGAAGAAAATGCGGAGGGCGGTTATGACCTAATGCTGTCTGGCCATACCCATGCCGGTCAGATCTGGCCGGTGGGATTGTTTACCACATTACTAGATAAAGAAACCATTAACTATGGAGAGGAAAGGTTTGGAACGATGGAGGCCATCGTGTCATCCGGCATAGCCGGGTGGGGGTATCCTCTTCGGACGGGGAAACACAGCGAATATGTGCTGGTACATATTGAGGGGCATTCCAGTTCCGGTCTGTAAATGTTTTCAGAAATAGAAGAATGGATGAGGAGGTTGAAACAATGATATGCAGATTGAGAAGGTGGAGAGCGGGGGACGCACCAGCCCTCGCCGCCATCATCAACAATAAAAAGATTCAGGATAACCTGCGCGACGGGATTCCGTATCCCTATACAAAAGAAGATGCCGATTTTTTCATCAGTGAAATGCTGGCAGCCGATCCGAACCAGACCTTTGCGTTTGCCGTCACTGCCGATGATGTCCTGGCGGGCAGCATTGCGGTGTACCGACAGGACAATATTCATTTTCGGACGGGAGAACTGGGATATTATCTCGGGGAACCATTTTGGGGAAGAGGGATCGGTTCGGAAGCGGTAAGACAGATGTGTGCATATATCTTTGAACATACGGATATTGTTCGGATTTTTGCGGAACCATTTGCTTATAACACGGCATCCTTCCATATTTTGGAGAAAAACGGCTTTCAGCTGGAAGGAACCTTAAAAAAGAATGCTATGAAAAACGGAAGGCTGCTGGATATGAATATGTATGCCCTCATTAAAAACAGCTGATGGACGACCATGCGGAAAGGAGAAGGGAGGCGTAACCATGGACGAGAGATTGGAACAGGCAGGAGAATGGGAAGAAGAGTATTTTGATCGAATTTCATTGGAAGAGGATTGTCTGGAGGATCAGGTGTTTCGTGAATGTGAATTTCATAACTGTCAGTTTCTTTCTTCCAAGATACGCCGATGTCTGTTTCGCAGCTGTACGTTTCAGAACTGTGTATTTGCCGGAGTGGAATGGGAATTTACCAGCATGGTGGACGGGATGTTCAAAGACAGTATCTGCGTGGGCATCAACTGGTCGCTTTTGAAGACGAAAACCAGAGGAAATGAACCCGTGTATGAGGCACAGAACACCTTTTTCAAATACTGCAGCTTTTACCAGATGGGACTGAAACGGTTTCATTTTGAAACCTGCAGGTTTCAGGAATCCTATTTTGAAGAGTGCAGCATGCAGGAGTGCCATATGGAGAATATTTCTTTTGACAAGACGCAGTTTCGGGGATGTGATTTGAGAAAGGCGGATTTCAGAGGGGCGGTCGGATACGTGATTGACCCTCAGCAGAATAAACTGAGAGAAGCCCGGTTTTCCTTTCCCGAAGTCATTTGCCTGCTGGACGGACTGGGGATTTCCATTGAGTAAAAGAGAGGGAATCTTAGGGATGATTATGAATGTGGCCGCCTCTACCAGCAGTTGAATGCCGCCGGAAAACTCGAAGAAGCCGTTATTGCCGTTTTCCATATGGGACGATAAGATAAAAGCATGGAAAACAGATTCGTCACAGGATAGAAGTGGAGGAAAATGGTATGCTGGATGGAAAGAAAATCGGTCGCTTTATCGCAGAGAAGAGAAGGGAAAACGGAATGACGCAGCAGAGTCTGGCAGACAGACTTTCGGTTTCGTTTCAGGCGGTCTCCAAATGGGAAAATGGAACGGCCTATCCAAATGTGGAATTGCTGTATGATTTGGCAGAGGCTCTCGCGGTTTCCGTGGATGAGCTTCTCATGGGCCGTGAGCAGGCAAAAGAGGGGCTCTCCTACAGTCAGGCGGGGGTGGATATCGCCTACACGGATTCCATCAAACGCGCCATGGCAGAGTCTCTGAAAACAGAGGATAGGAGGGTGCTGAACGGGATAGGCGCCTTTGCCTCCCTGTATGATATTCATTTTCCAAAGATGCGCGAACCCGTCCTGTATCTCAAATCCGAGGAACCCGGCTCCAAGCAGAAGCTGGCCATGGAGTATGGGTACACAGAGTCCATCTGTCATGATATGATCCATCATCTCGTCAATGACATCGTCGTCATGGGGGCGAAGCCGTTGGCTGTGCTGGACACGATCGTGTGCGGAAAAGCGGAAAAAGATACCATAACCGCCTTTGTCAGGGGGATATCGGATGCCTGCCGGGAAAATGAGTGTTCTCTGGTGGGAGGCGAGACATCCATCCAGCCTGCGGTGATCGATGCCGGGCTGTATGTGCTGACGGCCACCATCGTGGGAATCGGGGAAAAGAGCGCCATCATCGACGGTTCCGCCATTCGTGAAGGGGATTGCGTGCTGGCAGTGGCTTCCAACGGCCTTCACACCAACGGATATTCTCTGGTGCGGCTCCTGATGGAGAAATGGCCGCAGATCAAGCTGGAAAAGGTGGACGGGATGACGTTTATCGAACAGATTATGAAGCCCCACAGACCGTATTATAAAGCGGTCAAAGATTTATTTTCAAAAAATTGCATCCACGGCATGGCCCATATCACCGGCGGAGGCATCGAGGGGAATCTGAGCCGGGTGATCCCGGACGGCCTCTGCGCGTCCATCGATCTGTCCAAAATCCGTGTGCTGCCCATTTTCCGTTTTATCAAAACCACTGGCTCCATTACGGAGGAAGAAATGCTTCGGACGTTTAACTGCGGCGTCGGCTTCAATCTGGTGGTGAGCCCCGATAAAAAGGACGACGTCATCCGCCATGTGCAGAATTGGTATCCCTGCTATGAGATCGGAACCATCGAAAAAGGGGATACCAGGACTGCGTTTCATGGGCGGATCAGCTGGAATTGATTGGAACGAACGCGCCGGTTTTGGCGGAACGGATTTTCGCGCGTTCACTGGGAGACGGTAAAGAGGGAATAGAAGTAGTTTTTGTTTTCCATGAGGGCGTTAAAGGTTCCGTATTCCACCAGACGGCCGTCTTTCAGTGCCAGGATACCGTCAAACTGCTTCAGCACAGAGGCGTCCAGGGCATGGGTGACGACGATGCGGGTCAGCCCGTCCAGGGACAGGAGGGAGTGAACCACGTGGTTGGCCGTCTCCTTATCCAGGGAGGCAGTGGCCTCATCGGCCAGCAGGACATGGGTATTTCGAAGAAGGCTTCTGGCGATGGAGATGCGCTGGCGCTCGCCGCCGGACAGACCGGATCCGTTTTCTCCGCAGAGATAGGCTTCCCCTTTTTCTTCCATGAGGGAAGACAGGCCGGACAGCTGAATCACACGATCCACGTCTTCCTTGGGAAAGGGGCGAAACATGGTGATATTATCCCGGATGGAAGCCTGGAATACGAAGACATTCTGCTGGATCACAGAGACCAGATCAAAGAGAGAATCGCTGCTGATCAAGCGGAGTTCATGCTCATCATAGCAGATGCTTCCCCGATACGTATCGTGGGCGGCCATAAGGAGATTTAGGAGCGTCGATTTTCCGCTGCCGGACGCGCCCACCAGGGCATAGCTTTTGCCCGATTCAAACCGGAAGGTCAGATCATGGAGCACATCGATTCCGGGCTCATAGGAAAAGGAGACGTGATCCAGCAAAATCCCATGGGTGAGGCGGCTTTGAATGGCCTGGCCGCCCCGGCCGGAGTGCTCTTCCAGGGCATCGGAAAGCTTTCGGATGAGTGCCAGGGCTGCTTTTCGGTTGGCCAGCAGGGTGGGCATCTGGGTGATGGGATCGATGATGAAATTCATCAGGTTGACAAAGACTAATACCGTGCCGGGGGTCAGGCCGCTTCCGGTCAAAGCCAGATAGGCCCCGATGAGAAAGACGCCAAGCTGTGCGGTAACGCCGGCTGCGGAGCCGATCATGCCGAGGAAGGATTCCAGTTTCCTTCTTCGGCATTTTGCATCTTCCGCCGCCTGGTTGCTCTTGGAAAACAACTCCAATATGGGCGCTTCTGCCTTGAAACTTTTGATGACCGAAAAGCCGGACAGACTGTCTTTCAGGGAAGCGACAAACTGTTCATTTTGCTTTGATACTCGTGTTTCTGCCGTTTTCATGCGGTCTCCCGCGGCCATGGAGCCCAGAAAGGGAAGGAAAGAGAGAAGGGCGGAGGCAGCGGTCAGCAGAGGACTGTAGGAAAGCATCATAAAAACAGATCCGAAAAACAGAATCCCATTGGCTGCCAGAGCAAATTGATTTTCCAGAAGATTCTGTTCAATGCTGGCAATATCGTTGGACATGGCTGAGATGTAGGTGGCTGTCGATTCCTCCTGAAAGGAAGAAATATTCTTTTGCGTCAGTTTGTGAAATGCCAGGTCCTTATATTGCCGAACGGCTTTTTCTAAAAATCGGGGACGAGAGAAATAATCCATCAGTTTGAACAAAATAACCAGAAGGATTACCACTGCGCTCAAAAGGAACATTGCGGAAAGTTCCATGGAACCGGGGACTCCGGATATGGTGTCGATAAACTGCTGGATCATCCAGGAAAGCATAAGATTCAGCAGACCCAAAAGAAGGGAAGAGAGAACCGCAATGACAAATGGAATATGATTTTTGCTGTAAAATTGGGCCGAAAGCTCCCGGTGCAGGGAGCTTTGGCTGGATACATGCGGATGGAACCGGTCAGGCTTCATACTCATCCCCCTCCTTTTTTTCGGATATTTCATCCCAGAGACTGAACAGTCCGGGAATCTGCGCGTTTTCATTGAGAATTTTTTCGATTCCGGCCATGGCGGTGAGACCCATGTCATCGTAGGCGACTGCATTGGAATCGCCATAGTAAAAGCGGACGTGTTTCGCTCCATAGTTGGGAGCGGCATCAAAGCGAAGCGCGGTCGTCCTGGCCTGCATCAGATACGTTTTGGCAGCATCCCGGTCGCCCATGGAAAGGGACATCAGACCGCACAGGGCCAGAAAGAGGGATTCGCTTTTTCCCAGAAAGCTGATCTTGCCGGGCAGCTCCAGGCCCTGAAGGAAGGGGAGAAACCAGGATAGGATGGCCAGGCCTTTGTCATATTCCTTTTTCTCATCAAAAGCGGAAACATATCCCGCCACAATCAGCATGATTTGGGACATATGAGACAAAAGAGCATGGGAAAGGTAGGTGAGGGCTTCGTCGGGGACGTGACAGAAAGAAGCCATGGTGGATCCGATCCGCGCATTGTTTATGCCGCAGGGATTATGCTCTTTTAACTGCTGCAGAGCCTTTTTTGTATCGCCCAGTGAGAGGTAGGTTTCCGCGATGGAAATCTGGATGGACAGTTCACTGACGGTGTCATCCTGATTCTGGTTCAGGAGCGGAAAACAGCGGGAATACAGTTCGATGGCTTTTTTGAGCCACCGTTTGTTCCCGTTTTCCATGCCGACCAGGTGATACAGTTCGGCACACGGATAGACGATGTCAAACGAATGGGGATACTTGGCCAGCGTCTTTTCCACATCACTCCAGATCCCGTCATAGGTTTTCGTATTTAAATATTCTTTCAGGCGCTGAATGCTTTCCTCTCTTCCGTTGTTTAACAGTTCATATCCCAGCAGGGCGTCCACAGAGGTTTGGAAAAAATCGGCCAGTTTCATGAGCATGGGAATCTCCGGCATGGAACTGGCCTGTTCCCATTTGGAGACCGCTCCGACGGACACATCCATGGCCTCGGCCAGCTGTTCCTGGGTCAGTCCCTGTTCCCGCCGCAGGGCGCGGATGTTTTTCGCCAATTGATTGGGCATGGCAGTCATTCCTTTCTATGTGCATCGGTTTTGGAGTCGTTATTTAAGAACTAGTTCCATTCTTTTGAGGATAGTATATCCGTTTTAGGGAAAATGGGGAAGATACGGGTGGTAAAATAAGTAGAAAATTTTTTATACCATAGGTAGAGAGAAAAGTGGATACCAGGACGGCTTCAGGGAAGCCAATCGATTCATTCATGCCTTTGTCCTGGGAATCGGCCATGTTCTATGGAAATCGGGGGCTGGTTTGTGGTAAGATAAGAGGGATGAATGATGGTGAAATCATGGGGAAAGGAGAGACGATCATGAAGAAGATTTATATTTCAGCAGATATTGAGGGAATCTGGGGAAACAGCAATCCCGTGTACACATCCAAAAGCGGTTCCCAATACGAAGAATACCGGACCAATATGATCCGGGAAGTGAATTTGGTGATTGATCTTTTGTTTCAAAATGGCGTCGATGAAGTGGTGGTAAACGATGGACATGGAAATATGGATAACCTTCTGCCGTCCCGGCTGGATCCGCGGGCCGCTTTTGTGACGAGCAACGGCGCGTATAAGGAATATGGGATGATGGAGGCTTTGGATGCCAGCTTTGACGGCGTGTGCTTCATCGGATACCACTGCCGCAGCAATACCCACGGTATCATGGCGCACACCATATGGGGCGGTATGATTCGATCCATCGTTGTGGACGGAAAAGAGATGGGGGAAGGCGGAATCAATGCAAAGCTGGCGCAGGAATACGGAGTGCCGGTGATTTTGGCCAGCGGCGATGATCTGCTTAAAGATCAGCTGGAGGAAGAGGTGGAGGATCCGGTTTTCTATGTGGAGACGAAAAAAGTGATCAATTCCCAGAGCGCTCTGTGCTGCAGCTGGGATACTCTGGAAAAGCGGTATGAAAGCGCCATCCGCCGGGCGGTCCATGGGCCGAAGAAAAAGGGAGAGCCGAAATCCCATACCATGGAGATTACCTTCCACCATGAACGAAACGCGGATTTCGCCGCGCGGATGGACGGGGTAACACGGATGGACGCCTGTACGGTTCGGATTCAGAAGGAAGACTTTGATACCTTATACCGGTATATGCGCTTTGTCATTAAGACGTGCAACGCATTTGCCGGGTGAGCCTTTGGCTGTCCGGCAGCCATCGGCGGAGGAACATTTCCTGGCTTCATCCGGGGCGCGGGTTTTGTGAGTTAGTTACAGAAAGGAAACAGGAGATCTGGTAAGATGAAGAAAAGCAAGGATCTGCCGGATCCTCTGTTTCCATTCACCGGCTTAAGGCCGGGATGAAATCGGAGGCGGACGGAGGCGGCGTACAGAAAGAGAGGAAACCATGGGAATGTGGAATATACTGACAGGAAAAAATAATTTTATGAAGGGCATCGAACAGTTTCAGAATACGCCGGGTGCCGTGCTGCTGGATGTGAGGACCAGGGAGGAATATAACGAGCGGCATGTTCCGGGAAGCGTGAATCTGCCCCTTTCGGAATTGGAGCAGATTTCCTATGCCAAAACGACCCCGCTGTTTGTCTACTGTCACAGCGGCGCCAGAAGCAGCCAGGCCTGCCGCTATTTGAAACAAAAGGGATACCAGGCGGAAAATATCGGAGGCATCGTTTCCTATCGGGGAGCGTTTGGCTGAACTTAGAACGCTTCTGCCAAAAGGGCGCAGAACAATGCGCGGCAGGGGATCCGGGAAAACAGGAATCTGTGGAAACGAACAGATGCGGATGGAACGGAAGTGGAAGAAACGTACCGAAGAATGGAGGAATATAACAGTATGAAAGTAATTATTGTCGGAGGCGTGGCAGGCGGAGCGAGTGCGGCAGCCAGACTGCGCAGATTGGATGAGCAGGCCCAAATCATCATGATTGAGCGGACGGGCTATGTTTCCTATGCCAACTGCGGACTGCCCTATTTTGTGGGAGGCGTCATTCAGAAAAAAGAAAATCTGACCCTTCAGACGCCCCAGAGTTTTCAAAAGCGATTCCGCGTGGATGCCAGGGTAAAGCAGGAAGTGGTGAAGATCGACCGAAAGAACAAGCAGGTTACCATAAAAAAACTGGAGACCGGGGAACTTTACCAGGAATCCTACGATAAATTGCTGCTGGCTCCCGGGGCCAAGGCCAACCGGCCGAACCTGGAAGGGATGGAGCAGCTGTCTAAAGAAGCGCTGTCCCGCATCATGACCCTGAAGACCGTGGAAGATACGTATCACATGCGGGCATTCATCGAGCAGCACAAACCGACGCGGGCAGTGGTCATCGGCGGCGGCTTCATCGGACTGGAGGCAGCGGAAAATCTGGTGCATGCCGGAATTTCCACCTCCCTTGTGCAGGTACACAACCAGGTGCTGATGTCCCTGGATTATGACATGGCCTGCGAACTCCATGGCTATCTGAAATCCAAAGGGCTGGATCTTCGCCTGGAAACTTCCGTGACCGGCATTCGGGAAAAGGAGGGACGTCTGGAGCTTATCATCAAAGAAAACCCATCCATGGAGGCCGATTTTGTGGTACTGGCCGTGGGTGTCTCTCCGGAGACGGAGCTGGCGCAGAAGGCGGGGCTGAAACTGGGAATGAAACAGGCCATCGTGGTGAATGAACAGATGCAGACCAGCGATCCGGATATTTTTGCCGTGGGCGATGCGGTGGAGATTAAAAACCGGATCACAGGGGAGAATGCCCTTTTTGCCCTGGCAGGTCCGGCCAATAAGCAGGGAAGGATCGCGGCGGATGTGATCGCCGGACGGAAAGCGTCCTATCACGGGGCCATGGGATCCTCCGTTATCAAATTGTTTGACATGACGGCCGCATCCACGGGACTCAATGAGCGGGCGGCCAAAAAAGCGGGAATCGCCTATGATAAGGCTGTCCTGTTCTCCGCCTCCCATGCCTCTTATTATCCGGGAGCCGAAAACATGACGCTGAAGGTTCTGTTTGAAAAGGAAACCGGAAAACTGCTGGGCGCCCAGATCACAGGTTTTGGCGGTGTGGACAAGCGGATCGATGTGCTGGCCGCAGCCATTTACGCCGGACTGACCGGAGAGGATCTGACCGAACTGGATCTGGCCTATGCGCCGCCCTATGGCTCGGCCAAGGATCCGGTCAACATGGCCGGATACGTGATCGAAAATATCCGCAGCGGCCTGGTGAAACAGTTCCACTGGGATGAGATGGATGCCCTGGTGGGACGGCAGGACATCACCATGCTGGATGTGCGCACCGACGCGGAGTACGCCCAGGGGCATTTTGCGGGCAGCGTCCACATTCCGCTGGACGAACTGCGGGAGCGAATGGGGGAACTGAATCCGGAAAAACCGGTTTATGTCAACTGCTTCAGCGGACTGCGAAGCTATCTGGCATGCCGGATCTTAACGCAGCACGGATTCTCCTGCTACAATCTTTCCGGCGGGTATCGGTTTGCGTCCTATGTCCTGTCGGATGCGCCGTATCATTATCGGGGCATGCATCCCTGCGGGATCGAAAAAGAATCCTAATCGACATACAGGCTGCCAGCGCGGAGCGTTTTCGTTCCGGGGCTGGCAGCCTTTTGATATGCATTTGCGTGTTTCGGGATATCAGCTGTTTTTGTATTTGATGCGCGATAATGGGATGTCGGTTACCAGGGAAAAATCCTGGAAGTGGACGAAAGAAAATGACAGGATGATGGAAAGATGTTATAATAGGTTTTAATATAGGGCGTAATCCACCAGGACGAACTGAGTGGCAGCCTTTTTTGAGAAGATTTCTACATTATCATCAAAGCTTGATGGAAAGGTATGCTTCTAAGAGGAAAATGAGTATGATGCCTGTAAAGATAAATGGACAGGATTTTAACTTTTCATCGGGAAAGCATAATGAACTGTAGAAAGCAATTATTGAAGAATTTGCACCGAGATTTGCGCCAAATTTAGAGTGTCTGTATGTGGGTGATACCATAGAAAAAGATCTGGTAAAAAATGTTGAGAATCTGACAGAATGGGGGGGAAAAAAAATCCCACTTCATGATAAAATGCCAGATGTGGTGTTGTATTGTGAAGATAAGGATTGGCTGTATTTTGTGGAATTGGTGACTTCGGTAGGACCAATGGATCCGAAACGCATTCTTGAAATCACAGAAATGACAAAAGATGTGACGGCAGGAAAGATTTTCGTAACGGCTTTCTTGGATTTCAAGACTTACAAAAGGTTTTCAGAGGAGCTGGTATGGGAGACGGAAGTATGGATTGCCGAGATGCCGGAGCATATGATACATTTGAATGGGGACAAGTTTTTAGGGCCGAGATAGGCAGGAAGGAGTAGAACTAGTGAAGATAATTGAATTATTTAATCATAAGGGTGGTGTAAGCAAAACAACGACAACTTTTCATGTTGCATGGAAGCTATCATTACAAGACAAGAAAGTTCTTTTGGTAGATGGTGATCCCCAGTGTAATTTAACGGGTATGTTTATGGGAGACAGTTTTGACGACTATTATGAAAATGATTCTACAAAACTACTTAATATAAAAGATGCTGTTAGCATGGCATTTGCGGGAAGACCACAACCGATAGCTGCAATAGATTGCCCTAGACATATAAAAAATAATAATTTATATCTGATTCCAGGTCATATGGATTTATCAGAATATGATTCATCGTTAAGCCTTGCACTTAATAGTAATAATGCAATAGTAACATTACAGAATCTTCCAGGTGCTTTTTATGAATTGATTAAAAAGTGCTCAGAAAAATATGAAATTGATTATGTATTCATTGATATGAATCCGGGCTTAAGTGCAATAAATCAAACCTTTTTTTCATATGCGGATGCTTTTATTGTGCCAACAAATCCAGATCCATTTTCAGTAATGGCATTAAAAACCTTGAAAAAAATATTGCCTAAATGGAAAAAATGGGCAATTCATGGGAGAGAATTATTTGTTGATTCTTCATATCCATTGCCCGTATGTGATATGAAATTCATAGGAGTGATTATACAGCGCTTCAATATAAGAAAGCGTAAAGCAGCAAAACCATATGTAGGGAAAATTGAAGAAATCAAGGAATATATAGAAAAAGATTTCACGGATGAACTAGCTAAAAATGATATGCTTTTTAGTATTAATAGTTTAATTCAGGATGGAGTAATTACGAATAGAACATTAGCTGAGATTCCGGAGTTTGGTGCATTAATTCAAAAAGCAAATGATGCTATGCTGCCAGTTTTCGCATTGACTAAGAGTGATATGGGAACGGTTGGAAATGTTTATGATAGTATGGAAGAAAAGAGAAAGCAATTGGATAGAATATACGAAACAATTACAAAAGTAATAATGGAGTTAGTGTAAATGCAACAATCGTACCAAAGATTTATTGAGCTTGTAAAAGATACAGAAAATGTTGAAGCTTTATATGCTTATTTTGAAAAAGTTATAACGGCACCAATTGATATTAGCGATCTGTTGAGGTGGCAGTGGGTACAGTGCGTCTCTGCTTTTGATAAATTTGTGCATGATTTGGTAAGAGCAGGCATGTTAGAAATTTTTTTGGGAAATAGAGCGTCAACACCTAAATACAATACTTTTCAAATAGATGTACAAACATACGCAGACATGATAAATAATAGTGTAGATGCAAGTTTGATATTTGAACGAAAAATTGTAATGAAACACAGTTTTCTAGCTTTTCAAGATCCAGTTAAGGTTGCTGAAGCATTGGCTTTTATATGGAATGAAAGTGATAAATGGGGGAAAATCTCAAATTTAATGGGAATGACAAAATATGATTGTACTACATATTTAAAAAATATTGTAATTAGGAGAAATCAAATAGTACATGAGGGAGATTATACGGATTATCTTTCTAAAAGACAGGATATCTTTTCGCAAGATGTACTTGATATACGAAATTATATTTTGAAATTAGGGAAAGCCATATATGATTGTGTAAAATGAAATAGTATAATGGCTTTATTTTGACTCTAAAAATTTGAATCGGCACGAATATGAGAAGAAGTTATAAGAAATAGGAATAATAAAATCAATAAAAATCATAGAAAAGTAGCCGGTTCGATCTATCCGCTGAGGATGCAGAATTGGGAATTGACAAAAGATGGTAAGCCATTAAACAGGATTAATCCGTTGGTTTAGGATTGAGAGGTGATTATTAATGTCTGATTATATTCCTAGTGTTGTTCAGGTAATACCATACGAAGATTATACTGTGGATGTGTATTTTGATGACGGGAAAATTGTCTGCTATCATGCGAAAACAGATATGTCGCCGAAATTATTTGAAAAAATATGCGGGAAAGATGTTTTTATGAATCAATGTACCGTTTTAAATGGCACGCTGGCTTGGGATGTGGCAGGCGGGCGTAACGCAAGTGCTTGTATCGATATCGATCCGTTTGTTTTATACGCATTAAAAAGAAGTAAGGAAAGAATTGCTTAATCCATTGGGAAGATAGCTGGGGAGCAGGTATGGCATCGGTAAATATGACAGTGGGGAGCCCGACGAAGCACTTGATTTCGTATGCGGTTCCTCTGATTCTTGGAAATTTATTTCAGCTGACCTACAATGCGGTGGACTCCATCATCGCAGGGCGGTTTATCGGAAAAGAGGCGCTGGCGGCGACGGGGACGGCCAGCCCGGTGATGAACATTATCATATTGGGGATTTCCGGCATCTGTATCGGCGCCGGTGTTTTGATGAGCGAATTTTTCGGGGCCAAAGATAAGGAAAATCTGAAAAAAGAGATGGCGACGACCCTGCTGTTTGGGCTGCTGTTTTCCATCCTGGTGGTGTGCCTCGGCATTGGTCTGACGCCTGCGCTGCTGTCGCTTTTAAAGGTTCCCCAGGAAGTGATGGGCATGACGACGGTGTACCTTCGGATCATATTTTTAGGAGCGCCGTTCACCTATTTTTACAATGCGCTGGCTTCTGCGCTCAAAAGTGTGGGGGATTCCAAGACCCCTTTGAAATTTCTGATGATTTCTTCGGTGCTCAATGGTGTACTGGATATCCTCTTCATCGGATTTTTGGGATTCGGCATCGTCTGTTCTGCTGTGACCACCGTTCTGGCGGAAGCGGTCTCCGCCGGTTTGTCCATGGCTTATATTTATAAAAAAATTCCGGATCTGCGTCTGGGAAGATCCGAGTGGAGCATGGACGGCAGACTTTTGAAGAAAACGCTGCAGTATGGTTCGGTGACGGCTTTGCAGCAGGCCTGTCAGCCCGTGGGAAAGCTGATGATCCAGGGGGCGGTCAACACCCTCGGGGTGGATACCATCGCCGCTTACAATGCTGTGACCCGAGTGGACGATTTTGCCTTTACGCCGGAACAGAGTATTTCCCATGGAATCACCACCTTTGTGGCCCAGAACAGGGGCGCGAAAAAAGAAGCGCGCATCCAGCCGGGTTTCGTCCGGGGACTTCGCCTGGAATTTGCCTACTGGATTTTGATCTGTGCCCTGACTTTGCTTCTCCACCGGCCCATCATGATGCTGTTCGTCTCCGGGGAAGGAGCGGATGGCATGGTGGAAATCGGAAGCCAATATCTGGTGACCATGGCCTTTTTCTATCTGTTTCCGGCCTTCACCAATGGCATCCAGGGATTTTTCCGCGGGATGGGAAACATGAATGTGACCCTTCTGTGCACGTTTATCCAGACTTCCCTGCGCGTGATTTTTACCTTCCTTTTGGTGCCCCACATGGGGATTTACGGCGTGTGCTTTGCCTGTGCTATCGGCTGGAGCGCCATGCTTTTGTATGAAGTGCCCTATTATTTTTATTATAAAAAGAAATGGAACCAATCGGCCTAAGAAATAAGTCCCAAATGGCGGAGGGCTTTGGGAATGCCGCCCTTTTCCAGGGGATCTGTGACGTAATCCGCCTGCCGGATCAGTTCAGAGGAGCCATTTCCCATGGCGATTTTGGTATGGACGACCTGAAACATGGCCAAATCGTTGTTGCTGTCGCCAAAGGCGATGGTGTCACGCATATCGATGCCGAGGACGGCGCAGATCACACAGATGGCCAGCCCTTTGGAACAGCCTTTGGTGATAAATTCAATGGTTTTTCCCACAAAATTTCCCTCGTGGCGGATGGAATCAAATATGGGTTCCAACTCCTGGCAGGCTTTCTGCGGAAAGCAGCCAGGCATTTTTTTTGCGCTGATTTTGCTGATATGGAGATTGGATTCATTGCCCCGGATGGGAAGACGCCTGGCCCCCACATCCCGGGTAATGAGATCGGCAAACCAGTCCACATCGGTGGTATATTCATCCAGATCGTAATACATGTACTCTGCGCCCTCCAGGACAGGGACCATGCCGCAGTTTCGAAGGATTTCCACGGCGCGTTTGGCATCCTGGGTGCTGATTTCCCGGTTCAGGATGCATTTCCCCTGGTATTCCATGTAGGCGCCCAGATTGGTGATCATGCCCGTCAGGCCCAGCTCCTCCACTTCTTTGGGAATGTAGGCGCGGCTGCGGCCGGTACATAAAAAGGCCAGATGGCCATTTTGGATCAGCTGCCGGATGGCCGGTTTGACATCGGCCGGGACGCCCTTTTCTATATCGAGTATGGTGCCGTCGGCATCAAAAAATACACATTTTTTTGTCATGAAATTCGGATTCCTTTCACAATAGAAATGATGGATCGTGCCGTATTCAGTATGGCAAAGAGGGGAGGAAAAGTCAAGAGGGGAGCGGTTTATCCTTGCATAGGTCGAATTTGATTAAGACAGGACGTCGTAAAAACGGAAATCATTTATGCATAATTGTGAGTGGCAAAGAACAAGACAGAACTCTCATCCTTTTTCGTCCTCATTTCTGAATTCCTTGACGAGCGCCATAACATCATCTTCCGAGGTCAGGCCGGTGCGTTCTGCTTCTCCGGCCATTTCCTGCTGAAGCATCTGCATAGCGTAAACAGCAGAATTGACAATGCGGACCGTGTTTCCCTCAACGATGAAAGTGACCCGATCACCGCTTGACACACCAAGCACATCACGGACATCCTTTGGGATTGTGATTTGTCCTTTTGCCATGACTTTGGCGTTGTCCACAAACGTATTTGCTGCCATGATTTTACACCACCTTTCTGAAATATGGAAAGTAGGGATTTCCCTACTCTTATTATACACAGAACGAGCGAAAAAAACAACGGGAACCGGTAAAATTCCCAGGACAAACGCAGGAGCAAATAAATTGTGAACAAAATGGGAATTCGGACGACCGGAGAGAATGTTTTACGTAAAATAAAGGAAGTGGTGAGGAATGACGAGGAGTGTAAGGGTTCAAATGTGAGAGTTGGCGCGGATTTACGAGTTCTGCAAACGTTTCGGGGAGATGTGGAACAATGAAAGGAAATAAGAGAATGGGAAATCGGGAAGTAAGGTACTTCACGAAAGGAGATGCCATGGGAAATGAGGCTACTTATTTTGTTTTAACGCTTCCGCTGAAGCTGGAGACGTGGCAGAAGGATCGTTTGGATAAGCGGTTCCGTGTCAATTGTTCCATATACAACGCGCTCCTTCGGGAGGGTGTCAAGCGGATGAATCAAATGCGTCAGACGAAACGGTACCGAACCCTTCTGGAACAGCTGGACAGGGAACGGGACGCGTCAGCGCGCAAACAGATTTATCGGGAACTGGATCAGATGCAGAAGCAGTATCAGCTTCGCCGTTTTGACTTTTCAAAAATGGCGACGCCTTATCGGCAGTATTTTAAGGAAAATACCGATGCGCCGGTCGTGCAGAATCTGGCCGATCAGGCCTGGCGGGCAGTCAATGATGTGATATGCCGCAGAGGCAGTCAGGTTCATTTCAAAAAGGAAGAGGAACTTACCTGCCTTCAGGGGAAAACCAATCAGACCTCCATCCGCTATCAGGACGGCCACTTGCTTTGGAAAGGGCTGTGTCTGCCGGTGCGCCGAAATCGAAGCGAGTATGAGCGGCAGGCTCTGAGTCAGGAGATCCGGTACTGCCGGATCAAACGGAAGTGGATACGGGGAAGACTGCGGTATTATGCCCAGCTGGTCCTTCGGGGTACCTGTCCGGTGCGGCGCAGGATTCCCATCAAAGAGGGAACCGTCGGCATGGATATCGGATTCCAAAAGCTGGTGTGCGTCGGCATGCATGAGATCCGCGAATATGCCATCCCATCCCTGGAACAGGATGCCTGGCAAAAGGAAAAGCGAAGGCTGAAACGCAGAATGGAGCGGAGCCGCAGGGCGATGAATCCGAAGAATTATGACAATCAGGGAAAGGTTATCCCGGGTTGCTTTTTTTGGAAGACCTCAATTAACTATAGAAAATTTAAAAACGAACTGAGGGAAATCACCAGAAAGCAGATGCTTCGGCGGGAAACGCTTCAGCGAAGCCTCATGGACCAATGCATGGCCATGGGGGATGTGTTCCTGGCAGAACGGCTGGATTATGCCAAGATGAAAAAACGGGCCGCGCCGGGAGAAAAGAAAGCGCCGCTGGGCCGAAGGGTGGAACAGACCGCATTGTCGGCATTCTTTGAAACCATGGCGTGGAAGATGGAACAGCAGGGACGAAAGCTGATTCTGGTCAATCCGGTCACGACAGCGGCAGGCACCATGAATCACCAGACGGAAAAGAAAGAGTCGTTGTCCCCCGGAATGGAAATCCGCCTGATCGGCGGGTGTCCGGTGGATCGGCGGGCATACAGCGCGTTTCTTTTGCAGCATGTGAATCCCGATACAGGAACCATTGATTTCCAGAAATGCCGGGAAGACTTTCCCGCATTCCTTCACTTGAGTCAGCAGAAACAAAATAAGGAAAACTCCCAGATGGCAGGATAAAACTGATGAAAATCACCGGCCGGATCTTGGAAGCACTGAAATCAGCAGCGGATAGATGGCGGCGAAAAAAACGGTCGAAAAGCGGGCCGAACCTCTGCGTAAAACCTGTGGGTTTGCAGAGAAAAGCAGTTCAGAAACAGGGAAATCTTCGGAGGACTTCGGTTGCCGGAGAGCGCCTGGTATGAAGTGACGCGCCGGGCAGCTTCGCGGCCTGGCTGTGCCGGGTGAGCCCGGTCCATGCCATGGAGATGCCGGGACGGCGGTATGACATCGGAAACCTGGAAAGCTATGAACAGGTACAGAAGGAGTATAGGGGGATCGTAGGGTGAGGAGAGAACTCCTCACCCTGCTATTTGTGCCGGAGCGTCACAAATAGTCCTTATGGCACGCCCAATCGCTCACGCTCCGGAAGGGAAACATGGAAATGAAGAAAGTCAATGTCAAGTTAGAAGGAAAAACCATCCTGGTAACCGGAGCGGCCGGATTCATCGGAGCCAATCTGGTGCGGGAACTGTTGGAAACCGTCCCAAACGTGACCGTGGTGGGACTGGACAACTGTAACGATTACTATGATGTCAGCCTGAAAGAATACCGGCTGAAGCAGCTGGAGGAAACAGCGGATGTTTTAGACAAAGATCAGGAAAAAAACAAGGAAGAAGATAAGGCGAATAAAAATAAAAGCCAGTGGATCTTCCTCAAAGGAAGCATCGCGGACAAGGCCCTGGTCACCAGTGTCTTTGAAACCTACCGTCCCGCGGTGGTGGTGAACCTGGCGGCCCAGGCAGGGGTGCGCTATTCCATCACCAATCCGGATGCGTACATCGAAAGCAACCTCATTGGATTTTACAACATCCTGGAAGCCTGCCGCCATTCCTACGACGGAGGGGCGGCAGGTGTGGAACATCTGGTGTACGCGTCTTCTTCCTCCGTCTACGGCTCCAACAAGAAGGTGCCCTATTCCACGGACGATCCGGTGGACCACCCGGTATCTCTGTACGCGGCGACGAAGAAATCCAATGAGCTGCTGGCTCATGCCTATGCCAAGCTGTATAACATTCCGTCCACGGGTTTGCGGTTCTTCACCGTCTATGGCCCGGCGGGGCGGCCGGACATGGCGTACTTTGGGTTTACCGACAAGCTGCGCAGGGGAGAGACCATCCAGATCTTCAACTACGGAAACTGCAAGCGGGACTTCACCTATGTGGATGACATCGTGGAAGGCGTGAAGCGGGTGATGCAGGGCGCTCCGGAGAAACGGACCGGGGAAGACGGCCTGCCGGAACCGCCGTATGCGGTGTACAACATCGGAAACAGCCATCCGGAAAACCTGCTGGACTTTGTGGAGATTTTGCAGGACGAACTGATTCGTGCAGGGGTACTGGATAACGATTACGATTTTGAAGCCCACAAGAAACTGGTGGCGATGCAGCCGGGGGATGTGCCGGTGACGTATCCGGATACGAGTGCGTTGGAGCGGGACTTCGGATTCCATCCGTCCACACCCCTTCGGGAGGGACTGCGGAAGTTTGCCCAGTGGTATCGGGAGTTTTATCTGGGCTAAAGAGAGAAAGGCTTAGGGAACATGAGAGTATGGAATGAGTTAAAAATTGCAGTGGCCGGAACCGGATATGTGGGATTATCCATTGCCACGCTGCTGGCACAGCACCATGAGGTGACCGCAGTGGATATTGCAGCGGAAAAGGTAGAAAAAATTAACCGGCGCATTTCCCCGATTCAGGATGATTATATTGAGGCTTATCTGGCTGAAAAAGAGCTTCATCTGACAGCCACCCTGGATGCGAGAGATGCCTATCGGGAGGCTGATTTTGTGGTTATTGCTGCTCCGACCAATTATGACAGCCAGAAGAATTTTTTTGACACATCAGCGGTGGAATCCGTGATTGAACTGGTTCTGGAGGTCAATCCAGACGCGGTCATGGTGGTGAAATCCACGATTCCGGTGGGATATACCGCAGCTGTGAGGGAAAAATATCATACGAAAAATATTCTTTTCAGTCCGGAATTTCTGCGGGAATCCAAAGCCTTATATGACAACTTATATCCATCCCGAATCATCATAGGAACGGATCCGCAGGATGAAAACCAGATGGAAGCCGCCCATATCTTTGCCCGGCTTTTGCAGGAAGGAGCCATTAAGAAGGATATTGATACGCTTTTCATGGGATTTACCGAAGCAGAAGCGGTAAAACTGTTTGCCAATACCTATTTGGCGCTGCGTGTTTCTTTCTTTAATGAATTGGATACGTATGCCGAAATGAAGGGACTTTGCACGCAGGATATCATCCAGGGTGTCATGAAGCGGGTTAAGGCCAAGGGAGCGACGGTGATCATTTACGAACCGACATTGGAAAATGGGGTGAGATTTTTCGGATCAGAAGTGGTGAATGATCTGGAAGAATTCAAGAGAAGAAGCGATACCATTCTTGCCAATCGATATGACAGCAGCCTGGATGATGTGAGAGATAAGGTTTATACGAGAGATATTTATCAAAGAGATTGAAATGGGAAGTATCTTCCGGTATCCGGGCAGAAACCATTTTGCCGGTAAACGATGGCATGGCTGACGTGATACAAGGGCCACAGAGGCAAATGATGTTTGTAATGTTTTTTGAATGCTGGAAGTTAAGTCTGGCTTTATTCTGAAGTGAGCCGCAGGACAAACGCATGAGTAAATAAATTGTGAACAAAATGGGAATCCGGACGGTCGGAGAGAGCGAACCTTTTCCCTGTCGGGGCGCTCTCGCTCCGTGAAAAACGTAGCGGTACTAAGATTTTTCTGCGCCCGAAGG
>DVJD01000101.1 GCA_018710785.1 Candidatus Fimimorpha excrementavium
CCTCCTCATCCTTATTATACCATAAATAGCTATAAATAGCTACAAAAATAAATATAAAATTTGACAAAAAGAATACAGGCTTTATGGGGCCTGCAAGAGTTTTTTCGATTTGCTAGACTGTCAAACTTCCGGAAAAAATGGGGATTTTGTAAGAAAATCAAATTACTAAAAAACTTCTTGCAATTTGAAAAATGGAGTGTTATAATGGATACAGTTAATAGTGACTAGTGTGAGAGTGGGCGAGAGTCCACTCTTTCTTTTGCGTCAGCAGGGGGAAGCTTTTTGCTGATCGGTGAGGTCACAGAATCAGGAAAGGTGGTGGATACGATGACAAGGAGAGAACAGTATGAATCCAGAACAGAGGAGTTATTGCTTCCTATTTTGAACGAACATAATTTTGAGCTGGTGGATGTGGAGTATATCAAAGAAGCTGGTACCTGGTATCTGCGAGCGTACATTGATAAAGAAGGCGGTATTACCATTGATGACTGCGAGCTGGTCAGCCGTGCACTGGGAGATTTGCTGGATAAAGAGGATTTTATTGAGGACAGCTACATCATGGAGGTCAGTTCACCGGGATTGGGAAGACCGCTGAAGAAGGATAAGGATTTCGAGCGCAGCATGGGAGAAGAGGTGGAGATACGCCTTTTCAGGCCGATTGATCAGCAGAAAGAATATATCGGTGCCCTTGCGGCATATGATAAGGATACTGTTACCATTGAGTTGGAAGATATGAGTCAGATGACGATTGAGAGAAAAAATATTGCTCTGATTCGTCTGGCATTCGATTTTTAATGAATGCGGGGAAGCAAGGAGGACATAGGAAAATGAACAAGGAACTGTTAGAAGCGCTGAATCTGCTGGAAAAGGAAAAGGATATTAATAAAGATACGCTTTTGGAAGCGATCGAAAATTCCCTTTTGCAGGCATGTAAGGGCCATTTTGGAAGAATTGATAATATTCATGTCCATATGGATCGGGAAACATGCGATTATGAACTGTATGCGGAGAAGGAAGTCGTGGAGACCGTGGAGGATCCGCTGACGCAGATCAGCCTGGCCAACGCGCGTCTTCTGAATGCGAAATACAACATTGGCGATGTGGTAAGGGTGGAGATCAAATCAAAAGAATTCGGCCGTATCGCGACCTCCAATGCAAAGAATGTGATTCTGCAGAAAATCCGTGAAGAAGAACGAAAAGTGCTTTTTGAACAGTATTATGCAAAAGAAAAGGATATCGTCACTGGCGTGGTACAGCGGTATTTTGGAAGAAATCTGAGCATCAATCTGGGAAAGGTGGATGCCATACTTTCTGAAAATGAACAGGTGCGCGGAGAACATTTTGAGCCGACAGAGCGTATTAAAGTGTATGTTTTGGAAGTGAAGGATACGACGAAGGGACCGAGGATTCTGGTGTCCAGAACCCATCCGGAGCTGGTAAAGCGTCTGTTTGAAGCAGAAGTGACAGAAATCAAAGACGGAATCGTGGAAATCAAGGCCATCAGCCGTGAAGCCGGTTCCAGAACCAAGATGGCCGTTTGGTCCAATGATGAAAACGTGGATGCCGTCGGCGCCTGTGTGGGTATCAACGGCGCCAGAGTCAATGCAGTGGTAGAAGAGCTGCGCGGAGAAAAAATTGATATCATCAATTGGAATGAAAATCCGGCGCTTTTGATTGAAAATGCGCTGAGTCCCGCGAAGGTGATCTGTGTGGCAGCGGATGAAGAGGAAAAGTCCGCTCAGGTCATTGTACCGGATTATCAGCTTTCTCTGGCCATCGGCAAAGAAGGACAGAATGCCCGTCTGGCAGCCCGTCTGACCGGATATAAGATCGATATTAAGAGTGAAACGCAGGCAAGGGAACTGGGCCTGTTTGATGACCTTCAGTTCGAAGGTGAATATGAAGGCTATGAAGAATATGAGGAAGAGGAGCCGGAGGATTACGCAGAGGAAATGGAACGTCCCTACGAAGAGACGGAGGAACCGGAAGCTGAGGAAGAAGGCGATCTTTCGCAGACAGAACAGGAAGAAAACTAAGGAAGCGAGTGAGCGGATACGAAAAAGATACCATTAAGGAAGTGTATTGGCTGCGGCCAAATGAAAAATAAAAAAGAGATGCTTCGTATAATTAAGACGGCAGAGAATGAAGTTCTGCTGGATGTGACAGGCAAAAAGAATGGCAGAGGCGCTTATATTTGCCGCGACTCAGAATGCCTGAAAAAAGCCATGTCAACGAAAGGTCTTGAGCGATCCCTGAAGACAGCAATATCCGCAGAAGTATATGAAGCGATGCGAAAGGAGCTGGATACGCTTGAATCAGAATAAAGCAATGGCGATGCTTGGCCTGGCCGCAAAGGCAGGAAAAGTATTCAGCGGGGAGTTTTCCACGGAAAAGGCAGTGAAAGATGGGAGAGCGAGACTGGTCATAGTGGCGGAAGATGCATCAGATAATACAAAGAAGCAATTTAAAAATATGTGTACTTATTATCGAGTGCCTATTTATTTTCTTTGTAGCAAGTTGGAACTGGGTCATTCCATTGGAAAGGAATACAGGGCCAGTGTGGCAGTAACAGATGGAAATCTGGCAGACAGCATCCGAAAGAAAATAGAACAGATGTCAGTGACACCTGTCAGCAGAGAGCCAGATAACATGGAATAGAAAAGGTCGGTGATAAGTATATGGTTAAAATCAGAATTCATGAATTGGCAAAAGAGCTTGGCAAAAACAGCAGAGAAGTGATTGATTTTTTAAAGACAAAAAATATAGAAGCGGCTAATCATATGTCTACGCTGACAGAAGAGGAAGCGGCTATGGTGAGAAAAGGCCTGACAGGAAAGGGGAGCGGTGAGGTGCATAAGAAGACGAAAGCGGCGATTGTGTATCGCCCGCAGAACAGTTCTCAGCCGATTCCGCGCAGGAAACCGGCAAAGCCTGAGCATCCATCCGCATCTGAAACAAAAGCAGAAAAAAAGGAAGTTAAGAAGAATCAGGAACATGTGGCTGAAACGCCAATGACGGGAAATGCTTCCGGAGAGGATACGGGAAGAGAAAAAGTGAGAAATGAAGCAGTAAAGAAGGAGATGGTGAACACGGCAGTGAAAGAGTCGGCCGTGCAGACGGAATCGGTACAGAATGGTTCTGTCAGAAAAGAAGAAACAGAGAACACCAGATCCGGAAATAATACAGATAAAAGGGAAAACAATAACAGGGAAAGCAGCCGTGATTATAACAGCCGCGGACGCGGAAGGAATAATGACGGCCGGGATGGCCAGCGTCCGAGACGGGAAGGCGGTTTCCGCGATAACAATGGCCAGAGAAGAGATGGAAATTTCCGAAACAATGGCCAGAATCGGGATAACAGTGCAAGAACCAGAGACGGCCAGAATCGCGACAATGGAAACGGCGGTTACAGGGGAAACAGCCAAAATCGTGAAGGAGGTTTCCGCGGAAACAGCCAGAACCGCGACGGTGGAAGCGGCGGCTACAGAGGAAATAATCAGAACCGCGAAGGAGGCTTCCGCGGAAGCAGCCAGAACCGTGACGGCGGAAACGGGGGCTACAGAGGAAACAATCAGAACCGCGAGGGCGGGTTCCGTGATAACACTGGTTCCAGAAATGCCAGTGGCCCAAGACGGGAAGGCGGTTTCCAGAGACGGGAATCCGCTGCCGATACCATGTCATCTACGCTCAGCAAAAATGAAGTGCGCGGCGGTAAACAGGTAAACAAAAAAGAGCGTGAGCTTCGCGAAAAGAGCAAGCAGTTCATGGAAAAGAACGGAAGAAGACCGGAGAATACAAAGAGTTTCTCCAAGATGACACAGCAGAAAAAGCCGCAGCAGACAGTCAAGAAGGAAGAGGAAGATGTGATCAAGACCATCACCATTCCGGAAGTTCTTACGATCAAAGAACTGGCAGAGAAGATGAAACAGCAGCCGTCTGCCCTTGTGAAAAAGCTGTTCCTGCAGGGTACCATGGTAACCATCAATTCGGAGATCGATTTTGATACAGCCGAAGAAGTGGCGCTGGAATTCAACTATATTTGTGAAAAAGAAGTGAAAGTAGATGTCATCGAGGAACTTCTGAAGGAAGAGGAAGAACCGGAAGAACTGATGCAGCCCAGACCGCCTGTGGTCTGTGTCATGGGCCATGTCGACCATGGAAAGACGTCCCTTCTGGATGCCATCCGCTCCACAAATGTGACTTCCAAAGAGGCGGGAGGCATCACACAGCATATCGGAGCCTATGTGGTAAAATGCAACGATCAGAACATTACATTCCTGGATACTCCGGGACATGAGGCATTTACGGCCATGCGTATGCGCGGCGCTCAGGCCACGGATATCGCCATTCTGGTGGTGGCAGCCGATGACGGTGTCATGCCGCAGACTGTGGAAGCCATCAGCCATGCAAAAGCAGCAGGTGTGGATATCATCGTGGCCATCAATAAGATCGATAAGCCGAGCGCCAATGTGGAACGTGTGAAGCAGGAAGTGGCGGAACAGGGTCTGGTGCCGGAAGATTGGGGCGGTGATACCATCTTTGTACCGGTTTCCGCGCATACCCATGAGGGAATCGATAATCTTCTGGAAATGATCCTTTTGGTTGCGGAAGTGAAAGAACTGAAAGCCAACCCGAACCGCCGCGCGAGAGGTATCGTCATTGAGGCGGAGCTGGATAAGGGCCGCGGTTCTGTGGCTACCATTCTGGTTCAGAAAGGTACTCTCCATGTGGGAGATGCTGTGGCTGCAGGTTCCTGTCATGGAAAGATTCGTGCGATGATCGACGACAAGGGAAGACGCGTCAAGGAAGCTGGACCGTCCACACCGGTGGAAATCCTCGGATTGAATGGTGTGCCCAATGCCGGTGAGATCTTTGTCTGCACGGAAAATGAAAAAGAGGCCAGAAACTTTGCTGAAACCTTCATCAGTGAAGGAAGGGAGAAACTTCTGGAAGAAACGAAGTCAAAACTGACTCTGGACGGATTGTTCTCCCAGATTCAGGCGGGAAATATCAAAGAATTGAATATTGTCATCAAGGCCGATGTACAGGGTTCGGTGGAGGCAGTGAAACAGTCTCTGACGAAACTTTCCAACGACGAAGTTGTGGTGAAGATCATACACGGCGGTGTCGGCGCCATCAACGAATCCGATGTGACGCTGGCGGCCACATCCAATGCGATCATCATCGGTTTCAATGTCCGTCCGGATGCCATGGCAAAACAGATGGCCGAGAGAGAAAAAGTGGATATGCGTCTGTACCGCGTCATCTATCAGGCCATCGAAGATGTGGAAGCGGCGATGAAGGGTATGCTGGATCCGATCTTCGAGGAAAAGGTCATCGGCCATGCTGTGATTCGTCAGATCTTCAAAGCTTCCGGTGTGGGAAATATCGCGGGTTCTTATGTGACAGACGGTGTCTTCCAGAGAGGATGCAGTATTCGTATTTTCCGGGACGGCGAAAAGATCTACGAAGGTTCGCTGGCTTCCCTGAAGCGTTTCAAGGATGACGTGAAGGAAGTGAAGGAAGGCTATGAATGCGGTCTGGTATTTGAAAAATTCAATGATATCAAAGAAGAGGATACCGTTGAGGCATTTACAATGGTAGAAGTGCCAAGATAAAGGAAATGGATGCTGTATGAAATGGGAGACCTTTTGTACAGCATCTTTTCGCAGTAAGGCGTTGACCGAATATAAAAGCAGAAAAGAGAATGATTATGAGAAAGAATAGTATAAAGAATACGAGAATAAACGGTGAGGTGCAGAAGGAATTAAGCAATATCATCCGCAATGAAATCAAAGATCCGCGGATCCATCCCATGACGAGTGTGGTGGCGGTGGAGGTGACGCCGGATCTGAAGTATTGTAAGGCATATATCAGTGTGCTGGGAGATGAACAGGCACAGAAGGATACGGTGGATGGGTTAAAGAGCGCTGTGCCCTATATCAGGCGTCAGCTCGCCCATTCCGTGAATCTGCGCAATACACCGGAAATCCGGTTCATTTTGGATCAGTCCATCGAGTATGGCGTTCACATGTCGCACTTGATCGACGAAGTGACGAAAGATTTGGGAGAGGAACATGAAGAAGATTGATGAGATATTGACAGAAGATATCAGGTCCATAGCCATCGTCGGCCACATGAGACCGGACGGAGACTGCGTCGGAAGCTGCATGGGACTTTATAATTATCTGAAAGACAACTATTCCTTTGACGTGGATATCTATCTGGACGATTTTGCGTCATCACTGCTGTTTATGCGGTATTCAGAGCAGATCAATGCAAACACGGATAAGACGAAAGCGTATGATTTATTCATCGCAGTGGACTGCAGCGACAGACAGCGGCTGGGAACAGGAAGTGAATTTTTTGAGACGGCTGGCAGAACTGTGTGTATTGATCATCACATCAGCAACCAGGGATACTGCGAAATCAATCATTTAAATGCGGATGCGTGCGCCGCGGGAGAAGTGCTGTATGAACTCCTGGAAGAGGATAAGATAAGCAAAGCCACGGCAGAATGTCTGTATACCGCCATTGTCCATGACTCCGGGGTGTTTCAGTACAGCAGCGTAACGCCGCGGACCATGGAGATTGCCGGAAAGCTGATGGGAAAGGGAATTGATTTCTCCAATATTGTGGCAAAGACGTTTTACGAAAAATCCTATAACAGAAACCAGGTGCTGGGCAGAGCGCTTCTGGAAAGTGTGAGGCTCATGGAAGGCAAATGCATTTTTTCCGTGATTTCTGCGGCCAATATGGAATTTTACCGTGTAAAGCCAAAGGACCTGGATGGGATTGTGGAAAGTCTGAGAAATACAGAAGGCGTGGAGGTGGCCATCTTTTTGTATGAGACGAATGCGCAGGAATATAAGGTCAGTCTGCGTTCCAAGGATGCGGTGGATGTCAGCAGGGTGGCATCTTATTACGGGGGAGGCGGACATATCAAAGCGGCTGGCTGCACCATGCATGGCAGTGTGTATGATGTGATCAATAATCTGACGAAGCATATTGAACGGCAGCTTATGGAAGGGAGCAGGTAAGGGAGCTATATGGACGGAATCCTGAATATTTATAAAGAAAAGGGATTTACTTCCCATGATGTGGTGGCAAAACTCAGAGGGATTTTGCGCCAGAGAAAAATCGGCCATACAGGTACGCTGGATCCGGATGCGGAAGGCGTGCTGCCGGTCTGCCTGGGAAATGCCACAAAAGTGTGCGATATGCTGATGGACACATCAAAGACATATCGGACAACTATGCTGCTTGGGACAGTCACAGACACCCAGGATATCTCCGGAAATGTACAAAGCCGGACGGAGGCAGCGGTGACGGAGGATGAGGTCAGAGAAGCCATCGGCCATTTCCTGGGAGGATATGATCAAATTCCGCCCATGTATTCAGCTAAAAAAATAAACGGAAAGAAATTGTATGAGCTGGCCCGGGAAGGGAAAGAATTGGAACGACCGGCATGTCACGTGGAGATTTATGAAATCACAGTGGAAGAGCTCTGCCTGCCTTATGTCACCATGACCGTTTCCTGCTCCAAGGGGACTTATATCCGTACACTCTGCCATGATATCGGCGCCAGGCTGGGATGCGGGGGATGCATGACAAAACTGCTGCGCACCCGTGTCAGCCTGTTTTCTCTGGAGCAGGCCCGGAAATTGTCAGAGATTGAAAAACTTCGGGATGAAGGGAACCTGGAACGTATTCTGTTTCCTCTGGAAGCGGTTTTTCGAGATCTGCCATCCATTACCGTATCAAAAGAGGGAGAACGGTTTTTATACAATGGAAATCCTCTGATCCCGTCCAACTTATCAGAGGAAAATGGAAACCGGGATGGCTCCATGGTGCGTGTTTACGATGCAGAGGGGCAGTTCTGCGCAGTATACGGCTTTGACCTTCAAAGAGGGCAGTATCGGCCTCAGAAAATGTTCCTGCCCAGATAAATTACGATTCGTTTTTGGCATATTGATAGGATAAGGGGACGAATAAGGGATGAAATGTTTTTTTAACACAACAGAATTTGGCATGCAGGAAAAAACAGCGGTGACACTGGGAAAGTTTGACGGAGTCCACAGGGGACATCAGAAATTGATACAGACTGTATGCGGGGCAGAAGATATGTCGTCAGTTGTTTTTACATTTGCCTCGTCCCCGGGGGCGGTACTGACCGGGACGCGGCAGAAAGTTTTGACAACGTCAGATGAAAAACGCTGTATTTTGGAGTCCATGGGTGTAGATTTTTTGATTGAGTATCCATTCAATGCGACAATCAGTCATCTGGCACCGGAGGCGTTCGTGCGCCATGTGCTGGTGGATCAGCTCAACGTGGGCTTGGTCGTGGCGGGAGATGATTTCCGATTCGGATATAAGAGGGAAGGAGATCCCGCACTTCTTGCAGAGCTGGGGGATCGACTGGGATTTCGGGTTGAGGTGATGGAAAAGGAGAAGGAAGGCGGCAGAGATATCAGCAGCTCCAGAATCAAGGAAGAGTTGGAAAAAGGACATTTGGATGAAGCGTCAAAGCTGCTTGGCAGACCGTACCGAATCAAAGAAAAAGTGGTTCATGGAATTGCTCTGGCCCGCACTCTCGGAATTCCCACATTGAATATGATCCCCGCCAAAGAAAAGATGCTGCCCCCCAATGGAGTCTATGCGACCAGGACCTGGATTCATGGGAGGGTATTCGAGGGAATCACCAATATCGGCACGAAACCAACGGTTACCGAGAAAAAAACGGTGGTGGCAGAGACCCATTTATTTCATTACCATGAAGACGACCTATACGATCAGATTTTGGACATTGATTTGTACCATTTCATCCGGCCGGAGATTCGGTTTGATTCCGTGGCCCATCTGAAAGAGCAGATGGAACGGGATATTGAAACCAGCAAGGAGTATTTTGGATGTATGCGCGGGATCGCGCAGTGAGATATCATAAAGGAGAGATGGAATGACTGAGAATAAGTGGAGGAAGAGAGTGGCTGTGGCAGTGATTTGTGTGGCGGCGATTGCTGCGGAAGCGGCAGTGTGGGAAAAGTTTGTCACCACAACTCTGTACGGACAGGCCAGGGCCATGCCGGAGCCCACGGAGGTATCGGCGGAGACGGCACCGACGGAACCTGTCTTGGAGACAGAAGCTCCGGATCCCCAGGAAGCAGTATGGGCCAATTATAGTCATCTGGGGGTCATCCGTGAGGGCTATGCATATGCGGATATCTATGCATCCCCGGATTCTTACGCGGCTTCCATAGGAAAAGCGCTTCCCGGCTATGGATTTGAAATGGATGTTTCGGAGTCGAATGCTACGTGGACGAAAGTAAACCTGGACGGACATACTGGCTATATCCGAAGTGAGTATGTGGCGACGGGGGATGAGGCAAAGGAATTGGCCCTTACGTATTGCATCAATGCGGTGATTCCTCAGACCGAACAATTGCCCTGCCATCAGGAGGCTTCCGGGGAATCGGCGGTGATATTGACGCTTCCAAAGGGAGAGAGGTATGAGATGGTGGAAGATCTGGGGGAATGGGTAAAGATCCGGATCCGCGCCGGGGTGGAAGGCTATGTGGAAAAAAGTCAAACACTCTGCGGCTATTATCTGGAATCTCCCATCTTTTATGAGAGAAGCACAGAGATTCCCGATGTTCGAAGGGATGTCATCAATGAGGCCTGGAAGTATTACGGCGGAGAGTATGTATGGGGCGGCGAAGTCCTGGGAGAAGGGGTGGACTGTTCCGGCTTTGTACTGCGCCTTTATGAACAGTTTGGGGTGTTTCTTCATCGGGTGTCCGCGGAACAGGCGGGAGATGGAACCGAGGTCAGCCTTTCCCAGATGAAGCCTGGGGACTTGATTTTTTACCACGGATACCATGATGGCGCGGTGACGGAGGGCGTCGGCCATGTGGCCATTTATATGGGAAATGGAAAAATCATCCATGCAGCTTCGGAAGAGAAGGGAATCTGTATGGATAACTGGGACTATATTCCGTATATTACGGTGAGAAATGTGTTCGGGGATTAATTGCTGCAATTTTTTTGCAAAATACATTGACTTTCAAAGTATCTTATTATATACTTTGAAAGTCAAAGTAATTAAGACCTTCTATTTCTGCTGGAAAACTCTGTGCTAAAAGCGCGGGAGACAGAATTAGGAAAGTAAGTATTTGAAATGGCAGGACAAAAGAATGACAACAAGAATTATAGGAACGGGGCATTATGCGCCGGAACATGTGGTGACAAATGATGATTTGGCACAGTTTCTGGACACAAGTGATGCATGGATTCGGGAACGGACCGGCATCCATATGCGCCATATTGATATTGGAGAGGGGACGACTGCCATGGCAGCCAAGGCCTCCATACGGGCGATTGAAAACGCCGGTATTTCCCCGGAAGCCATCGACCTCATCATTGCAGCGACATCGACAGCCGATGAGGTTCTTCCAAACACAGCATCCATGGTGCAGAAGGAGATCGGGAACAGTCATTGTGCCTGCTATGATTTGAATGCAGCGTGTTCGGGATTTGTCTATGGCTTGAATACGGCCCATGCATTCATAAAAAGCGGAATGGCGGATACGGTACTGGTGGTAGGCAGCGAGACGATGTCAAAGATCGTGGACTGGAATGACCGCAGCACCTGCATCTTGTTTGGTGACGGCGCGGGGGCCGTGGTGGCTGCAAGAGATGAAGAAGGCATTGAATCGGTGGTGATGGGCTCGGACGGGCGAAGCGGAGATATCATTGCCTGTGATGCAAGAACCATGGAAAATAAATGGGGAGCGCGTCCTGTAAAAAATCCGTTCATGATTATGAATGGGCAGGAAGTATTCAAATTTGCCGTCAGAAAAGTGCCGGAAGCGATCCATGAGCTTTTGGACCAGGCGGGGATGAAAGCGGATCAGATCGATCATTATATTCTGCATCAGGCCAATGAACGCATCATCGCATCGGTGGCGAAGCGTCTTGGCGTTCCCATGGAACGTTTTCCGGTCAATCTCTTTGAATACGGCAATACTTCAGCAGCCAGTGTTCCCATCCTTCTGGATGAGATGAACCGCAGACAGCTTTTAAAGCGGGGAGATAAAGTGGTGATGGCAGGATTCGGCGCAGGTCTGACCTGGGGAGCCACACTTTTGACATGGTAATATGTGCAGAAGCAGATATGCCTGTGAAAGCAGAAGATTACAGTTTACATGCCAGAAACCTCACAGATGGGGTTAAAATAATAGGTGCCCATGGCACAGAAAGAGGAAGACATATGTTAGATCAGTTAAAAGAAATCGTAGCAGAACAGTTGAATGTAGACGCAGACACAATTACCGAGGAAACATCTTTTATTGATGATTTGGGTGCAGATTCCCTGGATATCATGGAAATGGTTATGCAGCTGGAAGACACATTCAATATTTCCATACCGACAGAAGATGCCGGAAAACTGCAGACGGTGGGACAGGTGATTGCATACTTAAAGGAAAACGGAGCGGAAGAATAAGAATTCCGTGAAATCATACCGACGCGAACGGGTGTTGCAGATGCGCGGTCTTGGCAGGAAATCCGATCAGAGGCAAAAGCCGACGGATATCCTGCTCAAACGCAAGTTTGCAACATTCTCTATATAAGTACAGAAAAAAGAAATGGAGAGAATCAATGAGCAAGATAGGTTTTATTTTTCCGGGTCAGGGATCACAGAAGGCCGGAATGGGAAAAGAATTTTATGAGACGTATCCCGCCGCGAAAGAAATTTTTGACCGTTCCAGTGAACTCCTTGACTTGGATATGAAGGAGCTTTGCTTTGAAGAAAATGACCGGCTGGATAAAACAGAATATACACAGTGCGCTCTTGTAACGACGAGTCTGGCGATTATGGCTGTGCTGACGGAAAAAGGGGTTCGCCCCGATGCGGCGGCAGGACTCAGTCTGGGTGAGTATTGTGCGCTTGTGGCAGCTGGTGTGATGAGCCGGGAAGATGCCATCACAACGGTTCGTCAGAGAGGAATCCTGATGGAACATGAAGTACCGGCGGGGCTTGGAGGGATGGCGGCCATCCTTGCTCTTGATGCCTCCAAAATCGAAGAAGTGCTGTCCGGGATTGAGGGCGTGCAGATTGCCAATTATAACTGCCCGGGCCAGATTGTCATTTCGGGAAAAAAAGAAGCAGTGGATACGGCGTGTGAGCAATTGAAAGAAGCAGGAGCAAAACGCTGCGTGCCGCTCAATGTTTCGGGCCCCTTCCATTCCAAAATGCTGATCCATGCGGGGGAAAAGCTGGGTGAGGTTTTGGAGCATGTGGAACTGAAGAAGCCGGAAATTCCATATGCGACCAATGTAACCGGCGGCTATGTGAGAGAAAAGGATGAAATCAAGGGTCTTTTAATGGAGCAGATTTACAGTTCTGTGCGCTGGCAGCAGGATATGGAAACCATGATTGCCGACGGTGTGGATACCTTTATTGAGATCGGCCCCGGAAAGACATTGACCGGGTTCTTAAAGAAGATTGACCGCAGTGTGACAGCATACCATATTGAGACACCGGCTGATCTTTGTGACGTATTGGAAAAACTGCAGAAATAGAGAGGAAAGAGTGCATGTTAAAGGATAAAGTAGCGGTGGTGACAGGAGCCAGCCGCGGAATCGGAAGATCCATAGCCGAACATCTGGCAAGAGAGGGAGCCACCGTGATTATCAATTACAATGGATCGGCTGACCGCGCCAGAGAGGTGGAAACGGGTATCCGTGAGAATGGAGGAAAGGCGGAGGCGATCCAGTGCAATGTGGCCGATTTTTCCGCCTGCGAGGCATTTATAGCAGATGTGATTAAAAAATATGGCCGCATTGATATCCTTGTCAATAATGCGGGGATTACAAGAGATAATCTGATGATGAAGATGAAGGAAGAAGAATTTGACGCTGTCATTTCCACAAATTTGAAAGGCGCATTCAATTGCATGAAGTTTGCCTCCAGACAGATGTTAAAGCAGAGAAGCGGAAAAATCATCAATATTTCTTCCGTATCCGGCGTGATGGGAAATGCGGGACAGGCCAATTATTCGGCGTCCAAGGCAGGTATCATCGGCCTGACAAAGTCGGCTGCCAGAGAGCTGGCCAGCCGCCATATTACCGTCAATGCCATAGCACCCGGCTTTATCCGGACAGAAATGACAGAAGTTCTTTCTGATTCGGTGAAGGCTGCGGCGACGGCACAGATTCCCATGGGAACGTTTGGGGAACCGGAAGATGTTGCACAGATGACCGTATTTTTGGCATCTGATAAAGCGGACTATATCACAGGCCAGGTCATCTGCGTCGATGGCGGCATGGCCATGTAATGTGACACATGTAATGTGACAGAGAGGAGAATCCACAGATGAAACGAGTGGTCGTAACGGGTCTGGGTGCCATTACCCCGATCGGAAATAGCGTAGAAGAATTCTGGAATGGAATTAAAGAGCAGAAGGTTGGAATCGGACCAATCACTAAATTTGATACAGAAGGGTATAAAGTACACATTGCGGCAGAGGTCAAAGGATTCGCCGCAAAAGAATATATGGATGTAAAAGCGTCCAGAAGAATGGAGCTGTTTTCCCAGTATGTTGTGGCGGCGACCAAGGAAGCCCTTGCTGATGCCGGAATTGATATGGAAAAGGAAGATCCCTTCCGTGTGGGCGTCAGCGTCGGCTCCGGCATCGGAAGTCTGCAGGCCATGGAGAGAGAGCATGAAAAACTGCTGACCAAGGGACCAAACCGTGTGAATCCTCTTCTGGTTCCCTTGATGATCTGCAACATGGCAGCCGGAAATGTGGGTATTCAATTCGGACTTCGCGGAAAGAACATCAATGTCGTGACGGCATGTGCCACAGGTACCCATTCCATCGGCGAGGCATTTCGCTCCATCCAGCATGGTGAAGCAGACGTGATGGTGGCCGGAGGAACTGAAAGTTCCATTACCCCCATCGGCGTGGCCGGATTTGCTGCTTTGACTGCGCTGACGGAACAGGAGGACGTGTCCAGAGCTTCCATTCCGTTTGATAAAGAGAGAAGCGGATTCGTCATGGGAGAGGGAGCCGGAGTGGTGGTTTTGGAATCCCTGGAGCATGCAAAAGCAAGGGGAGCCAAGATCTATGCCGAACTGGTGGGATACGGCGCAACCTGCGATGCGTATCATATCACATCTCCCATTGAGGATGGAAGCGGTGCTGCGAGAGCCATGACAGAGGCCATCAAAGATGCCGGTATTTCACCGGATGAAGTGGATTATGTCAATGCCCACGGTACAAGCACCCATCACAACGACTTATTCGAGACAAAGGCGATCAAACTGGCGCTGGGCGATCATGCCTATGATGTGAAAGTCAACTCCACAAAGTCCATGATCGGCCATCTGCTCGGCGCGGCAGGCGGTGTGGAATTTATCACATGTGTGAAGTCCATAGAAGAAGGATACATCCATCCGACCGTAGGATATCAGGTGCCGGATGAAGAGTGCGATCTGGATTATGTGACAAATGGACCGGTACAGATGGATGTGCGCTATGCGATCAGCAATTCTTTGGGATTCGGCGGACACAATGCCAGCCTCCTGGTGAAGAAATATGAGGACTGATCCTGTCAGACATTCCATCCACTGACAGAAAGGATTGAACGAAATCATGGATATCAAAGAGATTGAGACATTAATCAAGCTGGTTTCCGGTTCGGAACTGACCGAGTTCGAACTGGAAGAGGGCAATATGAAAGTAACCCTGAAAAAAGAAAAAGAAGTGATGGTGGTATCCGGCGCGTCTGCCGGAGCAGCCCCGGCAGCCATACCGGCTCCGGCAGCGGCTGTGCCTGTCAGCAAGGTTTCCGGAGAAACCGCGGATCCGTCTTTGTTTGGGGAACCGGATGAAGTCGTAACCGCTCCTTTGGTTGGAACGTTTTACAGCGCTCCGTCTGAGGATGCGGAGCCCTTTGTAAAAGTGGGCGATCCGGTGAAAAAAGGCCAGGTGGTCGGCATCGTGGAAGCGATGAAGCTGATGAACGAGATTGAGTGCGAATACGATGGAGTCGTGGCCGCTGTGCTGGTGGAAAACAAGCAGGTGGTAGAATACGGACAGCCGCTGTTTCGCATTGCAAAACAGGGATAACGGAATACAGAAATAGTCCCGTAAGGGAGCTGATTTTTAGGGGCTTTCCTTGGCCGATTGGCCGGAAAGCCCCGGTTGTATGGCGGCGGATAGGGAAATATTTTTTCTATCCCATGGACAGAGGACTGCAGGAGCAGAAAGGAAGGATAAGATGTTAGGCGTAAAGGAAATAGAGGCGATTATTCCGCACAGACATCCGTTTTTGCTGGTGGATTGTATTGAAGAAAACGAACCGGGCGTACGCGCGGTGGGATATAAATGTGTGACATTCCGGGAAGATTTTTTCCGCGGTCATTTTCCGCAGGAGCCTGTGATGCCGGGAGTTCTGATCATCGAAGCCCTGGCCCAGGTGGGTGCAGTTGCCATCCTGAGTGTGGAGGAGAACAAGGGAAAGGTGGCCTACTTTGGGGGAATCGACAAGGCGAAATTCAGAAAGAAAGTGGTGCCCGGAGATAAACTTCGTCTGGAGTGTGAGATCATCCGTCAGAAGGGACCGGTCGGCATCGGAAAGGCCGTGGCCACAGTGGACGGAAAAGTGGCAGTCAGCGCGGAGCTGACATTTATGGTGGGATAAATCTTTGGTTTGGCCGCAGGAGCGGCAGAAGGAAGGCAGCATGTTTCATAAGATTTTAATTGCAAATAGAGGAGAGATTGCCGTACGGATTATCCGCGCCTGTCGGGAAATGGGAATTGCCACTGTGGCCGTTTATTCGGAAGCAGACAGGGATTCCCTCCATGCCATGCTGGCGGACGAAGCAATCTGTATCGGACCTGCGGCATCCTCGGAAAGTTACCTGAATATGGAAAGTATTTTGAGCGCCACGGTTGCGACCAAGGCGGACGCCATCCATCCCGGATTCGGATTTCTGTCGGAAAACAGCAAGTTTGTGACGCTCTGTGAGAAGTGCAACATTAAATTCATCGGCCCTCCGGCCGATGTGATTGACCGGATGGGAAACAAATCGGAGGCAAGAAATACGATGATCGCGGCCGGTGTTCCCGTCGTACCGGGTACAAAGGAGCCGGTGTATGATGTGAAGACAGGAAAAAAGATGGCCGAAGAAATCGGCTATCCGATTATGATAAAGGCTGCCAGCGGCGGCGGCGGAAAAGGAATGCGCATTGCCCGCACGCCGGAGGAGTTTGAGACCCATTTCCTGAATGCCCAGAGAGAGTCCATCAATGGCTTTTCCGATGACACCATGTATTTGGAGCGGTATGTGGAAAAACCGCGCCACATCGAATTTCAGATTCTGGCAGACGAACACGGGCATGTGGTTCATCTGGGAGAGCGTGACTGCTCCATTCAGAGGCGCCATCAGAAATTGATCGAGGAATCCCCCTGTGCGGTTCTCTCGGAAGAGCTGAGAAAAGAAATGGGAGAAGCGGCGGTGAAGGCGGCGAGGGCGGCAGGCTATGTCAATGCCGGTACGATTGAATTTCTGCTGGATCGGCAGAATCGGTATTACTTTATTGAGATGAACACAAGAATCCAGGTGGAACACGGTGTGACAGAGATGGTGACGGGATTGGATCTGATCAAGGAACAGATCCGCATCGCGGCCGGAGAAGAACTGTCCTTTACCCAGGATGACGTGGTGATCCGGGGACATGCGATAGAATGCCGTATCAATGCCGAAGATCCGTCTCGTCATTTCATGCCTTGCCCCGGTACGGTGACAAGCCTTCATTTCCCGGGAGGAAACGGAGTTCGTGTGGATTCCGCCATCTACAGTGGGTATCAGATCCCTCCGTTTTACGATTCCATGATTGGAAAATTGATGGTTCATGATGTGGACCGTCCAAGCGCCATACGGAAAATGATGAGTGCACTGGGGGAGGTCATCGTGGAGGGTGTCACCACAAACGTGGATTTCCAGTTTGGCATTCTGGAACATGAAAAATTCCAGTCAGGCCATACGGATACGGGATTTATAGAGGAGAATTTCGATGATTAAGGATTTATTCAGAAAACGGGCGCATATGCCTACTGCGCCGGAAACGACCGGAAATGAACCGGAGGTACCGGCCGGCCTGTGGCGCAAATGCAACAAATGCGGAAAAGCCATTTATACAGAGGATGTCATTCGGAATCATTATATCTGTCCGAAGTGCAGCGGATACTTCCGTATGCACGCCTACCGCAGGGTGGAAAGTCTGGCAGACACAGGAAGCTTTGAGGAATGGGATAAAGAAATGGAATTTTCCAATCCCCTGTCGTTCCCGGGATATGAGAAAAAATGGAAGGATGTTCAGGCACGGACTTCTCTGAACGAGGCCGTCGTCACAGGGACTGCCGAGATAAATGGGTTTCGCACGGTTCTCGGCGTGATGGATGCCCGTTTCTTCATGGCAAGCATGGGCCACAATGTGGGCGAAAAAATTACGCGGGCCGTGGAGCGCGCCACGAAAGAAAAACTGCCGGTGATTCTGTTTACCTGCTCCGGAGGGGCCAGAATGCAGGAAGGCATGATCTCCCTGATGCAGATGGCAAAGACAGCGGCTGCTCTAAAACGCCACAGCGACGCCGGTTTGCTCTCCGTCATTGTACTGACGGATCCCACCACAGGCGGTGTAACGGCCAGCTTTGCCATGCTGGGAGATATCATCCTGGCTGAGCCCAATGCGCTGATCGGGTTTGCCGGGCCTCGCGTCATTGAGCAGACCATCCGTCAAAAACTTCCTGCCGGATTCCAGCGGGCAGAGTTTCAGGTGGAACATGGATTTGTGGATGCCATTGTAAAAAGAGAGGAACTGAAGGATACACTGGCGCAGATTCTCATGCTCCATCAGGAACGCCCCCATACGCTGGAGGAGACAGAAACGCAGAGCTCTTCTGAAATGCATGAGGGGGAAACGGAAGAACCGGTGAAAAAGGAATTATCCGCCTGGGATCGCGTGCTGGTGTCCCGTATGGCAGGACGGCCCACGGGGAGGGACTATGTTCATGAACTGTTTTCCGATTTTATGGAACTGCATGGGGACCGCTGCTTTAAGGATGACGGAGCCATCGTGGGCGGTATCGCCAGGTTCCATGGTATTCCTGTGACCGTCATCGCGCAGCAGAAAGGCAAAAATACAAAGGAAAATATTAAATG
>DVJD01000102.1 GCA_018710785.1 Candidatus Fimimorpha excrementavium
AAGGTGATATCCACCGGCCAGAAAAATACCTGCTTGGCCACCACCGCCGTGTTGCTTGAGATGGACTTGGATGCCAGATGAATAAACGGCGCCACACAGGTGATACACAAAATAACGACCACCAGCATCATTACCGCGTCACTGATACGAAATTTATTAATCGCTCTGCTTCCGCCAGCTGAGATTTCTTCGTTTTGGTTGTTTTTCTTCTTTGCCATTTTTAACCTCCATTCTTGCGGCCTTTCTTCCGCAGTCTTCCTAAAAGGTCTTATAACAGACCCTCTTCGCCCAACATCTTCGCCACCTTATCGGATAAGAGTACCAGGATCAATCCCACCAAAGACTGGAACAATCCTACGGCTGTCGCCTCACTGAACTTTCCGTTGTTCAGACCTCTCTCATAGATGTAGACTGCTAACTGATACTGGAAGTCTTTTACCTGGCTGTTTCCAAGCGCCTGCAGACGCTCCAGGTTACTGTTCATAACCTTTCCTAAGTTCATAATCAGCAGGGTTACGATGGTTCCCTTGATTCCCGGCAGTGTGATGTGCCACATCCTCTTCCATCTTCCTGCTCCGTCGATCATCGCAGCTTCGTACAGCTCTCCGCTGATTCCCGTGATCGCTGCCAGGTAGATGATGGTTCCCCATCCCATGGTCTGCCATACATAAATCAATTCATAGGATACTGCCCAGTGCCATTTCTCGGTCAAAAACGGGATTCCTTCGTCGATCAGGCCCGCGTTCATCAGCAGGATGTTTACCACACCGGTGCTGGGTTTGAAAATCTGATAGGCAACGCTTCCCACAATCGCCCAGGACAGGAAGTGGGGCAGATACAGGATCGTCTGGGTTACCTTTTTGAACTTCGGATAGCGCAGCTCATTGAGAATCAGCGCCAGAATAACCGGAATCGGAAATCCCAGAACCAGATCCAAAAGATTGAAGACGATGGAGTTTCGAAGGGCTTCCCCAAACGTCTTATTGTTGAACACCTTGATAAAGGTTTCAAATCCCACCCATTTACTGCCGTCATAGCCTTTGGCAGGTTTGTAATCCATAAACACCATACGCAGACCCGGATAGGCAGCATAACTGAAAAGAAATACCAGAATAATGGGAATTACCACCAGAAGATACAGCTGCCAGTCTCTTTTTATAGCATTTGACCAGGTTGTCTTCCTTACTGGCGCTTTCATTTTCCCTTTTGCCATAAAACCATCCTCCCTATTACAAGAACTCAATTTGAAACAGTGCAATGGGACGATTTCTCCCAATAGCTAAGAACAAAATTGAAAACGGAATCTGATATTATGCACATCTTGTTCACAACTGTAACAAATCTTTTAACATAATAATACAAACTTTATCTCCCCCTCTCAACTCATTTGGCTTCTAAAAATTACCAGTTTCAACCATTTATTTTTTATAGACATCAAAAATCTTTTATACATTTTCTCCTTTTCTTCCAGCAAAAACCGCTCTATTTCCAGCAAATATTAACTAGCAATTCTGCTCTTTCAGCAAATTGCATATATCTTTTCCATTAAATTGATTTTTTAATTTTCCTTCTCCTTTTTATCCCTTTTTTCTATACCATTGATTCGCGTACCGTCCATTTGTTCATTTTTTATTCATATTTCAGCGCCGTAAAAAAATCTTGCGTTCTCTTTTCTCCGTCACATCCCCAACAGGTTCCGAAAACAAAAAAAGATAGAGGAGGTTCCCTTTCGGGTTCCTTCTCCATCTTCGAAAAATCTACTATTCTTTTTCTTTCCGCCTATGAAACAATACATTATTCTTCTGCGAACTGATCCTTTCCCACACCGCATAATGGGCAGACCCAATCCTCCGGAACGTCTTCCCACTTTGTGCCTGCTGCTACTCCGTTATCCGGATCGCCCTCTGTTTCATCATAAACATAGCCGCAAACTTCACATACATATCTCTTCATCGTAATCTCTCCTTTCATCCATTTACGAATATCATTCTTCATAATCATTAAGACAATGCCTATTGCCTCATACCATATATAACATATTCTTTCCAATATTACAATCTGTTTTTCCTATTTTTCCCCAAGCACTCCCCTTTTTTCCCATCCAGGAATATGGTATTAGAGAGGGTCCATCCTTCAAAAAAAGTGCCGGGCAGGCGTATATTTCATCATCAACGGCATGCCTGCCAGGCAGACAGGAGTTTGCCATGTCAATACTTTTCATTGTTTTGATCGCTGCAACAGTAAACCTGGACAATTTTCTATTGGGGATGAATCTGGGCACCCGCGGTCAGACATTAACCATAACATCCAATCTGATTATTGGATGTTTCACTGGCGCCTGTGCGTTTTTATTTACCACAGCCGCCTGTGTGCTCTCCGGCAGCTTTATCAAATATGCCAACTGTTTCGGCGCCCTTCTCATGATCATGTTCGGCGTTTATAGTCTGATCAGTGAAATCCTGGAGAAACAGGAGATTGCCGATTTATCCATCATGACACTAAAGGACACATGTCTTCTCGGCATGATATTGGCCATAAACTGTATTCCTCCTTCCTTCTCTGCCGGAATGGCCGGATTAAATCCCATTTCCATGGGCATATTTTCCGCATTATTTTCATTTTTATCCATGTTTTTCAGCAACAAACTGGGAAAAGCACTGATACATGATCGTTTTTTTCGCTTTCTCACACCGCTTTCTTCTATGTTGCTTATTTTGATAGGAATTGGAGAATTTTTTCTTTAATAAAATCCCCCGCAGCAGTCCGGTGCCCCTTGCTTCCTTTTCGTCCGGACTGCGGGGGACTCCTTCTCTCGTTTCTTTTTCCTGGATTATACGGCTTTTATAATTGTGCTGACTTTCCACCTTCCCGAAAAATAAAAAATCAACACCAGAACTGTCGTTGCCAGACTGGCTATGGGAGCTGCCAATCCAAGTCCCCTCATTCCTCCGTCCAGGACGATTCCGAACAAAAGAGCCATAGGAATACGGAATCCCACGGAAGAAAGAATATTAGATATGGACGCAAATGCGGTATGACCGGATCCTGTAATAATGCCATTGACACAAAAGACCAGTGCTACACATAAATAATCGAAGGAAAATGACTTTAAGTACTGCGCTCCTGCCTCAAGCATGGCCGGATCCTTGTCAAAGATACCGATGATCTGTTCAGGAAATAACTGGGACAGCAGGAAAATCGGAACAGACACTGCATAGGCAAGAAGCAGCCCCGTATGCAGCGTTTTTTTTTGCGCGGTCCAGCTGGCCAGCGCCGATGTTCTGGGCCGCCATGGCCGAAATGGAGGATCCCACCGCCACCGTTGGCATGATGGCAAAACCATTATATTTTCCCACCACAGCCAGACCAGCAGATGCCGCCACGCCAAACTGATTGGCAATGGTGGTCAACACCAAAAAAGAAAAATTACTGATTACATTCTGGATGGATGTGGGAACGCCTACTTTCATCAATACCTTGAAATGATGGGGATAAAATCGAAAAGATTTTAACTTAAAGTCAAATACAAAATCATGGGTTTTTAAGTAAATCACACAAAGAGCCATGCTGACCCCCTGGGAAAATACGGTGGCAATGGCGGCTCCCTTTGCCTCCATCCCAAACCCCCCGACCAATATGTAATCCAGCACAATATTCAGCGCACATGCAATGGTTACAAAATACAGCGGACGCCTGCTGTCTCCCATACCGCGCATGATGGCGCTGAGAGCATTGTATCCAAATATGAATAGGGTTCCCATGATGGTGATATCCAAATACTCCCTTGCCTGCGCAAAGGATTCCTCCGGCGTCTGTATCAGGTTCAGGATCTGGGTGGAAATGAACAGCATCACCACCGTAATCACCACAGCAGCCCCCAAAAGGGACACCAGCAGAGTACCGATACATTCCACCACTTCTTTTCTTCTGTCATTACCCAGATACTGGGCGACGATTACCGTTCCGCCCACGCACAGACCCACAACCAGATTCGTCATCAAAAAAGTGACCTGACCTCCTATGTTCACAGCTGAAATTCCTGCCGGGCCGCAGAATTTCCCAACAATATACATATCTGCCACATTGTAAAACGATTGAATCAGATTTGACAGCATAAACGGCAGCGCAAACATAATCAGCTGTTTCACGACGCTTCCTTTGGTCAAATCTCGTTCCAGTTTCATGTATGAACGCATCTCCCTTCCTTTGTATTTTCTTCTTATTTACTATTTTTACCTATTTTCCCCATTCTGTCAAGAATTTTCCCGTCATACTATATCATTTTTATTCCTTTTCATTGTTTAAATTCGTTATTTTTATCCTTCTTTTCTCTTGCATGGAATACTGCATTATGATACACTCCACATAAATACTATCATGTTTTGCGGAGGTGCGTTATGTCGCTGAAAGAAGAAATGCAGTCTGGCCTTTTATACTATGAATACGGTCATCCGGATGCGGAAGACCAGGCCTATGAAAAAGTTCTGGAAAGACAACGGGAACGGGGAAAGGATTTGACTTTTGAATACAACCACACCCGTCCTTCTGATATGGATACAAGAAATCGTCTGCTCAAGGAAATCCTGGGGGATGTGGGCAAAATGGCATGGCTGGAACCGCCCGTTCACTTCTCCTATGGCTGCAACACCCATATCGGTGACTATTTTTATTCGAATTTCAATTTTACTGTCGTTGATGATGTGGATGTTTTCATCGGTCATCATGTAATGATGGGTCCCAATGTCACTCTGGCCGCCACTGGCCATCCGGTTTTCGGGGAATACCGCCGAAACGGCACCCAATTTTCTCTCCCCGTCCGCATCGGCAATGATGTGTGGATCGGCGCCAATGTGGTGGTCCTTCCCGGCGTCTCCATCGGCAATGACGTGGTAATCGGCGCAGGCAGCGTAGTCACAAAAGACATCCCGGATCACAGCATTGCCTTCGGCGTGCCCTGCAAAGTTGTCCGTCCGATCACTGATTACGACAGAAAATACTATCGCAAAGGCTGCAGGGTTAATCTGGATTTTGAACGCATCAAACAGCCCGAATAATCATGCCGCCTTGCAGGCAAAAGAAAAGAGAGGTTTTTATGATTCCATACTGTATACTTGCTTCTGCTTCTCCAAGAAGAAAGGAACTCTTGGAGCAGGCAGGATTTTCGTTCGGCGTCATGCCGGCAAAAAAAGAAGAACAGATCCGTCAGATCCTTCCCGAAGAGATCGTCAAAGAATTATCCCGCCAAAAGGCAGATGAAATCGCGGAACGGCTGCGTGCCGGGGAACAAGACGTCTTACAACCAGTCGTATGCGGTTCCCCTTTTCTCATCATCGGCGCAGACACCATCGTTGCCAGCGCCGACTCCATCCTCGGCAAACCCAAAAATGAGGAAGATGCTTTTCACATTCTCTCTCTCCTTCAGGGGCACACCCACCAGGTTTATACGGGAGTTGCCATCCTCGCCTGCGAAAAAAAAGGAACTTCCATCTCTGTTATAAAAACGATCACATTTGCCGAAAAGACCGATGTCACTGTCTGCCCCATGACAGAAGATGAAATTTGTTCTTATATTCATACCCAAGACTGTATGGACAAAGCAGGGGCCTATGGAATCCAGGGGCCATTTGCCATCCATATTAAAGGCATCCAGGGAGATTACTACAACGTGGTGGGGCTTCCCATCTCCAGACTATATCAGGAAGCCAAACAAATCAGGCTTTGATTTTGGCGAACATTGACAAAACAAAAAAATCCGGACGGTTGGAGAGAGCGAACCTTTTCCCTGTCGGGGCGCTCTCACTCCGTGAAAAACGTAGCGGTACTAAGATTTTCCTGCGCTCCTAAGGAGCTGGAAAAATCAAGTACCGACGTTTTTCAAA
>DVJD01000103.1 GCA_018710785.1 Candidatus Fimimorpha excrementavium
GACACAGGTCCGATTATCCTCCAGAAAGCCGTCGCGGTACACCAGGATGACACGCCGGAGATTCTGCAGAGGCGTGTCATGGAAGAGGCGGAGTGGAAGATCCTGCCCCAGGCCATAGCCATGATTGGAAAAGGAATGGTATCAGTGGAAAACGGACGTGTCCGCATCAGAGAATGACGGATAAGAGTTCTGTGTGGATATAGAAAAACATATGGGAGTGGAGAACAGAATGAAAGTCTTAATAGTAGGAAGCGGCGGAAGAGAACATGCCATTGCATGGAAGGTGGCACAGAGTCCCAAGGTGGATAAAATTTACTGCGCACCGGGAAATGCCGGGATCGGCCAGGTGGCAGAGTGTGTGCCCATCGGCGCCATGGAGTTTGACAAACTGGCAGCCTTTGCCAAGGAAAAGGAAATTGATCTGACGGTCATCGGAATGGATGATCCGTTGGTGGGCGGTATTGTGGATGTATTTGAAAAAGAAGGTCTGCGCGTGTTTGGACCGAGGAAAAATGCTGCGATTCTGGAAGGTTCCAAGGCGTTTTCCAAAGATCTGATGAAAAAATACCAGATTCCCACAGCCGCATATGAGTGTTTTGATTCCCCCGAGAAAGCGCTTCAATATCTGGAAACAGCCAAAATGCCCATTGTTTTGAAAGCAGACGGTTTGGCCCTTGGAAAAGGGGTTTTGATCTGCAGTACGAGGGAAGAGGCAAAAGAAGGAGTAAAGACGCTGATGCTGGATAAGCAGTTTGGCTCCGCCGGAAACCGTATCGTAGTGGAAGAATTTATGACCGGACGGGAAGTTTCTGTCCTCTCTTTTGTGGATGGCGATACCATTAAAATTATGACATCGGCTCAGGATCATAAGCGCGCGAAAGATGGGGATAAGGGACTGAACACTGGCGGTATGGGAACCTTTTCTCCCAGCCCGTTTTATACAAAGGAGATCGATGAAATCTGCAAAAAGACCATCTATCAGCCCACAGTGGATGCCATGAAGGCAGAGGGAAGGACATTTAAGGGCATCATTTTCTTTGGTCTGATGCTGACAGAAGACGGACCCAAAGTTTTGGAATACAATGCCAGATTTGGAGATCCGGAAACCCAGGTGGTTCTGCCGCGTATGAAGAACGATATCATAGACGTATTCGAAGCCTGTGTGGACGGAACTCTGGATCAGATCGACCTTCAGTTTGAGGACAATGCGGCGGTATGCGTGGTGCTGGCCTCGGACGGATATCCGGAACACTATGAAAAGGGGTTCCCGATCCATGGTCTGGAGGCGTTTGAAAACAAGTCTGGATATTATGTGTTCCATGCTGGAACCAAGATGGAAAATGGTACATTCCTGACAAATGGCGGCCGCGTTCTCGGCGTAACTGCCACGGGAAAGAATTTAAAGGAAGCCAGAGCCAATGCATATCAGGCCACAGAGTGGATTTCCTTTGACAATAAGTATATGAGACATGATATCGGAAAGGCCATTGACGAGGCATAATATCGCGGCGGGAAGCGGATGGCGGCGGCCGTTGGCCAGGCGCTTATTTGCAATCCGATTCGCTGACTCGGATCAATAATGAAAAACGGCAGGCGCCGCAGACGGACAGGAAGATTCCAGGTTCGTCTGCGGCGCTTTTTATACGATAGCCTGGAAAGCAGCGGCTGTGCCTGCACGAACAGACATTTTTAATCGATTCTGCACAGGAAACCCGTGCTTTTGGGGAGACGAAATGGAAGGGAAGGAGTACAATGACCGTAATGGAATGGTTTGACACGCGAAAAGGAGGGATATTTGATGCGGTTTGGAATTTGTACGGATGCAGGCCATATTGGCATGGCCCATGAGCTGGGATTTGATTACGTGGAGGGAAGCGCGTCCTGGCTGGCTGGACTTTCTGAGAAGGAGTTTTCGGAATATGCGGCAAAACTTTCGGAGTATCCCATATGGAACTATTCCTTTGAAGGGCGGAAGGCAGACGGCTACGCCAGTCTGTTAAATGCCGGTCTTAAGGCAGGAGAACAGGTGGAAAACCTGACTCTGGAAGGAACTTCTTCGGCGGCCTTTTGGCCTGGAAGAATCAAGTACCGGCGGTTTCCAAAACCCTTCAGGGGAATGTTTCGTTCCCTTCGGCCTGTGAATGTTTTCCTGAAATGGAAGAATTATGAACCAACATGTATACTTCTTGCCTCTAGGTCTTTACACGATTGATCGGAGAGAGGTAGGGATACTTTTCTCGGGCTGAGTACACTAAGCTTTACCATCCTCATCGCTCCTCATCAATTCTTCTATTTCCGAAAAACATTCTCAGGTTCGTTCTCTCCGGCCGTAAGGATTTTCATTTTGTTCACAATTTATTTACTCATGCGTTTGTCCGATTCCGCAGCGAACGCCGCTTGACAGAAAGGCAGAAAGAAGCTATACTTCTAAGAAGCAGAAGCTAGGGGTGCCGAAAGGCTGAGAGAGATATCGACCCTCACGACTTGAACCAGATAATACTGGCGTAAGGAAGCGAGCGAATGGAAGTACCGACATATCTTTTTTTAGTAACAATAAAATGGTATCCCAAAGTCTGTTTCCGCATTGGCGGAGAGCAGATTTTGGGATTTTTTATTTTATTGTTTCCCCCCTCCCTGCCAAAAGCACACGGTGCTTATATTTTTTAAGGAGGGATTGTGATGTCCATGTTTTTTTATCTGGAAGACGGGTATTATTACCCTACAACAGCCGGTAGCATATTGATGTATGTGCTGGCCATTGCGGCTGTGATCGTGGCAGGAATCGCCATTTCCAAAAGTACGAAGAAAACAAACATGTCGGTGAAGCAATTGGTATTCTGTGCCGTTGCCATCGCCCTGGCTTATTTGACTTCTTACATACGTCTTTGGAATATGCCGTACGGCGGTTCTGTGACACTGTGCAGTATGATGTTTATCTGTATGATCGGTTATTTTTACGGTCTGCGGGCCGGACTTATGACAGGGTTTGCATACAGTATTCTGCAGTTTATGCAGGAACCATATGTACTCAACTTTGTTCAGGTATGCTGTGATTATTTCCTGGCATTTACTGCGCTGGGGCTTTCCGGATTGTTTGCCAACCGGAAAAACGGCATGATTAAGGGATATATCGTAGGGGTCATCGGGAGGGGTGTGTTCGCGGTGATCGCCGGATATGCATTCTGGTCCAGCAGTATGCCGGAAGAATTTCCGCAGGCCTTTGCCTGGGCGTATCCCATCTGGTACAACGGCGTCTACCTTTTGGTGGAAGGCGTGCTGACGGTGATCATCCTTTCACTGCCGCCGGTGAAAAAGGCCATCAATCAGATCAAAATCACTGCACAGGGATGAGAATGAAAATCAGAATTCAAAAAGAAAAATCGCGGGAACGGCGTTGGCCTGGCCCGCGATTTTTTCTGTGCGGGAAAATGGATGAAATATTATATAAAAAGCATAGAAAAGCAAATGGAAAAAACGCAGCGGCCGTGATACAGTTTTAAAAAAGCGGAAAGGGAGGTTTCCAAATGATGGGAACAGCAAAAAAAGAACGATCAAGAATCTATTTGACCAAACCGGCGGAAAAATGGGATGACGGGTTTCCGCTGGGCAACGGGCGGCTGGGGCTCATGCCGTTTGGTCTGCCGGATGAGGAACAGATCATCATCAATGAAGAAACCGTCTGGTATGGCGGGGAAAATAAAAAATGCAATCCGGATATGAGAGAACAGATTCCGAAAATCCGTGAGCTTCTGGTGGAAGGAAAGGTTTCGGAGGCAGAATTTTTGGCGAAGATGGCCATGACCTCCACGCCGAAATATAACAATCCCTATCAGCCTGCCGGAGTGATACGGATCAATTTTCTGGATCATAAGTATCCGGCAAAGGAGTACAGCCGTATCCTGGATTTGGATACTGCCATGGCATCGGTGGACTACCGGATGAATGGGTGCGACTATCACAGGGAACTGTTTGTCAGTCACCGCTACCAGGTGGGAGTCATCCATATATGGGCGGACCGGCCATTTTCCGTACAGGCCAATATCAACCGCCGCCCATTTGAAGAAAATACGGGAAAGGCGGATGAGACGACCGCTGTATGTTATGGTCAGAATGGTGTGGGCGGCGTGCGCTACTGTTCGGCAGTGCGGGTCTGCAGGGAAGGGGAAGACGGATCGGTCGGAACCATGGGCGATTATGTGTTTGCAAGAAATGTGAAATGTGTGACGTTTTATGTGGCCTGCGGCACGGATTTCAGGCAGATTCTGGAAGAAAAGGAGAGCGGACGGGAACGGGAAGACAGAGAGTGTGAAATCCAAAAAAGTGTGCTGGAACGTCTGACGCAGGCGGAAAAAACCGGGTATGAGAAGGTGAAAGAGGAACATATCATGGACTATACCCGTCTGTTTTCCCGCATGAGTCTGCAGATCGGAGCCAAGGATCCGGGCGTTCCCACGGATCAGATGCTGGCCAGCCTGAAGCGGGGCGAGATGACATACCGGGATTATCTGGTGCAGGTTCTGTTTGACTATGCCAGGTATCTGGAAATCGGAAGCTCCTACGACTGCATGCTGCCGTCCAATCTGCAGGGGATCTGGAACGGCAGTCATGTTCCTTCCTGGCTGAGCCAGTTTACCATCAATATCAATACGGAAATGAATTATTGGCTGACGGATGCCTGCGGTCTGCCGGAGTGCTATGAACCGTTGTTCGATTTTGTGGACCGTATGGTAGAGAGGGGAAGAAAGACGGCGAAAGAAGCCTACGGATGCCGCGGATTTTGTGCCCACCACAACAGCAATCTGTGGGCCAATACGGATGTGGACGGCGTTTTGAGCAGTTCCCCCTTCTGGCCCATGGGAGGCGCCTGGATGTCTCTTTCGCTGTATGAACATTATACGTATCATCCGGACGAGACATTTTTGCGGAAACGGGTGCTGCCGGTCCTGAAGGAATCCGTCCTGTTTTTCTATGATTATCTGTACCGGGCGAAAGATGGAAGCTGGATCACCGGGCCGTCCCTTTCCCCGGAAAATTCCTATGTATCCAAGACCGGTGAAATGGGGGCCATCTGCATGGCGCCCACCATGGACAGCATGATTTTGCGTCAGCTTTTGACAGCATACCTGGAGGGAAGCAAAAAGCTGGGGCAGAAAGACTGCCTGGAGACCGGGGAATGTGTGCAGGATATGGCAGAGGAGATCCTGCGTCATCTGCCGCCCATTGCACTGACAAAGGACGGAAGAATTCGGGAGTGGCAGGAAGACTACCAGGAAGTGGAACTGGGGCACCGCCATATTTCCCATCTGTACGGGCTGTATCCGGGCCATGAGATTACGGCGGAAAAGAAAGAATTTTTCCAGGCGGCAAGAAAAACACTGGAAACCAGGCTGGCCCACGGGGGAGGCCATACGGGCTGGAGCAAGTCGTGGATTTTGTGCTTTTATGCCCGGTTAAGGGATGGAAACGCATTCCTGAAAAATCTGACGGAGCTTCTTCAGGTATCCATCCAGGATAATATGCTGGACTCCCATCCGCCGTTTCAGATCGACGGTAACTTCGGATCAGCGGCCGGCATCGCGGAGGCCCTCGTTCAATCCCAGGATGATAGGATTGTCATCCTTCCGGCGCTTCCGGATGCATGGAAAGACGGCTGGGTACGGGGCATTTGCCTGCGGGGAGGCCTGAAGGCCGATATGGAATGGAAGGACGGAAGGCTGGCATCCTTTGCGGTGACCGCTGACATTCCGGGAAACAGATGGTTTACATGGAAAGAGCAGACGGTGGAGATTTCACTGGAGGCAGGAGAGACGAAAGAGATCGCGGATCTGTTTGGAAAAGAATAAGAGGAATTTGGGGCGCCCGCCGGAAGCAGAGAGGCTTTCGGCGGGCGTTTGACGTGGAGCGGTGCGGTTTTGTGTTTTCAAGAAGAACTCTTTGTGTTATACTGGTATACGGTTATTGAAAAATCACGAAAGAGAGGAAACGATGAGAGAACGCTGGCGTGTATATGGAAAGAAGGCTGATTTTAATCGGATAGCACAGACATTTCACATCAGTCCGGTGACAGCCAGGATTATACGAAACCGGGATGTGGACGGGGAGGATGCGATACGCCGGTATCTGTATGGAACGGTGGAGGATTTGTATGATCCTCGGCGGATGAAAGATATGGGGAAGGCCGCGGATTTGGTGGAAGAGGCGGTCAGAAATGGAGTAAAAATCGCCATCAGCAGTGATTTTGATGTGGATGGAATTTTTTCCGGTATGATTTTGCTGGAGGGAATCCTGCGCATCGGAGGAGAGGCGTCGGTCTATACACCGGATCGTGTGAAGGAAGGGTACGGACTCAATGACAGGATTGTGGAAGAGGCCCACAGCGAGGGATATGGCATGATTCTGACCTGTGACAACGGGATCGCCGCGGCTGAGCCCATTCTCCGGGCAAAGGAACTGGGCATGACTGTGGTGGTGACGGATCACCATGAGGTGCCGTATACGCTGGAAGAAAACGGCGAGCGCCGCTATCATCTGCCTGCGGCAGATGCTGTGGTGGATCACAAGCAGGAAGACTGCCCTTACCCGTTTAAGAAGCTGTGCGGGGCAGGGGTGACCTATAAGCTGATTCAGATTCTGTATGAGCGGTTTGGCGTGGAGCGGGAAGAATTGTACCGCCTTCTGGAGTACGCTGCCATCGCGACCGTGGCGGATGTGATGGATCTGGAGGGGGAAAATCGAATCATCGTCCGGGAAGGCTTAAGAAGGCTGGGGGCGACAAAGAATCTTGGGCTTCAGGCGCTGATGGAAGTCAATGGCATGGATCCGAAACATCTGACAGCCTACCATATAGGGTTTATCATCGGTCCATGCTTCAACGCAGCGGGCCGATTGGAGACGGTGAAGATGGCGTTCGATCTGCTGAAAGCCAAGACCCGGGAGGAAGCCACGGCGCGGGCAGAGACACTGAAAGAGCTGAATGACAGCAGGAAAAACATGACGCTTAAGGGTGCGGAGCAGGCCGTGGAAGTCATCGAACAGTCGCCCTGGAAACAGGACAAAATTTTGCTGGTGCGTCTGCATGGCTGTCATGAAAGCCTGGTGGGCATCATCGCAGGCCGAATCCGGGAAAAATATTATAAGCCGGTGTTTGTATTCACCGACGCCGAGGAAGGGATCAAGGGTTCCGGCCGTTCCATTGAGGGATATCATATGTTTGACGGGCTGATGCAGTGTCAGGACCTTTTGGAGCGCTTCGGCGGCCATGCCATGGCGGCAGGTCTGTCTTTGAAAGAAGAGAATCTGGAACCGCTTCGAAAGCGGCTGAATGATGCCTGCACCCTGACGCAGGAAGAGCTGACTCCCCTGGTGCAGATCGATGTGCCCATGCCCCTTTCCTATATTACGGAAGAACTGATTGAAGAGTTTAAACTTCTGGAGCCCTTTGGAAAGGGAAATACGAAACCGATTTTTGCCCAGCAGCATTTTCAGATCGCCAAGGGAAGCATCATCGGAAAGAATAAAAATGTGATGAAATTTCAGGTGATCGGTCAGGATAATACGGCGATGGAAGCGCTGTATTTTGGTGATCTGGATGATTTGATACAGCTGATTAAAACCGAATACGGGGAAGAACAATTTGAGCGGATGATGGAGGGAAGACGCAATGATGTGGATCTGGCCTTTACCTATTATCCGTCGGTCAATGAGTTTCGGGGAAGGCGGTCTCTGCAGATCGTCATCCAGAATTACTGCCGGATCCGCCGGTAAGACCGGAAAACCCTGTGATCCGGCCATGAAAAGCGGGACGATGCCAAACGGGCAGCTGCTGCCCGTTCTGACATGACATATATATAAATAATAAGCGGATGGAGCGTCAGCCGATGCTCATCCATGGATGAAACATCGAAGGATGAACAGCAATGGACGACACCCGCGGAAATGGAGAATAATATGAGAATAGGAATACGCGCACATGATGTGCAGGCAGATACGTTTGAGGGTCTGGTGAAGGAAATCCACAGAGAGGGGTTCCACTGCTGCCAGCTGGCTGTCAGCAAAGCGGTGAAGGAGTTTCCGACTCAGAAAGAGGTGCTGACACCGGGACTTGCCATGTACATGAAGGAAATTTTTGCGGAAAACAAGGTGGATGTGGCCGTTTTGGGCTGCTATTTGAATCTGGCCAATCCGGATCCGGAGCAGCTGGCAGATATTATTGATACCTACAAAAGACACATTTTGTTTGCCAGCATTTTAGGCGCGGGCGTGGTGGGAACCGAGACAGGCGCCCACAATGTGGAGTATCAGTTTGAACCGTTCAGCCATACAGAAGAGGCGCTGCAGATTTTCATAAACGGACTCCGTCCGGTGGTGGAATACGCAGAAAAGCTGGGCGTAGTCATCGGAATCGAATCGGTGCACAGCCATATTATGAACAATGCAAAGCGGGTAAAACAGGTGCTGGAGGCCATTGATTCCCCCAACCTGCAGCTGATTTTTGATCCGGTCAATCTGCTGAATGATGACAACTGGCAGGATTATCCGGCCATCATCAAAGATTATGTGGAGCTTTTGGGAGCGGACATCGCCGTGATCCATGCCAAGGATTTCCGTATTGAGGACGGGCATCTGGTCAGCTGCGCGTGCGGGGAAGGAATCATGGACTATGATTTCCTGCTGTCCTATATTAAAAATCATAAGCCGCACATCCATGTACTTTTGGAGGATACGACACCAGCCACGGCCGAAAAAGCCAGAGCATTCATGGAAGAGCAATACGCAAAGCAGTAAAAACGCGGTTAAAATATGAAAAAAATGGAAAAGATGGGGGATGGAGGTCTCCCATCTTTTTGTGGTTTTTTGTAAAATAAAATTGCTTTTTTTGTAGAGACAAATTATAATAGACAATATCTGACAGCAGCGTTTGTACGCGTAACACGGAAATGACAGTCATCTAGATTGGAAAGGTAGGTGGGTATATGGCGGAACATGAGAAAATGGTCAAAGATGTGAGTGAACTGGAAAATCCGAAGCCGATCGTAAAAGCACCGGCGGATTTTACTCCTCCGGAGGAATTATATCAGGAACTGGTACAAAGCGTAAAAAAGTACCATCCGTCTGATGATTTGCGTCTGATTGAAAAAGCATATCAACTGGCATCAAAAGCCCACGAAGGACAGAAGAGAAAATCTGGAGAACCCTATATCATCCATCCGATTTGTGTCGGAATCATTCTGGCAGAGCTGGAGCTGGATAAAGAAAGTATCGCTGCGGGTCTGATGCATGATGTGGTGGAAGACACAGATGTAACGCTGGAAGATATTTCCGCCGAATTCGGTGATGAAATTGCCCTGTTGGTGGACGGTGTCACAAAGCTGACGCGGATCAACTGGGATATGGATAAAGTTGAAATACAGGCTGAAAATCTGAGAAAAATGTTTCTGGCCATGGCAAAGGATATCCGCGTGATCCTGATCAAACTGGCGGACCGTCTCCACAATATGAGGACCGGTCAGTACTGGAAACGGGAAAAGCAGAAGGAAAAAGCCAGAGAAACCATGGATATCTATGCGCCCATCGCTTCCAGGCTTGGTATTTCCAAGATAAAGATTGAACTGGATGATTTATCCTTAAAATATCTGAAACCGGAAGTGTACCAGGAGCTGACAGAAAAGATTGCTTTGAACAGCTCAGCCAGGGAAGCCTTTATTGAGGAAATCAAGGAAGAGGTATCCCAAAAATTAAAAGAGGCAGATATCGATGCGAAGATCGACGGACGAGTGAAGCATCTTTTCAGCATCTATAAAAAGATGGTAAACCAGCATAAAACGCTGGATCAGATTTATGATATTTTTGCCATCCGCATCCTGGTGGAGACGGTGAAGGACTGCTATGCGGCGCTTGGTATGATTCATGATTTGTATAAGCCGATTCCGGGGCGCTTCAAAGACTACATCGCGATGCCGAAACCCAATATGTATCAGTCTCTTCATACGACGCTGATCGGAAAAAACGGGCAGCCCTTTGAGATCCAGATCCGCACCTATGAGATGCACCGCACGGCCGAGTATGGTATTGCCGCTCATTGGAAATATAAGGAAAAGGGTTCCGGCGTCAGCACGGTGGAGGCAGAGGAGGCAAAACTCAGCTGGCTGAGACAGATTTTGGAATGGCAGAAAGATATGTCGGATAACCGCGAATTTTTGAGCCTCCTGAAAAATGACTTAAATTTATTTTCTGAGAATGTGTATTGCTTTACCCCGTCGGGGGATGTGAAAAATCTTCCGGCCGGTTCCACCACCATTGATTTCGCCTACAGCATTCATTCGGCAGTGGGAAATAAGATGGTGGGAGCCAGAGTCAACGGCAAATTGGTTCCGATTGACTACGTGATTCAAAATGGAGACCGCATTGAGATTGTGACCTCTCAAAATTCCAAAGGTCCCAGCAGAGACTGGCTGAAGCTGGTAAAGAGCAGCCAGGCAAAGAATAAAATCAATCAGTGGTTTAAAACAGAATTAAAAGAAGACAACATCATCCGCGGCCGTGAATTGGTGACGAATTACTGCAAGGCAAAGGGCATCGTCCTGAGCGATATTCTGAAGCCGGAATTCATGCAGAAAGTACTTACCAAATATGGATTCCGGGATTGGGATTCGGTTTTGGCGGCAGTGGGGCACGGAGGCCTGAAAGAAGGCCAGGTGGTCAATAAACTGGTGGAAGAGTACCGGCAGAAAAATAAAAAGGATCTGACGGATAAAGAAGTCATGGAAGCCGTGGAAGCCAAGGATAAGCCCATTGTGGTAAAAAGCAAGAGCGGTATCATCGTAAAGGGTCTCCATGATCTGGCCGTCCGCTTTTCCAAGTGCTGTTCTCCGGTGCCGGGGGATGAGATCGTGGGATTTGTCACCCGGGGGAGAGGAATCTCCATCCACCGCACGGACTGTATTAATATCATTTCCCTTCCGGAAGGGGAGAGGAATCGTCTGATTGAGGCGGAATGGCAGAATGATGAAAAGAAGTCGGATGAGAAATACATGACGGAGATCAATATTTACTGTACCAACCGAATTGGAATGTTTGTGGAGATTTCCAAGGTGTTCACAGAACGGCAGATCAATATTGTCTCCATGAATTCCAGACCGGATAAGCAGGGGAATGCGACCATTGATATGTCATTTGAAATCGGCGGCAAAGAAGAGCTGAGACAGCTGACGAATAAACTGCGTTCCATCGACGGAGTGCTGGATATCAAGAGAAGTATGGGATAAAAATCTGTTCTGGAGGATGGCCAAAATAGAGTGTCCGTTGGGGACGCAGCCTCTGTTTTGCGGCATCTTCCCCGGGCAGATTTTTTCTGCTTTTGCCGGTATTTGGTTTACAAGTACCCGGGGCACTGCTAAAATAATGTGGAGAACAAAAATAAGCAGGGAAATGGGAGGGAGCTGCGCGTGAAAAATTTAATGATAAAAACGCTGGTTTTAAGCATATGCCAGACCAATTGCTATCTGGTCTATAATAGAAATACAAAAGAAGGGTTTATCGTCGATCCGGCAGACCGGGCAGGCGTGATCATCGAACAGTGCCGGAATATAGGGATGAAGCCGTGCGCGGTTTTGCTGACCCACGGCCACTTTGATCATATGTCTGCCGCGAAAGAGGTGAGAGACCATTTCAAAATTCCTGTTTATGCGGGGGAAAAGGAAAGGGAGCTTCTGGGGGATGCCGGGATGAACTTATCGGCGGCATGGGCGAAGGCCGTGGCCATGGAGGCGGATATCTGGGTAAAGGAAAACGATATCATGGAATTGGCCGACTGTTCCATTCGGGTGATAGAAACGCCGGGACATACGCCGGGAGGAGTCAGCTACTACATCGAAGAGGAGGCGGTACTGTTTTCCGGGGATACCCTGTTTTGTGAATCTCTGGGCAGGACGGATTTTCCGGGATCCAGCACGGCTGCCATTCTGCACTCCATTCGGGAAAAATTGTTTTCGCTGCCGGAGGATACGGATGTCTATGCGGGGCATATGGAGCCCACCACCATCGGACATGAGAAAACATACAATCCGGCCGCCGCATTTTGAGAATGTGTTTTGCAGGAAGAGACAGGAAGGAAATGAATGATGATACAGATCGGTTTGACAAAGGATGCCTACGAATATGAAATCCGCGGACTGCTGATGGCGTTTTATCCGGGGGTTTTGATCCAGGCTGAAAAGGAAGTGGAAGAAAAAAGCTGGGAGGAGACGGCCGGTATCTGGGAAGACAAAAGCGAAGAAAACAGCCGACAGGAAGAGAACAAGACAGAGCTCCGACTGGGATTTTTCTATCCGGAAGAGGAGGGAAATGGGCGAATCGTTCTCTGGGAAAAGTCCGGGAGAAGGCAGGAAGCCGATTTTCCGTTTCATTCTCTGCGGGACAAGGAGACCAAGACCAATCTGAAGAATACCCTGTATGCCCTCTTGAGCAGGCAAACGGGAAAGACGCTGCCGTGGGGAACCCTGACCGGGATCCGTCCCACCAAAATTCCCATGGCCATGCTGGAGGAGGGAAAGAGTGATGCGGATATTCTGTATCACATGGAAAAAGAGCTTTTGTGCAGCCGGGAAAAATCCCGGCTGAGCCTGGAGATTGCCAAGCGGGAAAGGGAGATTTTAAAGAATATTGATTATGAGAACGGATACAGTCTTTACATCGGTATTCCGTTTTGCCCGACGACCTGTCTCTACTGCTCGTTCACATCGTATCCCATCATCAGCTGGGAAAAACGGATGGAGGATTATATCCAGGCCCTCTTTCGGGAGATTGCATATACGGCAGAGTATTTCAGCGATAAAAAGCTGAATACCATTTATTTCGGCGGCGGCACGCCCACCACGCTTTCCTCGGAGTATCTGGACCGTCTTCTTGCCAAGGTGGAGGAAAGTCTGGATCTGACGTATCTGCAGGAATATACGGTGGAAGCCGGGAGACCGGACAGTGTGACCAGGGAAAAGCTGGAGGTGCTCAGGCGCCATCCGGTGACACGGATCTCCATCAATCCGCAGACCATGAAGGAAGAGACGCTGAAAATCATCGGCAGGAGGCATACCGTACAGCAGGTGAAGGACGTCTATGCCATGGCCAGAGAGATGGGATTCGACAACATCAATATGGATTTGATTCTGGGACTCCCCAATGAAGGAATCGAAGATGTCCGCCATACCATGGAAGAGCTGAAGCGCCTTTCCCCGGATAACATTACGGTCCATTCCCTGGCCATCAAGCGGGCGGCCAGACTGAACATGTTTCGCGATCAGTATAAGGAATTAAAATTGGAAAATTCAGAAGAAATGATGGATTTGACGGCGCGCTATGCAAAGGAGATGGGGCTGGAACCCTATTATCTGTACCGGCAGAAAAATATGGCTGGGAATCTGGAAAATGTGGGGTATGCTCTGCCGGGAAAGGCCGGAATTTATAATATCCTGATCATGGAGGAAAAACAGACGATTGTGGCACTGGGGGCGGGAGCTACCACAAAGGCTGTGTGGAAGGGCCGCATTGAACGGGCGGAGAATGTGAAGGATGTGGGGATTTATATGGAGCAGGTGGATGAGATGATTGCGCGGAAGAAGAGGCTGTTTGGGCAGGGGTGATATCTCCGACAGTTGGGAGGGCGCGGATGGTATGGTGTCCCGGACGGTCAGAGGGAGCGAACCTTTTCCCTGTCGGGGCGCTTTCGCTCCGTGAAAAACGTAGCGGTACTAAGATTTTTCTGCGCTCTTGAAGAGCTGGAAAAATCAAGTACCGACGTTTTTCAAAGCCCGACAGGAAAAAGGTTCACTCCCTCTGACCTGTGTATGGATGACGGTAGGAAGAGATACGATTTCCCCGGGCTGTGCATGGATGACGGTGGGAAGAGATGTGATTTTCCGGGGGTGTGGGGGGATAATTGAGGGAATGGAGAGAAAGAAGAGAGGAGTAGGTGACGATGAATATTGTGTTGCTGGAATCGCTGGGAATCGGTGAGGATGTGTTGGAGAGGTATGCAGAGAAGATTCGTGGGGCTGGGCATTCGTTTGCGGCTTATGAGAGGACGGCGGATACGGAGAAGCTGATTGAGGAGGCGAAGGAGGCGGATGTGCTGATTTTGGCCAATATGCCCCTGGGCGGAGAGGTGATTCGGGCTTGTCCGCATTTGAAGTATATTGATGTGGCGTTTACGGGGGTGGATCATGTGGATCTGGAGGCTGCGAGACAGATGGGCGTGTCGGTGAGCAATGCGTCGGGGTATTCCAATGATTCGGTGGCGGAGCTGACGCTGTGTATGGTGCTGTCGCTGCTTCGCAATGTGAGAGAAGTGGAAGAACAGTGCCGGTGCGGCGGGACGAAGGATGGACTGGTGGGCAGTGAACTGCGCGGAAAGACGGTGGGAATCATCGGAACAGGCGCCATCGGTTCCAGAAGCGCGGAGCTTTGCAGGGCATTCGGCTGCCGTACCATTGCGTACAATGGTTTTTCCAATAAAGCCGATACACCGGAGATGACCTATCTTCCGCTTCATGAAATGCTGGAGCAGTCGGATGTGGTGCTGCTGCATTGCCCGGTCAGTGAAAAATCCCGGAACCTGATCAACCAGGAATCGATTTCCCATATGAAAAAGACTGCCATTTTGGTGAATGCCGCCAGAGGTCCGGTGGTGGATTCCCAGGCGCTGGCAGAGGCATTGAATGAGGGACGGATCGCCGGAGCCGGTATCGATGTGTTTGAACAGGAGCCGCCGATTCCGGCCAATCATCCGCTGCTTCGCGCTAAACACGTGCTGGCCACGCCCCACGTGGCATTTGCGACGAAGGAGTCCATGGAAAAACGGGCTGCTATTGTGTTCGACAATTTGGAGCAGTGGCTGAACGGAACCGTGGCCAATCGGGTATTGTAAGCGATGTTTCAGGTTGTATACGGGGGAAGCGCCAGCGGCAAGTCTGCGTATGCGGAATCCCTGGTGACGGACAGAGTATGGGAGGGGGCGGGACAGGCGCCTGCCCTCATTTATATTGCCACCATGTATCCGTTTGATGAAGAGTGCAGAAAACGGATTCAAAAGCATCGGGCCATGCGGGCCGAAAAGCAGTTTGAGACGGTGGAGTGCTACACCGGTCTGAAACAGATCGAGATACCAAAGCAGGCGAGCGTGCTTTTGGAATGTATGTCCAATTTGGCGGCCAATGAACGGTATGGGAAAGAAGGAGCCAAAGCGCGGGCCGTGGAAGAGATTCTGGAAGGCGTCCGCCATCTCATGAAAAGAGCTGGCCACCTGGTGGTGGTGACAAACGATGTATTTTGTGATGGCGAGGAATACGATCCCGATACCATGGCATATCTTCGGGAATTGGGCGCCATCAATGAAGCCATGGGGGCGTGGGCCGATGAAGTGATTGAAGTGGTGTACGGAATCCCCATCGTGCAGAAGGGGGCGGGCCGATGAATCTATATGAATCTTTTGTGATTGCGTTTTCCATGTACTCCAGAATCCCCATGCCGAAGGTGGAATGGAGTGAAAAGGGCATGAAATACGCCATGTGCTTTTTCCCCTTCGTCGGCATTGTTTTGGGACTTCTGATGTATGCCTGCCTTTGGTTTCTCTCCTGGATTTCGGCTTCGCAGCTGACCAGGGCTGTGGTGCTGACGGTTTTGCCGGTTATGCTGACGGGAGGGATTCATGTGGATGGATGGATTGACACATCCGATGCCCTGCAGTCTTGGCAGACGACAGAACGAAAACTGGAGATTTTAAAGGATCCCCATGTGGGAGCTTTTGGCGTCATCCGGTGCGTGGTCTATTTCCTGATTACTCTGGCAGTCATGGGGGAGATGAATCAGGCGATGATGGCGCTGTATCTGGGCGGCCTGTTTTTATCCCGCACCTTAAGCGGACTCAGTGTGGTCTGGTTCCCCTGCGCCAAAAACAGCGGTCTGGCCGCGACCTTTGCCGATGGGGCGGCGAAACGGAAGGTACGGGCGGTGTTCCTGCTTTATTTGGCCGCTGCGTTTGTTTATCAGGCGGTAATGGGAAAAGGCAGCGGATGTCTTTTGGTTTTGGGAGCCGTCCTGAGTTTTTGGTATTATCACCAGATGTCCAGGAAGCAGTTTGGAGGCATCACGGGAGACCTGGCCGGATATTTTCTCTGCGTCTGCGAAATGGTGATGGGAATCTGTCTGGTGATCGCCCATTATGGAGGATGGATTTAGAAAACAAGCGGTAAAGCAGCTCTTCGGTTAGGAAACGGATTGGGGATATCCGTTTGACAGCATGGAAGGAAAAGGTGAAGCGATGATTTTTGTGGTAGGCGGAGCATTTCAGGGAAAAGGAAAGGCAGCGGCATCCCTGGCAGCGGAAACGATTGGAACATCAGGAGAAATTTTGAGGGCAGATGCCGGTGAGATCGGTCTTGCACAGTTGGAAGCAAGGGCCTTTGACGTTTTGGAACATGTGCATTTGCTGGTTCGAGAGGAGCTCTGCCGCAGGATGGAGCAGGATGATTCCTCTGCCTGGGACACAGACCAGAAGGCAGCGGCAGAAGCGGCGGTATTTCAGGCGGTCCGGGATGGTTTGGATGGGGTGATCCGGCGAAACCCCGGCGTGATCCTTACCATGGATGAATTGGGATGCGGAGTGGTTCCCATGACCTATGGGGATCGGGCGTACCGGGAAATCGCGGGAAGGATCGGCTGCGCTCTGGCAGCGGAGGCAGAAGAAGTCTACCGGGTAACCTGTGGGATAGCAAAAAAAATAAAATAATGGAGAAGGGGTAACACTTATGAAGAGAAGACCGAATATTGTATTCATTTTAACGGATGATCAGGGACCATGGGCCATGCACTGCGCAGGCAATGAGGAAATCCAAACGCCGAATCTGGATCGGATAGCAGAAAACGGAATCCGTTTCACCAACTTTTTCTGCGCGTCCCCCGTCTGCTCCCCGGCCAGGGCATCCATCCTGACCGGAAGGATTCCGTCGGGCCATGGGGTGCACGACTGGCTTTGCTCCGGCAATGTAAACCGGGAGGATCTGGGGGATCTGAAAGAGCATCCCTACTATACCCATGAGCGGGAAGCCATCCGGTATCTGGACGGGATGCTGGGATATACCGATATTCTGGCAAAAGAAGGATATCAGTGCGCACTGTCGGGAAAATGGCATCTGGGGGACAGTCTCCATCCGCAGCATGGATTCAGCCGCTGGTTTACCATCGGAAGAGGCGGCTGCCATTACTATGAACCGGATATGGTGGAAGACGGAACGATTTATCTGGATCACCGCTATGTGACGGATTTGATCACAGAAAAAGCGCTTGTCTTTTTGGAGGAGATGGAAAAAGAAGATAAACCGTTTTATTTAAGCGTGCATTATACGGCTCCCCACAGCCCGTGGGAGGAAAGCGAACATCCGAAGGAGATGATTGAGCGCTATCGGGACTGCCCGTTTTTATCGGTGCCGGATCTGCCGATCCATCCTAACCAGGTCGCCAGCGCGCCCTATGGGACGGGAGAGAGAAGAAAAGAGCTGCTGCGGGGATATTATGCGGCCGTGACTGCCATGGACCGGGGCGTGGGACAGATTTTGGACTGGCTGGAAGAACGGGGAGAATTGGAACATACTCTGCTCTTTTTCATGGGAGATAACGGGATGAATATGGGTCACCATGGAATCTGGGGCAAGGGAAACGGAACCTTTCCGCCCAATTTTTTTGATACATCGGTAAAAGTACCGTTTTTGGTTTCCTGGCCGGATGTGCTTCCGAAGAAACGAGTGACCGATGCCATGTGCAGCCAGTATGATTTTATGGAAACCCTGCTGGATTTGCTGGATATGGAAGAGGAAATACCAAAGGAACTGGCGGACAGCCTTCCGGGAAAAAGTTTCAAAGAGGTGCTTGTTTCGGGAAAAGAGACGGAAGAAAGGGCCATCATGATTTTTGACGAGTATGGGCCCAATCGGATGATTCGGACGAAGGAATGGAAATTGGTTCATCGGTATCCCTATGGGCCGGATGAGCTGTACCATTTGACGGAAGATCCGGATGAGCAGATCAATCTGGCCGAAGAGGAGGGCTTCCGGGAGATTAGGGAAGGCCTGTTGGATCAAATGATCCGTTGGTTTGACCGGTATGTGGACCCGCGTATGGATGCGGCCCGTGAGGCAGTGACCGGATTTGGGCAGATTGGCAGATGCGGCTATTATTCGGAAGGGAAAAAGGTCTATCTGAA
>DVJD01000104.1 GCA_018710785.1 Candidatus Fimimorpha excrementavium
GGGCAACCGCCAGGTACCCCCCCCCCTAAAATTTGATTATTTCAACATCCTTTTTCATAACATATGGAGCCGATACTTGTATCGGCTCCACTCCTCATTTATGGGGGTTTTTCACCCCCATTCCTATGATACTACCGGCACGGTTCTGTGATTTTCATAGTCAAAATAACTTCCTTCCAGCATATGGATTAAGGTATTATTGTAAATCAGTTCCACGGTATTCTCTTCTTCCAGCCATTCCTTTCTGCAGGCAAATCGATACGGCGTAAATACTCTTGCTCCCAGATTGTGTCCGTTCACCCTCATTTCCAGGCACTCATAAAAGTCCGTTATACCATCCAGCTCAATCACAGCATCCTGATCCAATCCCTTCGGGTAAGAAAATCGGGCTGTAAATACCATTTCCCCGCTGTAATAAGGAAATCCTTTCACATATCCTTCTCCCAACTTTCCGCTCTTGGGCATGTCGGTAAGATGTTCTCCTTCCACGCCAAAGTCTCCCATCAGATACAGCGGATCCCGAATTCCATCAAAATCCCGTTCTGCGGCGACTTTGATCTCGATCCAATTCTCTCCCTCTTTTATATAGGAAGAAACCGGACAGGAAATATTATTCTGGTCATTGATAAAAACCGGAGAGAAATCACTTCGGCGAATTTCATGACCGTTGACTGCCATCACAAATTCCCCGCTGATGGTTCGATCATCCATGAGAATGGCAAGGTTCTCCGGAATCCGATCCACGTTTATGCATCTGCGGTAATAAACAGTAATCGGATATCGGATCTGAATTCGCTTTGGAAGACCGAATGCGCCGCTGTAATTCAGATGATCGCCATCCAGCAGTCTTCCCGCATCGCAGGCTTCTATCAATGTCTGGACTTCCGTTTCTTTCCACGTCCTTTGATCCAGGGACGTTTCAAAGCGGTCCATCCGATATATGTTCTTCCCCTTCAATGTCACAGGCAGCTCGTTGGTCAGATCCAGGGAGATGACCGTTTTTTCCGCCCCCATGGGCCTTTGTCCGTCTCCGTCTTTTTCTTCCCATAACAGCAGACTGCTTTCGCATCCATCCAGCATCAGCGAAACACTCTGTCCGCCCTCTTTTTCGCCGATTTCTTCCGCCGCCAGTTCCTGTATCGTTCCGTCTTCCAGATTCATCTTTTTCACCGAATGCCATGTGTTGCATCCTGTGACCGTTACACCTGCCGCCTTTCTTCCATGGTTTCCCACAAATACGGTCAGACTGCCGTCTTTCTGCCTGCGCACAGAAGAATAGATTTCCCGGTTTCCATGGCTGTCCACCGCGATCTCTTCTTTTATGATTCCGCGGATCCGTTCAATCACTGCCCGGGCAGCTTTCGCCTGTTTCAGGGAGCCTTCCGTGGCCACAAAGGTACATCCATTCTTCTCTGCCCTCTCTCGGATCAGACCTCCGTCCTTCTTCCAGTATCCGCCGGTGATGTCTTCCTCGCCGACGCCAAACAGACTGCGGTATTCTTCCTCCACCGCCCCATCGCTGTCAATGATTTCATAGGGAAGCAGTCCGGCCGCAATCACATGACCGCCGCTTTGCACAAATTCCTTCAGTTTCTCGGTCACTGCCTGTTCCATGGAGGTGACAGGCGGAATCACAAGAACCGAGTATGCCGCCTTGCCCAGATACATGACGCCGTCCCGGATCTCGGCCATCTGCATGATTTCTCCATCCAGCATATCATATCCCACATGGGAAAGGAAGAGTTCTTTGGCCAGATAAACCCAGTCATCCCGAAGGGCTTCCAATTCCCATTTTTCCTCTTCGCTTTCCCCGGCATAATAAAATCCCCGGATGGGATTTCCAAGCCTTGTCCAAAGGGAAACCACCGGATCCAGCAGGGCCACCGGATGATCCGCCTCGGTATTGGATACCCACGCGCTCAGTCTGCCCGCATAGTCCCCCAGCAGATGATAATAGCTCCAATAGGGATTCTGGAAAAACTGAGACGGCGGAGCGTCGTGCTTGGTAATGGAGTCAATGGTGTAATAAAAGGCATGCACATTATAAAAATTAATGCCCTGAGCAGCCATGAGATCAAACATCCACTTGGCATCCTGAAGCGTCATGGCCCAGCCCACACTGTGGAAGCTTTCCACCATGGCATAATCCCTGCCCAGCTGACGCGCCAGGGAACTGATGCCAGGAGCACAGCTTCTGTAATTGGCCAGATAACGGTCCAGCACCCACTCCAGGGAGCGCCCCACTTTTTCATGGGAGGTATCTCCGCCCACCACATGGCTGTAAAGCTCTGTGGAACGGCGCATGGAGGGAACCTCTGTGGCATATAAAATGCCATGGGCCTGACACCACTCGGATATCTGTCTGTGGTAGTTTTCCCTGAGAAGCTCATGGATGGCCTGATAATAGTCATAGCGGATTTTCCTGCTGTTTTCCGCATCTTTGTTGTGAAGGGCCGGAAGAACCTGGCAGAGATCATATCCATTCCGTTCTTTGAAATAAGACGGCAGCTTCACCGACCAGGGAAGTGTCCCGACCAGTCCTGTTTCATCGGAGAACATTCCGAAAATGCTTTTTCCGAATTCTTCTCCCAACACCTTATAATAGCGGTCGTACGTACTTTCAATGAATGTTTTCACCGCTTCTCTATTGCACGGATCAAAATATGTGCCGTAATATTTGAAATCATCCACATATCCCTGGGTATAAATCTCGATTTTCCACCGCCCCTTCGGCAGATTCACAGTCAGAACATGTTTCGGTCCGTATGTAAAAAAACGCTTTGTATTATACGCAGTCAGCCCGGAATGCTGATAAATCTCCGTTTCCTGCCGGTTTCCGATATACGCCTTTAAATCCAGCGTATCCTTCCAGTCGAGACTGCCGTCTTCTCTCCTGCGGATGGCCCTGGCATACAGGATTTTTTCAAAATCAAATACATACTCGTTTTCTGTCCCTCCATCCCATTCCAGCGAATGATGATTTAGTTTCGTATGCACCGCATCGGGATGTTCCAAAAGCACCTCGCCTCCGGCCACACCGCTGGGATAGGGATATTCATCATACAGCCATACTTCCAGTCCATATTCCTTGGCGCGTCTGCACGCAAATGCCACCCGTTCGTCCCATTTTTTACTCAGATACGGAATCTTTTGGCCCTGACGGGCACAGATAAAGGCTCCGCCCAGTCCCTGCTTCTTCATCTCCTGCAGCTGTCTGTCAATTTCTTCCTCCGATAAATCTCCATTCCAAAACCAGAATGGCTTAATGCGGTTCCGCATGGTCGGAGTCTCAAATTCCTTCTGCCACTCCATATGCCTTCCTTTCCGGATTGCTCCCAATCCTTCCGTCACTTCACTTCTGCCGCTACTGATTCTCTTCTCCCTCAAATACCCGAAGCTGTCCGATGGGTTTCTTCTGTGCTTCCACGATCACAGGCACCTGCTCCCCTGCTTCTGCCATTTTCTTTTTCAGCTTTTCCGCCAAAATGCGGCAAACCTCTCTGTGGGCTTCGGAATGGATCAGATTATGCAGTTCATAGGGATCGTGCTCCAAATCATACAGGTATGTCTCCGTATACACATCAGAACAGGAATCCTGAATCGGATGCTTATCCAGCGCTTCCACGGAATATTTCCATCTTTTCGTGCGGATGGCGCGTCCCACCTGTGTCTCGCTGATCTGAACAAAAATTTCCTGGGGAAACGCAGCCTTCTGCCCATGGAGCAGCGGCAGGATGGAATGGCCCTGCATATCTTCGGGCACAGGGATCCCGCAGGCGTCCAAAAGCGTCGGCGCCACATCCACCAGGCTGACCATCTCCTTCAGTCTTCCGCCGCCGGTAAATGGTCCGCCGTCAAAGGCCATGGGGATGCGGATGGAACTTTCATGGCAGGAGCGCTTATATTCCTCATTTCTCGTCTTGAAGTGGCACCCATGATCCGATGTAAACAGGACAATCGTGTTTTCATCCAGGTGAAGGCTCTTTAACGCGTCGCGGATCCTTCCCAGGGCTTCATCCAGACGTTTCACCATCCCATAATAGCCGCCCAGATGCTGCCAGCTGGTACCGCCCAGGGCGCCCAGATCCGGCGGAATGTAGCCGGCCGGAGTATTTTTATAGACATCCGGCGCCGGAAAGCTGTCATTGGAGTTTTGAAAATGCGGTTCCAAAAAAGACAAAAACAGGAAAAACGGTTTTTCCTTATTTCGATCCACAAAACGGATCGCCGCATCCGCCAGCGCATCCACGCGATATCCCGGAAGATGCACCGGTTGATCGTCATTGTCATAGACCAATGTGTCATACGCCGTGGATGTGGCTTCCAGCGCATTGGCCCCCAGCCAGTACTGATACTCGCCCCGCTCTTCTTTCGGCACCGCATGGCGGGTGGAACCCAGGTGCCATTTTCCGATATAGCCGGTATAATAACCGGCCTCATTGAAATAGTGGGCCATGGTCTTGTGATCCGCGGACAGGCAGATCCCGTTTCGGTAATTTCCGATCCGGGTCGCGTATTTTCCCGTCTGCAGGACACCTCTGGCCGGACCGCAGACGGGCTGCGGGGTAAACGCCAGATTGGCATGGGTTCCTTCCATGGCCATCTGATCAAAATTCGGTGTCAGACCGCAGGGATTTCCATGAATTCCCGTCGTATCGTATCTCTGCTGATCTGTGAAAAAAACAATTACATTTGGCTGTGCCATAACTTCTCCCCATTTCTGCGCGGCAGTTTACTGTTTTGAAAGTGATCTGCAAAGCCGCGCGCCGCAGATTTTATTTGTTTTTTATTGTATCAGCCCTGTACGATCTGCCGCAATGGAGATTCTTATCCCAAAAACGGATGGAAAAAGAAAAACAGGAGATTGGGAATCCTTCCATCCCAGATCTCCTGTTTTTCAGCATCAATAAAATATTGATGCTGTCAATGCTCCATCGCCGCTTCCAGTTTGTGTTTATACTTTTCTTTCGTTGCCATCCCCCCGCGGATATGCCGCTCGGATTTATTGATGTCCAGTATCACCCTGGCCTCCTTTGCCAGCGACGGATTGATCTTTTCCAGCCTCTGGGTCACATCCTTATGTACCGTGGATTTGGAGACCCCAAACTGTTTCGCCGTCTGGCGGACCGTGGAGTGATAGTGGACAATATACTTTCCGATTTCTATGGCACGCTCTTCAATATAATCTTTCAAAAGATCCTCCACACCTGTTTTTGTACAGTCTATGCACAAAATAGGCGGAGTATGAGGATCTTATCTCACTGGCACAGCTGGCCCACCACCTGATTGATGACTTTGCCGTCGGCTTTCCCCTTCAGATCCGCCATGACCGCTTTCATGATCTGTCCTTTGTTCTTTGTGGCCACCACATCGGCAAACTTTTCTGTAATATACGCCCGTACTTCGTCCTCGGACATCTGCTTCGGCGCATATTCCTGGATCACCTGGTAGCGCTTTTGATACTCTTCCAGCAATTCCGTCCGGTCAGCCGGGCAGGAATCAATCTGTTCTTTCACAGATTTCAGTTCCTTTAAGATCACACGGTCCACCAGTTCTTCCGGAACGGCATCCCGGCATCCCTCGTCAATCGCCGCCTTCTTGGCAGCCGAAACCAAAGAGGAGATCGCTTCCTTTCTGTCCTTATCCTTTGCCTTCATGGCAGCAACCATATCTTTTCTCAAATCTTCCAATTTCATATTGCTATTCCTTCTTTCTTTCATATATATGTTCATGGGAGATGCCGCAAAGGGCTTCAGCCCAGCATCTGCAGAATCTCCTCCAGCGAACCGCCTCTCAGGATATCTCTGTAATAGTCCAGTTCATCTCCGATGATCTCATCGATTACCCGCATTCCAAGCACTTCCACAGGCGCCTTATCATCGGTGAGAATTCTTCCCTGTCCTTCCTTTTTTTCAAGCCCCTCATACGCCGTCTGCATCATATCCCGAAGCGCCGGATCCTGGATGCGGCCAAGTGCATTGGATAAATTCTCAACCATATTCGGATTTTCTGAGGCGAATAACTCTGTATTGGTATTCCCTTCATCCGTCACCGTATACACCTCCGAAAAAACAGAGGCGATGGTGTCCGTCAGGCAGTCATTGATGCTTCCCTCTTTGGAGGACCGCATATTCATATTCACCACCATGACCCCGTCCTCCTTCAGATGTTCTTTTACCATGGTAAAAAATTCCACGGAGGACATCTGAAACGGAATCGTGATATCCTGATACGCATCAACCATGATTACATCGTACTGACCGGCGCGCTCCAAAAATGCCCTTCCATCGTCCACATGGACGGATACGGATTCCGGCAGATCGAAATATTTTCTGGATAAGTCTGCAATCTTCTGATCGATCTCCACGCCTTCCACCTGAATTCCCGGAAAATACCGGTCACACAGCGTCGCATAGGTCCCTGTTCCCAGTCCGAGAATCAGGACGTTGGCATCCTGTTTTTCCTCAATCCCCGCCATGTATGGCGCCGCCAGGGCATAGTCGTAATACATCCCCGTCAGCTCTTCATTCTTCATCCGGATGGACTGTACGCCAAACAGCACATTGGTCGATAAGATCACGCTCCTGTCATCTTCCCTTACCTGCAGATAGTTATAGATGGACTCGTCTTCATAGACCAGATCATCTTCCCAAAATGCGAAACTGTAATCCGATGCCGCAAAACAGCACACACCGATCAGGAGCACCGTCACGGCACATTTCACCGCCTTTTTCCGCGCGGAAATGAAGTAAATGATCGCCAGCAGCGCCATCACACCTGCAAAAATCAAAAATGTGACAGCCGTTCCCACCGCCGGTATCGTCACAAATGTGGGAAGAAAGGTACCGATGATGGAACCGATGGTATTTAAAGCCCCCAGCCGTCCCACCACAGCTCCGTTATTTTCCAGATCATCCACTGTATACTTTACAAGAGACGGGGTAACCGTTCCCAAAAGCATCAGCGGAAATACAAAAAGCACCAGGCAGCTGCAAAGCGATGCCCAAACCAAAAAATTGCTCTTCACGACAGCTGCCACGCCTAGGGAAATGCCCGCAATGATATATTTTCCCAAAAAGGGGATGGCAGCGATCCACACCGCCGCAAACAGAAGTCTGCCGTACAATCGACCCGGATCCGGGTTTTTGTCTGCCGCTTTTCCTCCCCAGATATTTCCAAGCGCCATAGCCACCATGATTGCTCCGATGATCACCGTCCACACCACCTGAGAGGAACTGAAATAGGGAGCCAAAAGCCGACTCGCCCCCAGCTCAATCGCCATCACAGACATACCGGAAAAAAATTCTGTCGCATACAGAAAATATTTGTTTCTCAAAATTGTGCCTTTTCTCTCTGCCATAATTTTCTCCTATCCCAACCGTATTGAAATTTTCTACGCTGTTCTCCCGATTGTCTACAAAGCAAGTTCCATAAAGAGGATCCAAAATAATTTTATAAAATTACCCTTTTTCTGTCAAGAAAAGTCTGGGCATTAACGCGGTAAATCCATGAATTACCTGTTTTTTCTCTTGTCTATCCCTCATATTTATGTTACGCTATAGACGGTTTCCGACGGTTTTTCGCACTGTCAGAGAACCATCCGCTAAAAAGCGATGACTCACCAATGACGGAGGATTCATAAATATGACCAGAGATCAAAAAATTAAAATCGTAGAGCGCATCAATGCCTATGCCGACAAAGTTTTATCCGATATCGACCCGCAGAAAACCCCCATCAGCACCCAGCTGGAAGCCCTCAGACCGGAGATGGAAAAAATCGCTGAGGAGACCCATAAAAGTCTGAGCGATATCTTCATCATCTATATGGATCTGAATTCCGAGCTGTCTGCCGAACAGGAGATCCACCTCCAGAAAGAAATGGAAGATGTGGAAGCCGACGACAGTATGCTGGATAAAGAATTTTAACGGAAAGAGGGTGCTGCGAATTTTGCAGCACCCTCTCTGATGTTCGATCCTTATGCTGTCATGCTTCTTTTTGCCGTCTCTTTTCTTCCGCTTCCTGCTCTTCCCGTTCTTTTTCCTCCAGCGCTTTGATGGCCTCATTCAAAGACAGCATCCGTTCGTCCAGCATATTCACCATATCGGCACACTCTTTCAGTTCCTCGCTGATATAAGCCGGCGCTTTTCCTTCAAATTTGTAATAAATCTTATGTTCCAGGCTGGCCCAGAAATCCATGGCAATCGTACGGATCTGGATCTCCACCTTCGTGTCCACCGGCCCGTCTGACAAGAAGATCGGTATGGACACCACCATGTGGTAGCTCTTATAGCCATTGGGTTTGGGATTCGCTATGTAATTTTTAATCATCAGAACCTTGACATCGCTTTGGTTGCTGATCATATCGGCGATTTTATAAATATCAGAAGTGAACGAACAGATAATGCGGATACCGGCAATATCATTCAAATACTTCACCATATTATCCACAGTGGCCTCATGGCCGTCCCTTTTCAGCTTTTTTACAATACTTTCCGCTGATTTGATTCTGGACTTCACATGTTCGATGGGATTATAATTGTGGACATGCAGAAACTCATTGTTCAGAATCTCTATCTTTGTATTGATTTCGCGGAGTGCTGAATCATATAAAAACATCAGCGTCTTCCACTCATCGATCGCTTCATATCTCTTTGGTAAAGCCATTGTCTTAAACTCCTTCTAAACGCAATGCGTGATACACCGTATTTTGGGTTTGCAAATGAAACCTGTACCATTATACCATACCTGACAATAAAATGTCGCTTCTTTACAAAAAGTTAAGAATTTTTAAGTATCAAAATTTTTTTTGATATGCGGCAATCTTGGATTGACAATGAATGGAATTTTGATGTAAAATAATCAGTAACAATTATTATTATTGTATCATTATAACGGTGGGCATTTATTTCCCAATACCTTTGCCCCCTTCACTATGCAGGAGGTACCTTATGTTAAAATACAGCAGACAGCGTGAAGCGATCAAACGCTTCTTGATGACCAGAACGGATCATCCCACTGCCGACACTGTTTATGTCAATATAAAGAAAGAATTTCCCAACATCAGTTTGGGGACCGTATACCGGAATCTTTCTCTTTTGGCATCCATTGGAGAGATCAGTAAGATCAGCTGCGGCGATAGCTCCGATCATTTTGATCCCAATACAGAGCCGCACTACCATTTTTACTGCCGTCACTGCGGAAGTGTTCAGGATATCCATATTCCTGCCAATCCCGGTCTGGATCAGAAGGCGCAGAAAACATTTGACGGTCAGATCGACAGTCATTCCATTTGTTTTTACGGCATCTGCAAGACTTGCCTGGAATCCTCAGATTATCTGAATCAGAAAACATCCTAGAAAAGCAATGCCATTCCATACTATTATCAGACCGTTGGTTTCTGTTTGATTGCGGATTCCGGCGGTTTGCCCATGTATGGTATATTTGTTAAAGCTAACTTTCAGATCATTTTGGCAAACTGAAAAAAAAAATTTATTTATAAAAAACAAAACGCTTGACAAAGTGATTTTTCTATGTTATCTTAATATCAGTAATCATTACTGTTATTGATTACTGGCACGATTGTTACCTGCCTCCTGTCAACCAGGGTGGCGTATCAAAATACATCATATAAAGGAGAATACTACTATGAAGAAATTTGTCTGTCAGGTTTGTGGTTATGTATATGAAGGAGAAGCAGCTCCGGAATTCTGTCCGATTTGTAAGGCTCCGGCTTCCAAATTCACAGAGCAGAAGGAAGATATGACATGGGCTGCCGAGCACGTGGTAGGCGTAGCTCAGGGTGTCAGCGAAGATATCCTGAAAGATTTAAGAGCAAACTTCGAAGGAGAATGCAGTGAAGTAGGTATGTATCTGGCAATGGCTCGTGTTGCTCACAGAGAAGGATATCCGGAAATCGGTCTTTACTGGGAAAAGGCTGCTTATGAAGAAGCAGAACATGCTGCAAAATTTGCTGAACTTCTGGGCGAAGTTGTTACAGACAGCACAAAGAAGAATCTGGAAATGCGTGTCGCTGCTGAAAACGGCGCTACAGCTGGTAAGTTTGATCTTGCAAAGCGTGCAAAGGCTGCTAACCTGGATGCCATCCATGACACTGTACATGAAATGGCCAGAGACGAGGCTCGTCACGGAAAAGCATTTGCCGGTCTGTTAAAGAGATATTTCGGTGAATAATTTCACCTCTTGATCCATAAAAATCCCTGCTTCCGCAGCAAATACTGGAGGCGGGGATTTTTTGTGTGAAAAGTGAGGAGGCCATACCAGGACAAACGCATGAATGAACAATCTGTGAACCGGACGCCAGAGAGAGGTGGAAGACACTTTGCTGGACCGCTCTCGCTTAGTGAAAAACGCAGCGGTACTAAGATTCTTTTGCGCCCGAAGGGCTGA